>CAZOYV010000254.1:0-12564 GCA_964584075.1 uncultured Rickettsiales bacterium | reverse complement strand
GACGGCAGCAACCTGTTCTACGGCGAGTTCCTGCCCAACGCCCAGGGCGAGGACGTGGTCGCCGGGATCCGCACCCCGCAGATGATCAACAGCTCCAAGGGCGACGGCGGGCTGCCGACGCTGGAGCAGACGATGCCCGAGGTCTACGCGGAGCTGGATGGGATCCGGACCAAGCTCGAGCAGCACTACCGCGACATGCAGGACGTGGAGTTCACCATCGAGCACGGCAAGCTGTGGATGCTGCAGACCCGCAACGGCAAGCGCACCATCTTCTCGGCGATCACGATCGCCACCGACATGGTCGACGAGGGGCTGCTCGAGCCCGCCGCGGCGTTGATGAAGATCGACGCCGGCGAGCTGCCCAAGCTGTTCGCCCCGATCCTGCGCACCGACGCCAAGAAGGCCGCGGCCGCCGACGGCCGGCTGCTGACCACGGGCAACAAGGCCTCCCCGGGCGGCGCCTGCGGCCAGCTGGTGCTGGACTCCGACACCGCCGAGGAGTGGGTCGCCCAGGGCCGCAAGGTGGTGCTGACCCGCGTCGAGACCAGCCCCGAGGACATCGGCGGGATGTCCGTCGCCGAGGGGATCCTGACCGCACGCGGCGGGATGACCAGCCATGCGGCGGTGGTCGCCCGCGGGATGGGCGTGCCGTGCGTCTCCGGCGCCGGCGCACTGCGCATCGACTACAAGGCGCGCACGATGACGGTGGGCGAGCGGGTGTTCCACGAGGGCGACGAGATCGCCATCGACGGCTTCGACGGCGAGGTCTACGCCGGCATCATCGAGGTCCAGCCGTCGGAGATCCTCCAGGTCCTCGCCGGCGAGATGGAGGCCGCGGACTCGGACCTGTTCCAGCGCTACGAGAAGGTGATGGCCTGGGCCGACGAGTTCCGGCGGCTGGGGATCCGCACCAACGCCGATCAGCCGGCCGACGCGCGCATCGCGCGGCAGTTCGGGGCCGAGGGCATCGGGCTGTGCCGCACCGAGCACATGTTCTTCGGCGGCGACCGGATCGTCCACGTCCGCGAGATGATCCTCGCCGACGACGTGGCGGCGCGGCAGGACTCGCTGGCCCAGCTGCTGGAGTACCAGCGCGAGGACTTGGTGGGGATCCTCGAGGCGATGGAGGGGCTGCCGGTCACGATCCGGCTGCTGGACCCGCCGCTGCACGAGTTCCTGCCCCACGAGGAGGACAACCAGCGTGAGGTGGCCGAGGAGATGGGCGTCGCCCCGTCGGTGATCGAGGCCAAGGTCGAGGCGCTCCACGAGTTCAACCCGATGCTGGGCCACCGCGGCTGCCGCCTGGGCATCACGATGCCGGAGATCACCGAGATGCAGGCCCGCGCGGTGTTCGAGGCCGCGATCATCCTGCAGCAGCGCGGGGTGAAGGTGCTGCCCGAGATCATGGTCCCGCTGATCGGCACCAAGGCCGAGATGGTGCACCAGAAGCGGATCGTGGTGGACACCGCCAACAAGGTGTTCGCCGAGAAGGGCGTCGAGGTCGACTACCTGGTCGGCACGATGATCGAGATCCCGCGGGCCTGCCTGGTCGCCGACCAGATCGCCGAGGAGGCCCAGTTCTTCTCGTTCGGGACCAACGACCTGACCCAGATGGGCTTCGGCTACAGCCGCGACGACGCCGGCAAGTTCCTGCGGACCTACACCGCCAACAACCCGGACGACTGGCCGCGGCTGATGACCGAGCAGATCCTGCCGGTCGACCCGTTCCAGGTCCTGGACCAGGAGGGCATCGGCCAGCTGGTCCAGATCGCGACCGAGCGCGGCCGACAGACCAAGCGGGACCTGAAGGTCGGCGTCTGCGGCGAGCACGGCGGCGAGCCCACCTCGGTGGGGTTCTTCCACCGCGTCGGCCTCGACTACGTCAGCTGCTCCCCCTACCGCGTCCCGGTGGCCCGCCTCGCGGCGGCCCAGGCGCGGCTCGAGGACGAGGGCTGAAGGCTCGGAAAGCAGAAAAAGAAATCTCACGCAAAGCCGCAAAGGCGCAAAGGGGACCTCCGGGGTCTTCGCTTTGCGCCTTTGCGCCTTTGCGTGAGAACTTCTTCTCTTCTTACAGCTGCCCCGGCGTCCAGCGTTGCCCCGGGTCGTCCCCGAGGAACGGGTCCGGTCCGAGGTAGACCACCTTCTCCTTGCCCGTGATCTTGCGGTTCGACTTGGGGTTGAGCGTGACCTCGCCGGTGTGCGGGTCCTGCAGCCCGAGCACGATCACGTCGAACTCCTTCTTCAGCGCGCGGACCAGACCCCCGAAGGTCTCCGGGACGGGCTGCAGCTCCGAGGGGATCCCGCCGACGAACAGGTTCTGCGAGTGCTTGCCGGCGACGATCCCCAGCGCCGTCCCGGTGCCTGGCACGGCCACCGTGTGGGCCAGCACCGACAGCCCCAGGCGGGCGGTCAGGATCACCTCGTCGGCGCCGGAGCGCAGCGCGAAGTCCTCGTTCTCGGGGTCGAGGATCTCTGCCACCACCTGCAGCGGCACCTTGCGCTTGATCCCCTCCTGGTCCTTCTTCCGCATGTACGAGCGGATCGTGAAGATCGTCAGCAGCGTCACGGCGTCCACCGCCGAGGCGGTGCGGCCGTCCTTGCGGCCGGTGACGATCACCGCGCGGGCGTGCAGCAGCCGGACCTTGTCCAGCTCGCTCTCCTTGGTGGCGTCCCCGGGGATCCAGGTGAAGTGCTCGGGCAGCTCGGCCGCCGGCTGGTCGGGGGCGAAGATCACCATCGGCTCGTCGGTGGAGGGGAACTCCTCGACCAGCGACTCCAGCAGCGGGAGCGTGATCGAGTCGTACCCGCAGATCACGATGTGGCCGGTCCGGGTGGACATGCGTAGCTGCTCCTTGCGGATGTAGATCACGTTCTGCATCAGGGTGTGGCTGACCACCCCGGCGAAGGTGGCGATGCAGAACAGCCCCGCCACCATCAGCATGCTGGCGATGACCCGGCCGGCGGGCGTCGCCGGCGTGACGTCGCCGTAGCCGACGGTGGTGATCGTCACCAGCGCCCACCACAGGGCGTCGGGCAGATCCTCGACCTTGGAGCCCGGCTGTCCGACCTCGGCGAAGAACATCGTGAGCCCGCCGAACAGCACCGACAGCGCCAGCACGCCGAACGCCACGGTGTAGACCAGGGAGTTGTCCCGCACCGCGGTGACGCCGGCGCGCAGCGGGTCGAAGTAGCGGAAGAACTTCATCGTCCGCAGCAGCCGCAGCAGCCGCACCGCGCGCAGCGCACGGAGACCCGGGAACAGCGTCAGCACGGTGATCAGGTCGACCAGCGTCAGTGGCTGCAGCAGGTAGATCAGCCGCGCCTTGGACTCCTCCCAGATCCGGCTCCCGGTGGTGTGGGGGAACAGGGTCAGCGAGCGGGGCCGGACCGTGATCAGCCGCAGCGCCAGCTCCAGGGCGAACAGCGCCAGGATCCCGCGGTCGATGGCGATCAAGACGTCGGCGGCGGTGCCCTCCACGCCGGGCATCCGCTCCACGACGAGCAGGACGATCGAGATCCCGATCAGCAGGAACACCACGGTCTCGACCGTGCGATGGGCGCGGCTGTGCTGCTCGTGGAACGCGGTGCGCAGCGCCAGGAAGATCCGGCTCGACACGGACGTCTCGTCCCCCGTTCCGGGAGCAAGGTTCCCGGACGAGTCTACCTGTCCCGCGCCGTGCTGTGGTATGACCCCCGGCCATGAGCAACTCCACCGGCAGAGGGCACCCCAAGGGCCTGTACTCGCTGTTCTTCACCGAGATGTGGGAGCGCCTGGCGTTCTACCTGATGGTCGGGATCCTGTTCCTGTACGCGATCGACACCGAGCGGGGCGGCCTCGGGCTGCCGATGGGCCAGGCCGCCGAGGTCTACGGGACCTACCTGGCGTTCGTGTACTTCACGCCGTTCCTCGGGGGGATGATCGCGGACCGCTTCATCGGGTACCGCAAGGCGGTGCTGATCGGCGGGATCCTGATGGCCTCGGGGCTGTTCCTGCTCGGGGTGCGCAGCCTCACGACGTTCTACGGCGGGCTGACCCTGCTGTGCCTCGGCAACGGGTTCTTCAAGCCCAACATCTCGGCGATGGTCGGGAACCTCTACGCCGCCGACGACCCGCGCCGGGACGCGGGGTTCAACATCTTCTACATGGGGATCAACATCGGCGCCGCCACCTCGGCGCTGCTCGCCGCGCCGCTGCGCAACCTGTTCGACTTCAACATGGCGTTCATGGCCGCCGGGGTCGGCCTGCTGATCGCGGTGTCGATCCTGCTGGCCAACTGGAAGAAGCTGGGCAACGCCGACCGCCGGCCGGAGCCCGACCCGGAGGACATCAGCTTCACCCGCGTGATCCTGCAGATCCTGCTGCCGGCGGCGGTGTGCGGCGGGATCGGCTACGTGATCGGCTCCCGGGTCGAGGCGATCGACTCGACGGTCGGGCCGGCGACGTTCGGCTTCCTGGTCGGCGCGATCCCGATCCTGAGCTACTTCTGGCTGGTGATCCGGCGGGCCAGCGCCGACGAGAAGGTCGGGCTCAAGGCGCTGATGCCGGTGTACCTCGCCGGCGGCACGTTCTTCATGATCCTGCACCTCAACGGCGGGATGATCACGGTCTTCACGCAGCACGACACCAACCGCGCCGGCGGCTGGATGCCGGACGCGGTGGCGCGGTTCTACTCCCAGCCGGCGATGCCGTCGTACTTCGAGAACGCCGGCCCGGAGACGCCCCGCCCGGACGAGCGCTCCCTGCTGGCCGTCGACCAGGACACCGCGGCGACGTTCGGCGCCCGGATCATGGGGGAGACCGCGGTGGACGAGCTCCTGGCGGCGAACCCGGGCGTGCGCACCCTCGACCCCGCGAGCGACGAGGTCGAGCCGGCGTGGGGGTTCCTCGCCGTCGGCGTGTACCCCGACGAGAGCATCAAGATCACCGCCGAGAAGGACAGCCACGGCCGCAGCTCGATCTCGGTCCGCGTCACCCCCGAGGGGGCTTCCCCCGACGATCGGGTGCTGTTCGTGCGCGGCGAGGGCGCCGATCTCGCGCCGCTGGTGTTCGTCACCGAGCAGACCTACGAGGCGGTGTACGCCAAGGCGGGCGAGGGCACCGGGCGGCTCGACCCCGGCAGGTTCTACACGCTGGTCAACGCCGAGCTGATCACCGGGACGTTCAACCCGATCTTCGTGGTCGTGCTGACCCCGCTGGTGGTGTGGTTCTTCGCCTTCCTGGTGGCCCGCGGCCGGCCGCTGACCACCGCCCGCAAGATCTTCCTGGGGATGCTGCTGACCACGCTGTCGATGGTGATCATGATCGTGGCCACGCTCGTCGGCGGCAACGGCGAGGACAAGGTCTCGGTGCTGTGGCTGTTCTTCACCTTCATGGTCATCACGCTCGGCGAGCTGTGCCTGTCGCCGATGGGCCTGTCGCTGGTGACCAAGCTGTCCCCCAAGCGGCTGGTCGGCCTGATGATGGGCGGCTGGTTCCTGGCCACCGCGATCGGCAACAAGCTCTCCGGCTTCATCAGCGGGCTGGACCCGACGACCAACGTGTTCATCTGGCTGGCGGGGGCGGCGCTGGCCGTGGCGGCGTTCATCTTCGTGCTGCTCCCGCGGCTGGACGCGGCGATCAAGAAGTACGGCGCCTGAGTCCGCGCGATGGCCGGCGACGTCGGGCTGCGCTGGGCGGGACGGCGTGATCCCCCCGCGCCGTCGCCCGCGACGTTGCGTCCCGCGGCGCGCTTCGGCGCGGCGTCCCCCGACCCGCCCCACGGCCGGCTGATCCTCGGCGACAACCTCGCCGTGCTCGACGCCCTCGCCGGCGAGTTCTCCGGGGCGCTCCCGCTGGTCTACGCCGACCCGCCGTTCGCCTCGGGGACCGACTACCACCGGCCGGTGCGCCTCGACGGGGCGGTCGACGGGCCCGGCGCCTACGAGCTGCGGCAGTACGGCGATCGCTGGGACCTGCCGGCGTACCTGCAGTTCCTGCTCGACCGGCTGGCGCGGCTGCGCGCGCTGCTGGCCCCCGAGGGGCTGCTGTTCCTCCACGTCGGCCCCGGGGTCGCGGCGCACGCGCGGCTGCTGTGCGACGAGCTGTTCGGGCCGGCGCGGCGGATCGACGAGGTGGTCTGGGTCCGGCAGAGCGCCCACAGCGACGGCCGCCAGGGGGCGCGCCACCTGGGGCGGATCCACGACGTGATCCTGGTCTACGGCCGATCGCGCGCGGCCCGGCTGCGGCCGCTGCACCAGCCCTACGACGAGGGCTACGTGGCGCGGTTCTACCGCCACGTCGAGGAGGGCAGCGGGCGGCGCTACATGCTCGACAACCTGGTCGCCCCGGGGGGCGCGGCCAAGGGCAACCCGGCCTACGAGCTGCTGGGGGTCACCCGCCACTGGCGCTACTCGCGGCCGCGGATGGCGGCGCTGGTGGAGCAGGGGCGGGTGGTGCAGACCGCGCCCGGCCGCGTCCCGCGCTACAAGCGCTACCTGGACGAGATGCCGGGGCGGCCGCTGCAGGACGTGTGGACCGACGTGCCGGGGGTGCAGGTCCACGCGCGGGAGCGGACCGGGTTCCGGACCCAGAAGCCCGAGGCGCTGCTGGAGCGCGTGCTGCGCCTGGGCAGCGACGAGGGCGATCGGGTGCTGGACCCGTTCCTCGGCTCGGCGACCACCGCGGCGGTGGCCGCGCGGCTGGGGCGCCGCTGGCTCGGGATCGAGCGCAGCCGCGCGACGGCCTGGCTGGCGGTGCGCCGGCTGTGCCGCGCCGGGACGGCGTTCGAGCTGGTGGACGGCGGCGCCGGGGCGTGGCACGACACCGCGGGCACCGTGTCCCTCGCCCCGGCCGGGGACGGCCGGGTCCGGATCGCCGGGATCGAGCCCGCGCCCCTGCTGGCGCGCCTGGCGCAGCGGGGAGAGGACCCGCCCGCGGACTGGCGCGCGCTGGTGGACCAGGTCCACCTGGGACGCGCGGGGCAGGACGGCGTGGCGCTGCTGGAGCACCACGATCTGCCCGGCGCCGGCGAGCTCGTCCGCGGCGACTACCCGCTGCCGGCGGCGGCACTCCACGAGGTCGTCGTCGTCGATCGCGGAGGGGACGCCTGGCGGGCGCGCGGCGGAGAGCGGAACGGTCCTTCACCTTGAAGTTCTTTATTGACGGGGTCTTTACAACTCGGGCCCGATAGGATGGGACGCGGGGAAAGGAGGCGTCCCATGAACCGCGATCGCACGGGCCGACTCGACCTCGCCTGGCCCTGGGTCTTCCTCGTGGCGCTGGCCCTCGCCGCGCTGCTCGAGGGCTGCGCCGGCTTCCCCGACGGGATGGAGATCGAGGGCGACGACGACACCGCCGTGGCGGGCGACGACGACGCCGCGGGGGACGACGACGACACCGTGGGCGACGACGACACCGCGGGGGACCCCTGCGAGGACGGCACGCTGGTGGAGCCCGGGCCCGCCGACGCGACCTGCACCTCCACCGAGCCCTACGAGACGTTCGATCCGCAGATGGCGCTGCGCTGGCAGTGGACCGACCCCCCCGACGAGGCCGAGCACTTCCAGGTCCTCAGCGTGCCGCTCGTGATCGACCTGACCGACGACGACGGCGACGGACAGATCGGACCCGGCGACGTGCCCGACGTGGTCGTGATCACGATGGCCAACGAGTGCTACGACTGCGACGGCCTGCTGCGCGCGATCAGCGGCGAGGACGGCAGCGAGCTGTGGTACGACGCCACGCTGTCCGAGCTGCCGAGCGGCATCGCGCCCGCGGCGGGCGAGCTGGACCCGACCTCCCCGGGGCCCGAGATCGTGGCCAAGACCGTGGACAACGAGGTGCTGCTGTTCTCGGCGGCCGGCGCGCTGCTGCGCTCGTGGTCGATCGCGGACGTCGAGACCGCCACGATGGGGGCGTTCTCGCTGCACGACATGGACCACGACGGCGAGGCGGAGATCATCCATGGCCGGGTGATCATGGGTGCCGACGGCACGATCCACGGGGTCGGCGAGCACGGCCGTGGCAGTGCCGGGGGCAACAACTGGCCGCTGAGCTACGCCGTCGATCTCGACGGTGACGACCTGCTCGAGGTGGTGGTCGGCAACGCCGCGTACGACAAGGACGGCAGCGCCAAGTGGAGCAACGGGCTGACCGACGGCACCACCGCGGTGGGGGACTTCGACCTGGACGGAGACCCCGAGATCGTGGTCTCCGGGAACGGCGAGCTGCGGCTGCAGGACCACCAGGGCGGCGTGGTCTGGGGCCCGGTGGTGCTGATGGGCAACTCGGGCAAGGGCGCCCCGCCGACCGTCGCCGACTTCGACGGGGACGGCTACCCCGAGATCGGCGTCGCGGACAAGTACTACTACCAGGTCTACGACACCGACGGCTCCCTGCTGTGGTTCCATGAAACAGCCGAGACGTCGTCGGGGATCACCGGCTCGTCGGTGTTCGACTTCAACGGCGACGGCACCGCCGAGGTGGTCTACGCCGACGAGGAGACGTTCTACATCTTCGAGGGGCCCACCGGCGCGACGCTGTTCGAGGAGCCCGAGCACAGCAGCCGGACGAACATCGAGTACCCGGTGATCGTCGACGTCGACGCCGACGGCGGCGCCGACATCGTGCTGCCCAGCAACGCGGTGTTCGAGGAGACCGGCTGGAACGGGGTCACCGCGCTGACCGGGACCAACGAGACCGGCTGGTGGGCCACCCGCCGGATCTGGAACCAGCACGCCTACTTCGTCACCAACGTCGACGACGACGGCACGATCCCCCAGTACCAGGACAACCCCTGGGAGGTGCACAACAGCTTCCGCCAGGCGCGCCCCGAGACCGGCTGGGACGGCTACCCGGTGGCCGATCTGGAGCCCCTCGACGTCGAGGTCTGCGACCTGACCTGCCCCGACGAGATCACGCTGTCGGTGCGGGTCCGCAACGCCGGCGGGGCCAACGTGGTCGCCGGCACCCCGGTCACGGTCTTCGACGCCACCACGCTGGACCCGCTGACCACGACCTACGTCTCCGACTCGCTGCCCGCCGGCTGGGTCTCGGGCAGCCTCGAGATCGTCCTCGACGCCGCGCTGTTCCCCGAGCCGCGCGACGTCCTGCTGTGGGTCGATCTGTTCCAGGACGGCGGCGAGATCCAGCTGGAGTGCGACGAGATCAACAACGGCGTGACGGTCCACGTCGAGCCCTGCCCGTGATATAAGCCAACCTGCCCTTTCCTCGCCCGCGGGCTCGGGTAGAGTAGGGGCATGCGATCCACCCGACCGACGCTCTTGCTCGCGGCGGTGCTGCTCCTGTGGGGCTGCCCCGACGACGACGACACCGCCGACGACGACGTCGCCGACGACGACACCGCCGACGACGACAGCGGCGACGACGACAGCGCCGCTGGCCCGTGGGACGACGGCTACGGCGTCGAGCTGACCGTCGACGGCCAGCTGCTGATCGACGGCAGCTTCGAGGACAGCGGGTCGATCTGGTGGGCGATGGACACCGGCGCGGCGCGGACCTACGTCGACAGCGAGATCACCGGCACGAGCAACAACGTCACCGGCGACGTGGTGATCGGCCCGCTGTCGTTCCCCGCGTGGCAGGTCGGCAGCGTCGGGCTCGACGAGGCCGAGGCCTACATCGGCTGGGATCTCGGCGGGCTGATGGGCCAGAACGCGTTCGCCGATCGCTTCGTCGGGCTGGACTACGCCGGGCGGCAGGCCCACTTCCTCGACGCCGAGCCGCCGGAGGCACCGCCGGGCACCGACCCCGACCACAGCTACCTGCTGCCCTACTCGCTGCCGTCCTCGATCCCGGTGGGGACCGTGCTGATGCAGGGCGCGGCGGCGGTGGAGGTCCCCGTCGTGATCGACACCGGCTCGGGGGTCACGATCATCACCCAGGGGGTCTTCGACCAGCTGTACGACGGCACGATGCCGGCGCTGTTCGGCTACGTGTGGGCCACCAACTACGGGTCCGACGAGGCGTTCGTGACGCGGATCCCGTCGATCGAGCTGGGCGACGGGCCGGTCCACTCGGTGGCGTACTCGTGGGCGGTGGTGATCCCCGACGACAACCACCTGTTCGGGCTGCTGGCCGGCAACGGCATCGACGTCGACGGGTTCCTCGGCTACCCGTTCTACCGGGAGTTCGTCGTCGGCGTGGACGGCACGCAGGACCGCTACGTGATGTATCCCTACGAGTCGCTGGGCCACCTGGACCCGCACGAGTGGCACCGGGTCGGGATCGAGCCCGCCTGGCGCGACGGCGGGTTCGTCGTCGAGATGGTGTACAGCCCCAGCGACGCGGAGACCGAGGGGGTCCTGGTCGGCGACGAGATCCTCGAGGTCGACGGCGCCGACCTCGCCGGCGCGACGCTGGACGAGCTCAAGCACCTGCTGCGCGGGACCCCCGGGGACGAGGTCGCGCTGACCCTCGACCGCGGCCAGGGACCCGAGACGGTCACGGTCGCGATCGAGGACCTGCTCCCGGAGCTGTAGATTCATGAAACAACGTGCACTCCCGGTCGCGCTCGTCCTGGCGATGATCGCGCTGGTGGCCGGCTGCCCGGCCGACGACGACGACGCGGCCGACGACGACGTCGCCGACGACGACAGCGGCGACGACGACACGGGCGACGACGACGCCGGCGACGACGACTCGGCGGGGGACGACGACAGCGGCGACGACGACAGCTACGACTGCCTCGCCAACCCCCTGGAGACCGAGGTCGGGGCCGACGGCGCGGGCCTGGTGCGGGGCGCGATCGACGGGACCGAGATCTGGTTCGTGATCGACACCGCGGCGCAGGTGGTCTTCGCCGACCTGGAGGTCAGCGGCGGCTCCACCGGCTACTTCAACGCCGACGTCGAGATCGGCTGGTTCGGTCACCCCGAGTGGTCGTGCAAGGGTCGCGATCTGACGGAGAACCAGGCCTTCATCGGGCGCGACGTGGGGGCGCTGCTGGGTCAGGACATCTTCCTGCAGTCGTGGGTGCTGTTCGACCCGGCCGCCGCGACCTCGTACGTCTGCCCCGCGGACCCCGGCGCCGATCCGCCGGGGCTGACCGGGCCCCCGCTGCTGCAGCCCTACGTCCTCGAGAACCAGTTCGCGGTCACCGAGGTCGACCTCGGCCTCGGGGCCCCGGTGCCGCTGATGCTCGACACCGGCCTGCCGGTGACCTACCTCACCGAGGAGGTCTTCGACCAGGTCGACACCGGCGCCCCGCGGCTGCACGGCTGGGTGTTCCGCACCAACTACGGCGAGGACCCGGCGTTCGTCTCGCGGGTCCCGAGCCTGACCTTCGGCGGCGACGCGATCGCCGACCAGGAGGTGGTGGTGATCCCCACCGAGCACCACCTCGCCGGGATCCTCGCGGCGTCCCACGTCCACGTCGCCGGGTTCCTCGGCAACTCGGTGATGGACCGCTACGCCTACGCGGTCGACGGCCACACCGAGACCCTGCAGCTGTGGCCGGTCGAGGCCCCCTGGCTGGACCCCGACCGATGGACGAGGGTCGGGATCGAGCCCACCTGGCGGGACGGCCAGATCGCCGTGGAGTTCGTGTTCCAGGGCTCCGACGCCGAGGCCCAGGGCGTCGCGGTCGGCGACGTGCTGACCGCGATCGACGGGGTCGACACCGCGGCGATCTCGCTGGGGGAGGTGCACCAGGCGCTGCGCGGCTCCGCCGGGACCGTGCGGCACCTCGAGCTCGAGGGCGCCGGCGGGCCGTACGCCGCGGACGTGGCGATCGAGGCGCTGCTGCCCTGACCCGCGGGCTACGAGCCGCCGCCCCCCAGCGCCACCACCACGCTGCCGACGACGCCGAGGGCGATCGCCGCGATCTTGGCCGGGCCGAGCCGCTCCCGCAGGATCAGCGCCGCGAGGATCGCGACGTACACCACGTGGAGCTGGTTGAGCACCGCGGCGGTGCTGACGTCGGCGTACTTCATCCCGCCGAGCCACAGCATGTAGGACAGGTAGGTGCCGACCACGGCGGCGGGGACCATCAGCTTCCAGGCGGGGGCGGGGCGGTGGGCGGCGAACAGCGCCCGGCGGCGCGGGTGCAGCCCGCAGAACGCCGACAGCGCCGCGTGCCCGCCGACGAGGCGCAGCACCGAGGCCCACACCACCGGCGTGTCGTCCAGCACCGGCTTGGCCATCACGATCGAGCCGCCGAGGCCGAGCACCCCGATCAGCGCGACGAGCACGCCGAGCCACAGCGGGCCACCGAGCGGCTCGCCGCCGCCGATGCGCTTCTCCGGCAGCGCGGCGAGCACGATCGCGACCATCACCGCGGCGGCGCCGGCCCACTGCCACGGCGCGTAGCGCTCGCCGAGGAACACGAACGACAGCACCACCACGGTGGCGGGGTAGGCGGTGCCCAGGATCGAGGAGCGCGCGGCGCCCAGGATGTTCAGGCCCCAGAAGATGAAGGTGTCGGCCACCGAGATGCCGACGATCCCGCTGAGCAGCAGCACGCCGAGGGTCACCGCGTCGGTCCGGGTCCACGACGGAGGGCCCGGTCCCAGCGGGGCGCATCGGCCGAAAGGGGGCGCTGGTAAAATCGCGCCAGGTTTGACGTA
>CAZOYV010000253.1:0-12644 GCA_964584075.1 uncultured Rickettsiales bacterium | reverse complement strand
CGTTGCGCCTGGCCAGCGTGGCGCTGCGGCACTCAGGCTCGGTCCGGGGATAGATCCACAAGCTCTGAGCCGGCCGCCCACCGCGGGCTCCGCCGTTTGCAGCGCCCCTTGGCTTGCCATACGATGCCGGGCACCGCCATGCAGAAGACCACTGCCGTGACCGACCCCCACCGCCACCGCCGCGTGCCGCTGCTGGCGGTCCTCGCCCTCGTCGTGCTGTGCACCGCGCCGGCGGCCCGCGCCACGACGATGATCGGCGGCGACCAGCTCAACCCCGGCGAGCGGGCCCACGAGTTCACCCTGGGGTTCCCCGAGATCGGCTACCAGTGGGACTTCTCGGCCAACGGCAAGCGGACCCTCGGCCTGCAGATCGGGGTGCTGACCTGGCCGTTCACGGTCCACGTCGGCCTCGGGACCCGCACGCTGATGGCGATCCACGCCCGCTCGTCGATCTCGTTCCGCTTCGAGCCGGGGATGTACGTCGGGCTCTACGGCGGGTCCCGCGCGATCTACGAGAACCTCCGCTGGGGCCGCAGCCGCAGCCTCCAGATCACGCTGGCGCCGGTGATCAACCTGGGGATCGCCGCGTCGATCGACGTGGGCGGACCGGTGTCGATCGTGCTCGGGTTCGAGAGCCCCGTCGCGGTGTGGATCATCCCCTCGGTGGGGGGGTGGTGGATCGAGTGGCCGATCCTCGCCGACGTCGGCGTCGAGATCGACCTGAGCTTCCGCACCACGCTGTTCGTCAAGGGGGCGGTCGGCCCCTCGATCGGGTTCGCCGGCACGGATCAGTTCGCGGGCCTGGCGTTCCAGGCCGCCGTGGGGCTGCAGGTCAACTACTGAGCTGGACCGATCGGGGAGGGCCGGGCGCGCGTCAGGGCTCGACGGCGCCCTCCTCGGTGTCCTCGTCCATCGCGATGTCGATGCCGGCCACCGCCTCCTCGTCGACCACGACGGCGAGGTTGGACTTGCGGTCGTCCATGTAGGTCGTGATCGACTCCCGCTCGAGCTTGCGGTTGATGCGCTCCTGGACCTCCTCGAACGGGATCTGGTCGCGCTTGCCGGTGTTCTTGATGATGTGGTAGCCGAACTTGGTCTTGACCGGGTCGGAGACCTGACCCTCCTCGAGGGCGAACGACGCCTCCTCGAACTCCGGCGCCATCCGGCCGCGGCCGAACCAGCCCAGATCGCCGCCCTTGACCTTGGAGCCGCGGTCCTCGCTGACCTCCTTGGCCACCGTCGCGAAGTCCTCGCCGCCGTCGATGCGGCTCTTGACCTTGCGGGCCTCGGCCTCCTGCTTGACCAGGATGTGCGACGCCTGGACCTGCTCCTTCTTGTAGTCGTCGATGTGCTCGTCGTAGTAGGCGCGGGCCTGCTCCTCGCCGCGGGACTTGTCGCGCAGGTCCTTCATCAGCTTGCTGACGAGGAAGTTGTCCGCCGCCTGGCGCATCGCGATCTTGTCCTCGTCGCTGGTGCCGAAGCCCTGGGTCCTGGCGTCCGAGGCGAGCGCCTCGTTGAGCGCCAGCCGCTCGATCATGTCCTTGCGGCCCTCGGGCGTCTTGAAGCGGGTCTTCTGGCGGTCGTTCAGCGTCGACAGGAACGCCTCGACCTCGGCCTCGGTGATGGTGCCGCCCTCGTAGGTGGCGACCGTGGCGCTGGTGTCGGTCACGACGTCGGCACCCGTGCCCGTGTTGCAGGCCGCGATGGCCCCCGTCGCGATCAGGATGAGCCCGTACATCAGGTTTCGCATGGTTGTCCTCCGCGCGTGCGAATTCAGGTCGTGCGAACGAGGCGAGGAGACTAGAACAACTCCCCGAGCAGGGCAAGGCCTTCGTCGTCGGGGTGCGCCTCGGTGGCAGCCTGCCAGCGCTCCGTGGCGTCCTCGGTCTGCCCCATCGCCAGCAGCGCGCGGATCTCCGCTGCCGCGGCGTCGCAGCGATCCGGGGCGGCCTCGACCGCGCGGTGGGCGTAGTGCAGCGCCAGCCGCGGCTTGTAGTGGTCCGGCGCATTCTCCCGGAGGTAGAACTCCGCGGCGAAGACGAGCAGATCGACGTGCTCGGGGTGGCGGTCGAGGGCGCGGCGGAAGGCCTCCTGGGCGGCGCCGTCGTCCCCGTCCCGGAGGGCGGCCCGGGCCGCCACGAGCGCCCGCTCGGGGTCCGGCCCGCAGCCCACCGTCGCTGCGCACAGGGACGCCACGACGATCCAGCGCAGGCCGGGCTGCAGGTGTGGGACGGAGGCCATGCTCACCGTACCTCGACGGGAACGGGTGTACCACGCAGGCGGGCTCGCGGCGAGTCGCCCGCGTGCGGGCGGGTACGCCGATGCCCGGGGGCCGGCTGCCGCTTGTCGGGATGTCGGATGGCGGCTAGGCTGGGAGGACGAATCCCCAAGAGGTGAGGTGGAGATGCATCATCGGACACGGTGGGCGCCCGTCGCGGCGCTCGGGCTCCTGCCCCTACTGATCCTGCTCGGCTGCCCCAACCCCGACGGCGACTGCGGCGGCTTCGGCTGCGGGGACGACGACGACGCCGGCAACGACGAGTTCGCCTGCCCCAACGGCTGGTGGGGCTTCAGCGGCACGGTCGACGACTGGTCGGTCATCTCCGTGCTGGCTCGCGGACCGTCCGACTTCGATCTCGGCGATCGCAACCTCGCGGAGTACGAGATCATCCCCGCGGAGTGGGACCCCGAGTTCCTGGGCATCGAGGTGCTCGACATGCCCGGCGCGTGCTTCATGGACTTCGGGGGGATGTTCCTCGGGGACGGAGAGGACTACCCCCAGAACCTGTACTCGGTGTCGTACTCGCTGTCCTCGGACGGCGACTGGCCGGGCGGGTCGCTCCAGGTGATCCCCACGGACGGCGAGGATCCGTACCCGATCGGCGATCCCAACTCGATCCGCGGCACCGCGATCGAGCCGGACGGCGAGGGGGGCTTCGTGGTCTGCGGGAGCCTCGAGGCGGGGGTCGACAACGCGGTGATCTGGGTCGACTTCGACGGCACGATCCTGTCCAAGGACGAGCTCCCCTCGGGGAGCTGCCACGATCTCGCGATGGAGGAGTACGGCATCTACTACGTCACCGACGTCGTGGCCGACAAGGTCTACCGCTACGAGCTGGACACCGGCGAGTTCGACGAGGTCGGCGCGCTGCCCGGGGACGGACCGATCAACGACGGGAACTGGGTCGTCGGCGTCGACCCGTCGGGCCTGCTGTTCCTGGGCGACGACTCGGACCTCTACACGATGGACCCGGTGACCGGCGGCACGAGCTACTACACGTACTACACCGACACCGGCACCAGCGGCGCCCACTCCCTGCGCTTCGACTACTCCGAGCAGCTGGGCCAGATGACGGCGTCCTCCTGCCTCCGGGACTCCCACAGCAGCGGCTACGAGGGCCCGACCGCCGCCGCCGTGGTGCAGATGGGGGGGGCCGACATCCGCCCGGGCGTGATCTGGGGCTACGGCATCGATCAGGGCAAGGTCGTCGTCGACTACGAGGTCCTCGACCTCACCGAGTGGATCGCGAACCAGCCGTGAGCCCGCGCACCGCCCGCACCTCGCCTGGCGGCCGCCTCTGAGCAGCCTGTCCGCCCCGTGTCCCCAGCTCGTCTCCATCCCGAGAACCGGGACGGAGACTAGCTCTCGATCTCGACGAGGAACTGCGTGAGGTGGTGCAGCGTGTCCGAGGAGGCGGGGACCGCGGGGTCGGGCTTCTCCCGGGCCTCCAGGAAGGTCGGGGGGCCGAGATCGACGTCGAGGATGTCGTCGTCCTCCTCGAGGTCCAGCTCCGGCAGATCGTCGAGGTCGAGCTCCTCGGCCTCCTCGGCCTCCTCGAGGTCCTCGAGGTCGTGGGACTCCAGCACGGGCTGCACGTCGGCCCGCGCCGACGCCACGGCGGCCCGCGCCGACTGCTGCTTGGGCATCGTGAAGTGCTGCTGCGCGATCTCGTCGAGCCCCTCCTGCTCCGGGGTCAGCAAGCGGGGAGGGGGCGGTTCGGCGGCCGGCTCGACGTCGTCGACCCCGTCGGTGTCGCGGATCACGTAGTAGTGCGTCTGATCGCTGCGGTCGAGCCGCGGCGGCGGGATCGGCGTGTCGGGTGGGTACAGCTGCAGGATGTCCTCGGCCATCCACGAGGCGTCGGGGTAGCGGCTCTCGATCTCGGCGCCGGTGGAGCGCCGGAAGATGCGCCCCAGCCCGGGCCGGATCTCGTCGAGCTCCTCCTCGAGGCCGGTCAGGTGCGCGGCCTGCACCATCTTGATCAGCTCGC
This sequence comes from uncultured Rickettsiales bacterium, assembly GCA_964584075.1. Lineage (GTDB taxonomy): Bacteria > Myxococcota_A > UBA796 > UBA9615 > CAYRNR01 > CAZOYV01. The sequence goes on along the minus strand of CAZOYV010000253.1, from coordinate 8,373 downwards.
TGAGGTTGCGGGCCTTGAACGGCTTCTTGTTGGTCAGCATCTCGTACATCAGCAGCCCGGCGGCGAAGATGTCCGAGTGGTGGGTCAGCGAGCGCCCGCGGGCCTGCTCCGGGCTCATGTACGCGGGCGTGCCGCGGGTGGTGCGCGAGGTGGTGGTGATCCCGCCGCCGAAGACCTTGACCTTGGCGACGCCGAAGTCCATCACCTTGGCCACGCCGTTGAGCGAGACCATCACGTTGCCCGGCTTCAGATCGCGGTGGATCACGCCGAGGTTCTTGCCCTTGCTGTCGGTCAGGTTGTGGGCGTAGCTGAGCCCGTCGCAGACCTGCATCAGCAGCACCGCGACCAGCTCGGGGGGCAGGCCGTGGCGCTGCTCCTCGGTGACCTCGAGCAGGTCGGCGACCGTGACCCCGGGGACGTACTCCATCGCCAGGTACGGCATCCCGTCGAGCTCGCCGAACTCCAGGGTCGCGACCACGTTGGGGTGCCGCATCTTCTGGCCGATGATCGCCTCGCGGGTCAGCAGGTGCAGGACCTCCTCCTGGTGGGCGTACTCGTGGCGCAGGATCTTCAGCGCCACGTCGCGGCCCTTGCCGGCGGCGTCGCCCATGTGTCGCGCGAGGTAGACCTTGGCCATCGCACCCTCCCCCAGCTTGTGGAGGATGTGGTACGGACCGAACTTGGCCTGCTTGGCAGCGAGGGGGTACATGCCCGTTTCCCTGGACGGTCATTCTACGGAGGTTCACGGGGAATGGCGAACTGCATGGGGAATCCCGCGATCAGGCGAGGAGCCCGCCGGGGCCGGGGTGGAACTCGTCCCAGAAGTCCCACTCGCCCGGATCGCGCCGCAGCCAGCGGTCGAGCATCAGCGCCATCAGGTCCGCGCCCCAGTGCAGCACCGTGTCCAGCGGGCCGTCGGGGACCGGGACCTCGGGCTCGACGAGGCCGTCGAAGCCGGGCCCGTCGGGGCGCCGCACGACCCGCATCGGCAGCAGCGCGGCGCCGGCGCGGTGGGCCAGGTAGACGGGCCCCACCGGGACGCGGAACGGGTGGCCCAGCACGGTGCGGACCAGCCGCCGCCCGATCTCCTCGCCGCTGCCCGTGCCGTCGACGGCGGTGAGCAGGACCCCGCCTCCGCGCAGGTGGCGCAGCGCCGGCCGCAGGAACGACTTGCCGTCGACGATCTCGGCGGGGATCAGGCGCTCCAGGCGCGCCCGCGTGCGCGCCACGCGCTTGCCCAGGGGGCTGAGCCGCAGGTTGAGCCCGCCGCCGCCGATCTGCATCATCCGCAGGCCCCGCGCGGCCAGCGCGAAGTGGGGCAGCTGGGCGCACCCCATGTGGGGGTGGGCGAGCACCGCCCCGTGTCCGCGCTCCAGCGCGCGCAGCAGGTGATCCGTCCCCTGCATCCGGATGTACTGCCGCCGGTGGACCGGATCGATGCGGGGGAAGGTGAAGCTGACGTACTGGGTGCAGAAGTGCTCCTCGTAGGCCTGCACCAGGATCTCGTCGCGCCGCGCAGGGTCCGGGAACACCCGCCCCAGGTTGGCGCGCAGCCGCTCGCGCGCGGCGCCCGGCAGCTGGGCGGCCTGGCGCCCCATCGCGCGGAAGACCTCGAACTCGTGGCCCGCGGGGACCGTGCGCAGCGCCGGCCGCAGGCCGTACCAGAAGCCCAGGCGGTAGAGCTCCTTGAGCGCGCTCTCCTCGAACTTCACGGCGCGCCCGTCCGCAGCGAGCCGGCCAGGATCTGGCGCAGCGCGTTGCCCTGTTCCTCGCCGGCGGCGTCCAGCTCCTGGTAGTCCCCGATCCGCTCGGGGCCGAAGGTCACCACCGAGCCGGCGCGCAGGTCGGGGCGGCGGCGCGGCTGGCTGACCAGGATCCCCTCGATCGCGTCGGGGCCCCAGTGCAGGACCTGGACCCACATCCACTCGTCGCGCACGCCGCGGCGGTCCACCGGGAACGCGACCTTGAGGTAGACCGCGGAGAACTCCCCGGGATCGTGGTCGTAGAGGTGGCCGCGGACCTCGTCGAGCTCGCCGAGGTGGCGGGCCTCGAGGACCTCGAGCGCCGAGGCGTCGATCGGGTCCAGCGCGGGGACCTCGGCGCAGCCGGCGGCGGCCAGCAGCAGCGCGAGCGGGGCGAGGCGGCGCGGGCGCAGGCTCAGGGCTCCTGCTCCAGCTGGCGGCGCAGCTGGGCCAGCGCGTTGTTGGAGGTCTGCAGCCGGTTGGCCAGCTCGTAGACGATCCGGACCGCCACCGACGGGTTGCGGTGCAGCAGCGCCTCGAAGCTGGGGCGGTCGTAGACCTGCAGCACGCACTCGGTCCTGGCCTTGACCGTGGCGCTGCGGGGCTCGCCGTTGAGCAGGCTCAGCTCGCCGACGAAGGAGCCGGCCGGCAGCACCGCGAGCTCCCGCTCGGCCCCGTCGACCTCCTTGAACACGGCCAGCTCCCCGCGGGAGACGACGTACAGCAGCTCGCCCTCGTCCCCGTCGCGGAACAGGATCTCGCCGGCCTCGAGTACGGTGGGTTCCATGGGCCTATCGTACCAGTCCAGGAGGGGAAAGGCTCACGAGCTGTCAGCCGCCGGCGATGCGCACGAGCAGCTCCTCGTCGCTGCTGCGCAGGTGGGCGTCGAACACCTGGCGGGCCCGAGCGGCGTCCCCGGCGTCGATCGCCGCGACGACCCCCGACATCCGCTCGTAGTAGTCCGGCGCGAACCAGATGATCTGCGGGAACAGCTGCACGAACTGCTCGACCACGCGGGCCAGCGTGTTGAACAGCAGGTTGCTGACCATGCTGCCCGAGGCCTCGACCAGCGTCTGGTAGATCTCCACGTCGGTCTGCATCTGGGTCAGCAGGTCCCCGTCCGAGCTGCGCTGCCGCTCCAGCAGCTGGCGCATCCGCTCGACCTGCTCGGGCGTGCGGCGCTCGGCGGCCAGGACCGCCGCCTCGACACACACCACGCGCCGGATGCGCAGCAGGTCGCCGAACATGAACTGCCGCTCCTCGGCGGGCGCCTGCTGCACGATCTGGGGCAGCAGCCCGAAGTCGCCGCTGTTGCGGAAGTCGAGGACGCGGACCCCGTCGCCCTGCCGGGCGCGCACCAGGCCCTGCGCCTCCAGCGCGCGGATCGCCTCGCGGAGGGTGTTGCGGTTGGTGCCGAACCGCGCGGCGAGCTCCCGCTCCGGCGGCAGCCGGTCCCCCGGGGCGAGCTCGCCCTTGAGGATCCCCTCCCGCAGCTGGTCGCCGATCACGTCGGCGAGGCCCTTGCGCTGGATCCGGTTGATCTCCATGCGACGCCCTTCATTGGGTGAATGGTCAAACCTTCGATCCAATCTCCAATGTACTGCTTCCGGAGAGCCGGCGCCACCGACTTCCCCATGCAGTTCCGGATGGGTAGGGTGGGGCCATGGAGTGGCCGATCGAGATCGAAGAGTTGCAGGTGGTCTCCCGCGAGGCCTCGCGGCTGGCCATGGAGGGCTTCGGGACCGCCTCGTTCGAGCGCAAGGGGGACGGCTCGCCCGTCACCGAGCTCGATCGCAGGGTGGAGGCCTTCCTGCGCGAGGAGCTGACGCGGCGCGCGCCGTCGGTGCCGGTGATCGGGGAGGAGGGCGGGGGCACCGTCCGGGCCGAGGGGTTCGCCTGGGTGCTGGACCCGATCGACGGGACCCGCGCGTTCGTCGCCGGGATCCCCTGCTGGTGCGTCTCGGTGGGGTTGCTGCACGACGCCGAGCCGGTGCTGGGGGTGATCACGCTGCCCGCGATCCACGGCGGCGAGCAGATCGTGGGCGGGGTCGACGTGCCGCTGACCCGCGCCGGGCGACCGGCGGGCCCGGTGGGTCCCTCGGACTGCGGCGGGGTCTGCGCGCTGGTGCCCAGCGACGCCCACCGCCGCTACGATCTGGACCTGCCCGGGCGCGTGCGCTCGCTGGGCTCCACCGCCTACCACCTGGCGCTGGTCGCCACCGGCAGCGCGCTGGCCGCGCTGGTCCACGAGAGCCACCTGTGGGACGTGGCCGGGGCGATGGCCCTGCTGCGTGCCGTCGACGTGCCGTTCGAGCACCTCGACGGATCCCCCCTGTCCGTGGCGCCGCTGCTGGACGGTCGGATGTTCCCCGGCCCGCTGCTGGCCTCGCCCCGCTGGGCGTGGGCCGACATCGCCCGCCAGATCCATCCGCTGGGGGTCGGGTGGGAGGGCGCGGACTGCTGCGTCCGATGACCACCCCCGACGAGCAGCTCGCGCTCGCCATCGGGGACCCCCCGCCCACCGTGATCTCGGCCAGCCGCCGCTCGGACGTCCCGGCCTACCATACCCCGTGGCTGATGCAGCGCCTCCGCGAGGGCCGCGTGGACGTGCGCAACCCGTTCGGCGGCAACGTCCGCCGCGTGGACCTGCGCCCCGAGGCGGTGCTGGCGCTGCAGCTGTGGACCCGCGACCCGCGGCCGCTGCTGCCGCACCTGGACGAGCTGACGCAGCGCGGCCACCCGCTGCTGTTCCACGTCACGCTCACCGGCTACCCGGCGTTCCTCGAGCCCGGCGCCCCGCCGCGGGACGCCGTCGTCGCCGCGCTGGGCGAGCTGCGCGCGCGCCTGGGGCCCGACGCGATCGTGTGGCGCTACGACCCGGTGATCCTCGCCGACGGACTGGAGCCCGACGGCCACCTGGCGCGGATCGGCGACCTGGCCCGGCGACTCGCCGGGATCACGGACGAGTGCATCACCAGCTGGGTCGATCGCTACCGCAAGACGGAGCGCCACCTGGCACCGGCGCTGGCGGCGGTGGGCAGCAGCCCGTGGCCCGACGACGGCGCGCGCGACCGGGCCCTGGTCGGGGAGATGGCCGCGCGGACCGCGGAGCACGGCATCCAGCTGAGCCTGTGCTGCGAGCCGGACCTGGTCCAGCCCGGCGTACCCGCCGCGAGCTGCGTGGACCCGGCCCGCCTGTCGCGATTGCTCGGCCGGACGGTGACGCTCGCTCGCCGCCCCACGCGTCCGGGCTGCGGGTGCTACGCGTCGATCGACATCGGCGCCTACGACACCTGTCCACGTGGCTGCGTGTACTGCTACGCGAACCGGTCCCCGGAGGCGGGGCGGCGGGGGGCTGCCGCGTTCGGAGACTAGTACTTCCCGATCGCGTCCTTGTCGGTGTCGATCATCTCGTCGCCGGGGGTCCACCCCGCGGGCGCGGCCTTGCCCGGGTTGTCCGCCACGGCCTGCATCGCCTGGATCTGGCGGATCAGCTCGTCGACGTTGCGACCCACCGGTCCGGTCATCACCTCGACGGCCATGATCTTGCCCTCGGGGCTGATGATGAACCGGCCGCGCCGGTTCATGCCCGTGGTCTCGTCGTACACGCCGTAGGCGCGGGACACCGCCCCGCTCGGATCGGCGGCCATCGGGTACTCGACGTGCTTCACCGTCGGGGAGGTCTTCTTGAACATGTAGTGAGAGAAGTGGGTGTCGGTGCTCACCGCGATGACCTCGACGTTCAACTTCTTCAGCTCGCCGTACTTCTCCGCGACCGCGGAGAGCTCGGTGGGTCAGACGAAGGTGAAGTCGGCCGGGTAGAAGCAGACCACCCGCCACTGGCCGTCGTAGTCCGACAGCTTGATCTTCTGGAAGTCGTCGCCCACCAGCGCAATCAGCTCGAAGTTGGGCGCGGCCTCTCCGGGAAGCGGCGTGCGCGAGACCTGGCCCGTGGGCGAGGTCACGGAGGCGTCGGTGCCCTGGAGCGCGGCGCCGGGGGTCTGGGCGTCGTCGGACCCACAGGAGCCGAGCACCTGGGCGGTCGCGAGGCCGGGCAGCAGCGCGACGGCGAGCAGCAACAACAGGGGGATGAACGTTCGGGTCATGGGAGCTCCTCTCTCAGGCCTTCGTTTGGCCTGGTGAATCCAAGGAGACACCCATGACAGAGGAAGGTTCAACGAACAAAAACCACTAAAATAGTAGAGAATCAGGGGCCAGGCCGAGGGGCTACTCGGTCAGCCACTCCAGCGCGTTGCGCAGCAGGATCGCGGGATCGTCGCCCGCCACCTGCGGGCAGGCCTCCCACGACGCCGCGATCCCGAACAGCGCCGTGGCGCTGCGTGCCCCCGTGGGGGGCTCCACGGCGACGATCGCCGGCGCCCCGCTGGTGGCCTGCTCGGCCACGGCGAGGGCGTCGCTCCCGAGCCCCGCCTGGTCCATGTCGGCGTCGGCGTAGAACGCGGTGACGAAGCCGGCGGTGCCGTTGACCAGGCCGTGGGCGGTCTCGAGGATCGTCACGCTGTCGGCCGCGCCGCTGCCGCCGTAGCCCTGCAGCCCGGTCAGCGCGGCGAGCGCGGCGTGGTCGTCGATCCCGTCGGCGACGTCGTCCCCGACGAGCAGCACCGGGATCCCCGCCGCCCGGGCGACCTCGAGCCCCGGCAGCGTGTCGGCGAAGAACCCCGCCCCCCACGGCAGGCCCCCGTTGAGCACCACGATCGCGGGGTGCTCGGCGAGCTGCCCGGCCCCGATCCCGGTCTTCCCGGTCTCCTCGAACACCGCCGGGACCCACTGCAGGTCGTCGATCCCGGCGGCCACGGCGTCGAGCTCGTGCTCGGGGTACGGCAGCCCGCTGTCCACGCAGGGGTCCGTCACCGCGGCGAACGGCCCGGAGACGATCACCAGCACCTCGTTGCAGTCCGGCCAGCCGCTGGCGTCGAGGTCGGCGGTGTCGACGAAGCCGTCGCAGTTGGCGTCGATCCCGTCGCACAGCTCGAACGCGCCCGGGTGGATCGACGCGTCGCCGTCGTCGCACTCGGCGCAGGCCAGGTAGCCGTCGCCGTCGCCGTCGACCTCGTCGGCGGGGACGTCGCCGTCGCAGTCGTTGTCGGCGCCGTCGCAGACCTCGGGCGCGCCGGGGAACGACAGCGGGTCGCCGTCGTCGCAGTCCTCGCAGGCCAGCGAGCCGTCCGCGTCGCCGTCGACCTCGTCGGCGGGGACGTCGCCGTCGCAGTCGTTGTCGGCGCCGTCGCACAGCTCGGGCGCGCCGGGGAACGACAGCGGGTCGGTGTCGTCGCAGTCCTCGGCGTTCTCCACGGTGTCGTCCGGCTGCTCGCAGGCCACCTCGGGGGCGGCCGCGTCCCCGTAGCCGTCCCCGTCGGCGTCGGCGAAGTAGGTCGTCCCGACCCCCTCGTCGACCTGCCCGTCGCAGTTGTCGTCGATGCCGTTGCACTCCTCGGGGGTGTGGGGGTTGCGGTCCGGGTCGGTGTCGTCACAGTCCCAGTTGTTGTTGACCGTGCCCTCGGGGGCCATGCACGCGTAGATCGGGGCGCTCTGGACGTAGTCGACGTCGCCGAAGCCGTCCCCGTCGGCGTCGGCGAAGAACGGGCGGATCACCTCGCCCGGCTGGAGATCCTCGTCGTAGTAGCCGTCCCCGTCGTTGTCGATCCCGTCGCAGGGGTCCTCGCGATCGCACGCGGGCAACAGCGTCCCCGCGCCGAGCGCGACCAGCAGCATCCAGGGCCATCGTCCGGATCTCACGGTCCCGCTACTCCTCGATCATCTCTTCGTGCTGCTCGCGCAGGTGTGCAACCTCCGGGTCCCCGATCACGCCGTCCTTGGCGGCGGTCGCGAGCTGGGTCTTGAACATCGCCGCCTCGAACCCCGAGATCTTGCCCTCGCGGGCGTCCCGGGCGCAGTCGTCCAGGATCTGGGCCACGGCGGTCCGCGAGGGGTCCTCGTTGACGCCCTCGAGCAGCGCGTGCATGTCCTCGAAGTTGCGGGCCACGATCTCGCCGCTGCCTCCGCACGAGCCGAGCGCGACGGGGGCGATGACGAGCGCCGCCACCAGCGTGGGGGACCAGGGCCTGCGGGTCATCGTCGCTCCTTCCGGTTGCTTCGCGCCGCCGCGCCCGCCATCCTACACCCCGTGGCCCTCGACGGTCAGCGAGGGCGGAGGGAGGCCCGATGTCGCCTCGCCGGACCCGCGCCGTGGTGATCGCGGGGTTGCTGCTCGTCCTCTCCGCGCCGCCCGCGGTCGCCCAGGAGGGGGAGTCCCACCTGATCCTCGAGGTGCTCGAGACCGACCAGGACAAGCTCTACGGCTACCTCGTCTACCACGAGGAGGCCAAGACCGAGTACCGCCTGCTGATCCTGCCCGAGGCGGGTGAGGCCTGGCGCTGCGACCTGACCGGGCTCGACCGCGTCACCGTCGTGGAGCGCACCCGGACGTACGAGGGCCGCGACGGCAAGCCGTGCCGCTACGCGATGTTCGTGCCCGACGCCGAGCCGCCGCCCCCCGGGCGCACCCCGGTCCCCACCGGCGGCCCGTCGCGCCCCTGCCCGACCTGCCCCGGTTGACCCGCACTTCTCGTGCGCCAGGCAAAGCCTGGAGGAGGAGGATGCCATGACCTAG
>CAZOYV010000252.1:0-12664 GCA_964584075.1 uncultured Rickettsiales bacterium | reverse complement strand
TTCGTGGCGCGACTGGCGTTCAGGCGGGAGTATGTTCGTGGCGCGCGACAGTTCGAGGGACTGCGTGGGATCGCAGCCGGCGTGATGGAGCGTGGGCGAGCGTCGAGGAGCGTCATCGCGCAGCGGCGTGTGTCCGAGGTGTGTCCCCACGGGTGTCTCGCCCGGGAATGGGGTGGCGGCTGGCTGGAACGTGGATGATCCGGCCCAGGTCTCCCAGGAACTCGACATCGAACTGGCCGCAGCCGGGAAGCCGGTCGTGCGAAAGGCCATTGACGCCGTATGAGGGCCATCAGTTCGGCGACTATGCCCTGATGCTCCACGGCAAGCCGGTGGCCGTTGTCGAGGCGAAGAGGACATCCAAGGACGCGGCACTGGGCAAGGAGCAGGCACTCACCTACGCCAAGAACCTTCAGGCCATCCACGGGGGGGACATCCCGTTCGTCCTCTACACCACCGGGCACACGAGACCTACCTGTGAGAATCGGATTTCTACCCGCCGGTGAAGGTCCACGGGTTCCCGACCAAGGCGGACCTGGAGTGGATGCAGCAGCGGCGACAAACGCGCAAGCCGCTGGGCACCGAGATGGTCAACGTGGACATCGCGGGGCGGGACTACCAGATCGCTGCGATTCGCTCGATCCTGTAGGCGGTGGAGGCCAAGCGGCGGCGGTTCCTGCTGGTGATGGCCACCGGGACGGGCAAGACCCGTGCGGCGGTCGCGCTGGTGGACGTGCTGCTGCGGGCGCGGTGGGCCAAGCGGGTTCTGTTCCTGGTTGGACCGCATCGCGCTGCGGGACCAGGCGCTGGTTGCTTTCAAGGAGCACCTGCCCAACGACCCCAGGTGGCCGAAGAAGGACGAGAAGGGCTGGAAGAAGGACCGGCGGATCTACGTCACGACCTACCCGACGATGCTCGACATGATCGAGCGGGGGGAGAAGCCGGGGAACTGGATCTCACACCACTTCTTCGACCTGGTGGTGGCCGACGAGAGCCACCGGTCGATCTACACCACCACTGAACTCCAAGGCTCCCTCGTCCAGCGCGCCTTCCGCGGCGAGTCGTAGACCGCCACAACCCACCCGAAAGATTTGTCGTCAATCGCAGCGCCCCACCGGCTCACCAAGGGGGGCACGAGATCGCCAGTTTGACGACAAAGCGGAGTTTTTCAGCCTCCACTCGATAAAGGGTAGTGGAGGTAATCATCATGGAACACGCGGATTTCGAGAGATTCAAATTACGATTCCTGGAAGGCTGCTGCCTGAGGATGCGAGGTTCGGACACCGATCCTGCTCTGATAGCGCAGTCCGTACTCCCCCTGCCCCCGCTGTCCCGACTCAGCCTGTACGCGAGACATGAACAGGGTGAGCCGGTCCTTGCGAGGAGGCTCCTCGTCCACGCGCTTCAGGTCGTCACTGACCATGAAAGCCCTAGTCTACGAAAGCTACTTGGGAACAGGAAAGGCCGGAAGGCACGGCGCCGCAGTGGGTACGAGCGGCAGGCCAAGTTCGATCAGGTGCGGGTGCTCTTCGCTCCGAGGTTCCGCACTTCCGGTGGGGTGGCGGTCAGGGTGGATCTGGGCTCCGACCCCGACACCTACGATGAGGTGTGGCGGGAGTTGGGCCGCGTCCTGTCCCAGATCGGTGATCTGAGCCGGTTTCGCATCACCCGGATCGACGTGGCCCTGGACTACCCGATCTGGACGGCGGACCTGCTCCTCACGCGTCGCCAGGCTCCGGCCCGAACGCACTCCGACGGATCTCCCTACAGCTTGACCATCCATAGCGGCAAACGCAGGGGTGCCCTGGTTCGCCAGTATTCTCGCTGGCCGGTTGGAGAGGCGCTGACGCGGATCGAGCGCGAGTACCGCACTCCCCGACTGGCCGGCTCACCGCTTTCCTTGTTGGCGATGCAGCACTTGCCCGATCCGTTCGAGAAAATCGGCTTGAGGCCGATGGTGATGGTGGGGGACCTGGAGCCGTCGATGGTTGTATCCCTGCGGCTGCTGCAATGCTGCGGCTCGCGGGAGGCCAAGCGTCTGCACGCGTTGAGCCAGCCCGAGGGAACGAGCAAGAAGGCGTTGCGGCGGCTGTGGGAGGGCGTTCGGGCAGCCGCAACGGACCCCGAGGCTCTGGCGCTGGTCGAGCAGCCGAGCGCGGCTTTCGAGCGTCTGTGGTCGGCGGAGGCGAGGAGGGTCCTGGACGCGATCCTGTCCGGCAGGGTGTAGGTCCGTCCAAGACAGCTACACCGGGCGGAGGTTCCTGCCATAGCGAAGACCGAGACCAGCATGATCCTGGACATAGTTCGGTGACCGAAACATGTGAGTCGATCCCAGGATTGGCCAGTGTTCATGGGGAGTCGAGGCGTTGGTATTTGTCGGCACCGCGCCGGGATTATGTCAACTTCTACCATCTTGTCGTGGCGCGTGGAGCGACCCGCATCCGGGGGCGAGCGCGGACATGGAAGCGTTTGGCCCAGGCGCGTGCGCGCCCCCGCGGAACACGGATCTGAAGCGGCGAGAGCCGGGCTGCACCCGATTCGATGACGAGAAACTGACCCGCTACGTTCTACTGGGGAGGGACCAAAAAGGAGGTCCCTATGAGACGCGTGCTGGTTCCGATTCCCGTCAGTGCCCCCACCGTCGAAGTGGCCGGAGTCCAGGACGCCTGGGACCGGCTGCGCGAGATGACCCGGAGTACCGGCGTTTCTGCGGTGGAGGCTTTCTACCAGGACCTGGTCGTGGCGCTCACCGACGCGCTGATGCGAGAGTCCACGACCGCCAAGGGGGAGGGCTGGTGCGTGATCTGGACGCACAACGTCGTCACCGCCACGGAGCACGGCGAGGCGTTCCTGCGGACCCTGGTGGCCTGCGGCGACGAGATGGGCGGGCAACGGACCCACAAGGCGCTTGTCGATGCGTTGTCGACCTGTGGCTTGCCCTACGAGGCCCAGGCCCACCCCGCTGGCCTACTGGCGGACAGCGAGCCCGTACACGCGCGCTGGAGGGATTGGCGGCTGGGACCGCAGCGCGGGAGCATCGAGGCGGTGCTGGTGCCGCATGAGGACGTGGAAGAGGTAGAGGTTGTTCGCGCCGAACCGTTGCCTCGGATGCGCTGCCCGGCATGCGGTGTGAAGGTGAGCCCGATCCCTCGGCTGCACGGCTACCCCAGCCGCGAAGCCGAACTCGCCATCGCGCTGGGAGAAGCGGCCTACGGGACGGACTGCCTCGATGGTCCGCTCGCCGCCGTGGAGTGTCCGGACTGCGAGGCGGGGTTCGTGCCGGGCACGGCGAGCGAGGAGAAGGCCATCGCGGGTGTCCTGGGGCCGTTTGCCGTCGCGTCGGTCCTAACGCCGTTGAAGCGGCTCTGGAAGGACGCGGAAAGCGGCGCGCTGGTCTGGACGCCGTTCGCCACCTGCCGCGGTGGCCGCTGGACCTTCCGCCTCCCGACCGGAGTTCGGTCGCTCCTCGACGGTGTTCCGGAGGCGTGGCTGGCGCTCAGGCCGCGGGGGCTGGCCGTGGTGTTTCTGCGATGGTCAGTGGTGACGAGAGCGCTGCCCTCGGACCGAGACCGGGACACCCGCCTGGTCATCCGCGAGGATGCGAACCAGGTGGTCCAGGTCGGCGGACGCGCCGTTCCGGCGATCACCGATCACGAAGAAGGCGGCCGGCGTTCGACCTGATCGGGCGGCATCAAGCGGGCAGAAGGGTCGAAACGGCGCGGATCTGGGCGGACTGAGGGCGGAATCCGCCGTTCTGCTGGATGTCGCAGCGACAAACCGCGGGCCGAACCCCCGAGAACACTGGGTTTGCGCGGATCTGGTATCTGGTCCGGACGCGGGTGGGTAGCCCGCGTCCGCCATGCAACGCGACAAAAATCAGTCGTCGGCTGGAGGGAACAGGGCGGGCACCTCGACACCAAACGCACGCGCGCATCGGTGGAGGGTGAAGAGCGTCACGTTGATCTGGCCTGCTTCGATCTTCTGGAGGTGTCTCCAGTTGATCCCGATCATCTCGGCTGTCTGTTCCTGGGTCAGCCCACGTTCTTCCCGCATGGCGCGTAGGCGAGCCCCGAACTTCGCCTGAAACCGCTCGAACTCCCTTGTGAAGCTGCCACGCATGGCAGCGACCTTGCCAGCAGCAATGTTCCGCCAACACGCCATGTATGGGGTAGAGTCAGAATGGGAGGTGGTAGGAGATGACGAATCACATTCTGTGGATGCTGGCTGCGGTTTCGGTACTTCTGGCTTGCGGGGCGTGCACCCACGGCAGCGCGTGCGACTCCGACAACCCCTGCCCCTCCGACTGGGACTGCATCGAGGGTCAATGCGGGCGGGCCTACTCGGTTCCGATCTGCGACAACGGATCGTGCACCCGCACCTGCGAACGCGGGCCAGAGGACGGCGGGCTCAACCCCGGCGACTGCCCGCCGGTAGACCATTTCGTCGACTGCCGCCAAGGCTTTGGCACTGACGAGATGGTCTGCGGTGGCGGAGGGAAGCCAGCGGAACTGGACTGCTCGACGGACACGGACTGCGGCGATGCGAAGGCATTGCGGAACTACGGCGCGTGGCTGACCCCGACGCCAGACCTGGATCAGAAGTTGGCAACCTTCAAGATCGTGGAGGCCGGGATGATACTCGCGGCCCCCGTGGAATCGGAGCGATGATGAAGAAGAAGCTCATGTTGGTTGGGGGAACGCTGGCCCTGGCGGCGCTGATCCTGACCGGATACTGGTTCGTGTTCATCACCGGGGACATCGTGCTGCCGGGTCACTGCGAGCGGATGGAGCGTCGCTGCTTTCGTACCTGCATGAGCGGGATCGAAGGCGCGACAAACCTGGACGGGGTGCTGTGTGCCTGGGAGTGCGACATGGAGCGCTACACCTGCGATGCAGCGTACTGAAGACGAAAAAGCGGAGCGTCGCGCCGTCGTCATGATATAGGCTGACGAGACTGAACAACCTGGAGCCACGGTACCGCGAACTTCGGGCGGACCAGGGGGGCCGCGATCCATCGGTTGCGAGTGCGGCAGACACCTCGACTACGGAAGATGCCTCCCCAAGCTGCGTTGTACGCCCCGCGGTCATTGAGTTCAGATCAAATCTAGCTGACGCCGAGACGCAGTTCTTCACGGATCGCCTCGAAAAGCTGGAGAAGATGGTATGCGCCGACAAGCTGGTGCACGAATTCTGGGATGCGAGCAACGCATACGTGCTGGGGGTGCGATACGAAAACGGGAGCTTGTTCGTGACCCTTCTTGAGGAGCGCGCGACACCGCAGTGGGAGGGGCTCGGCGTCGCAAACGACTCTGCGGGCCGCGAGTACCTGGAGAGCTACCGCGCGTTCGTGTTGAACTTCTACCTGTCCAACTGGCTGGCTTCCATGACGATAGATGCCGTACTCACGCAGAACCCGCTTCTCAGCACGGCCATCCGAGCCCCGCAGATCGGCGTGATGTTCAAGAGAAGCGACACAGGTGACGCTCTTTTGGTCCCTGCAAGTGGCGCTGTGATGGTTCTTTCCGAGGGTTCCGCGGGACCTGATGTGCTGGATGTGGTGGTGGTCCGTTCATCCGATGTCGTCTACGTCGTGCCACCTCATCGGTACTACTACCTCGATCCGCCGTTCGGCCCCGATGGACATCGAACGTCCACCGTTGCCGTGTACGAGTTCTTCCACGAGAAGTAGTCCGAGCAGCCGACCATGATCGGCATCCCCCTCCCCCGGTCGAGATCCGTAGCTTTTCGTCTCGCGAATCCCATTTCGGGGCCTCGGAAATGCGGCCCAGATTTTTCCCAGAAACGGGTGCTTGGAGCGCCGTTTCGGCGCTGGAGAAACGACAAAACGGAGCGATCGACGCGCCCCTCGATATACCAGGGTGGAGGAGGCGTTGAACGTTTCACGACCGACCACCCTGGCTTCCGTTCTCCAGCGGCTCTGGCGCGCCAGCCTGCCGGGCGGTCCGCTGCTGTCGCTTGACGAGATGGCGGAAGCGCTGCCCGGTGACGTTGACGCCAGCCGGACCTGGGTCGAGGAGAACATCGAGCCCGCCCTGAACATCGGCGCGGTCGCCGCCTACCGGTGGGCGGATGTCGTCGCGACATCCCGACCGGCGACCGGACAGACGGTGCACCAGGCAATTCCGCAGGGGCAGGCCTGGTGGACCCACGAAGAGACCTACCGGCACCTTCGCGTGGATCCCCGAACGCTCGCGACCGCGATGCGGGGGACGCCGGATCACATCGACGCGCCCTGGATCGATATCGGCTCGGGGCGGAAGCACAACTACCGCTGGGAAGCCTCCGAGGTCGACCGGTGGTGGAGGGAGGTACACCAATGGCGAGCATCGAAAAACGAGGCAAGGGCTACAGGGTCCGGTGGCGGGACCCGGACGGCGAGCCGCGGTCATGGCAGTGTCCAGACCACCGGACGGCAAAAACGATCCAAAGGGAGGTCGAAAGGTGTGGAGCACTCGGAGAGCGCTGGGAGTCTGATCGCGCACCTGCGGTCGTTGGATTCGGAGAAATCCTGAAGGCGTACATCACCGACTGCCATCGGCATTGTCGGCCAGCGACGGCGAGGCGGTACGCGCACACGCTGGACATGTTCCAGCGGTGGCTCCGGGCGCACGCCGGAGCACGGCGGGCGTCGGAGCCGGCGGTGTTGACGCAGAAGCTGATGGGCGACTGGTTCGACGCCCTGGACAGCGGCAAGTGGGAGGGCAAGGAGCGGGCGCGTGCGACCTGCCGCAAGGCCGTCGAGGTCGTCCAGGGTGCCTGGGCGTGGGCCGCCGAGCAGGACGAGTACGATGGGATGGTCCCGCGGCCCAAGAAGGTCCGTCTGCCGTCGTTGTCAAGCGATCCCACCGTGGCACCTACCTGGGCGGAGATGGACGCGGTGATCGCGGTGGCCAGCGAGGGACAGCAACGGCTCGCCGTGTTGCTGCGCTTCACGGGCCTACGTGTCCAGCAAGTAATGGGCCTGCGGTGGGAGGACCTCGATCTGCGGAAGGGGACCCTGACGGTCCGCGGCGAACTGGGCAAGACCAAGCAGGAGCGCCGGGGGCGGGTCGTACCGCTGTCACCCCTCCTGATCGATGAACTGCGTTCGTGGGGGCCGGGGATCGGCTGGATCGTGCCGAGCAGGCGCAAGGCGGACGGGCCGCGGGCGCGGGAGGCGCGGGCGCGGGACATGAGACGCCTGTGGAAGCGCGCCGGTGTCAGAGACGAGGTCTGGACGGGCCGGCCACACCACTGCTTCCGCAAGGGCTTCACCAGCGGCCTGAAGCGGCTCCGGGCCGACGACGAGGCGGTGGAGTACCTGCTGGGCCACAGCCTGCAACTCCGCGGCGTCTACACCGACCCCCATGCCCTGCCCCTGATCGACGCGGTCAAACTCATCCCACCCATCCAGACCGAAGCCCAGGTGATCGACCTGGAATCCCGCCGCGCCGTTTGAGCGCCGCTTAGACGCCGATCCTGGCCGAGATGTGTCCCAGCCGTGTCCAGACTGGACAACCCCGCGACAAATTCCTTGAGATTTCAGCTTGTTACGGAGAAGTGGCGGAGACGCATGGGAATCGAACCCAGGTTTGCAGGCGGAGGAGCCCGTCGCGGGTTGAGAGTGCCATCCCCCGGCCGACGCCTCAACGGCAAGCTCGTCGGGCTCCGCCCTCCTCGTGGCCGGCTCGCTCCGCTCGCCGTCCCCCGTTGACCCGTCGGCCCGGGGATGGCGTGTGAAGTCGTGGGCGACGGAGGGGGCCGGCCGGGAGCGGATGGGCTCAGGTGGAAGGTGGTGTGGGAATCGACATCGGGAACAACACCGAGGATGAGGGCACATCCCACGAGTTACTCCCGATATCCGGGAACAACACCGAGGATGAGGGCACATCCCACGAGTTACTCCCGATATCCGGGAACAACACCGGGGATGAGGGCACATCCCACGAGTTACTCCCGATATCCGGGAATTACTCCGAGGATGAAGGCACATCCCGTGTGTTGTTCCCGTTCGATCGGGCGGCAGCGGTTCATCCGCCGGCTCCCCCACGACTACCTTCCACCTGAGCCCATCCGCTCCCGGCCGGCCCCCTCCGTCGCCCACCTTCGTATCGCCATTGCCGGCTGGAGCGGGTCAAGGCTGTTCGCGCCGCTCGGCGCGAACACGAGGAGGGCGAAGCCCGACGAGCTTGGCCTTGAGGCGCTCCAGCCGGCAATGGCAAGCTCGACTGACGGCGGACTCACACGCCGTTGATGGGTTCGATTCCCACACGTCTCCTCCTGTTCCGTGGGGCCTATGGCGAGTTACCTGTTCGGGGCGCTAGCGCCTTCGCCGCAGGAGCAGCAGCGCCAGCGCGCCGAGCAGGGCGACGGCGGGCGCCGCCGGGGCCGGGTCGAGCTCGCAGTCGCAGCCCGCGCCGGCGGTGTCGTCGTCCGCGGCGTCGTCGTCCGCGGGGTCGTCGCTGTCGTCGTCGGCGGTGTCGTCGTCGGCCACGTCGTCGTCCCCGCTGTCGTCGTCGCCGCTGTCGTCGTCCCCGCCGCAGTCGCTGTCGTCGCCGTCGACGTCGCCGTCGCAGTCGTTGTCGACCCCGTCGGCGCAGTCCTCGAGGTTGCCGACGTAGGCGTCGGGGTCGGCGTCGTCGCAGTCGCCGTCGCAGGTGCTGTAGCCGTCGCCGTCGTAGTCGTCCTCGTTGAGCGCGGGGTCGCCGTCGTCGCAGTCCCCGCCGCAGCTGGTCAGGCCATCGCCGTCGGCGTCGTCGAGGTTCAGCGCCGCGTCGCCGTCGTCGCAGTCCCCGTCGCAGGTCGTCCAGCCGTCCCCGTCGGCGTCGTCGAGGTTCATCTCGGGCACCCCGTCGGCGCAGTCCCCGTCGCAGGTCGACCAGCCGTCCCCGTCGACGTCGTCGTGGTTCATCGCCGCGTCGCCGTCGTCGCAGTCGCCCTCGCAGACCATCCAGCCGTCGCCGTCGCCGTCGTTCTCGTTGCTCGGCACGACCCCGTCGCAGTCGTCGTCCAGCCCGTCGCAGATCTCCGGCGCCCCCGGGTAGATCAGCGGATCGCCCTCGTAGCAGTCCCCCTGGCACGCGTTGTACCCGTCCCCGTCGCTGTCGACCCCCACGTCCTCGTCCACGTCGCCGTCGCAGTCGTTGTCCAGCCCGTCGCACTGCTCCGGCGCGCCCGGGTAGGTCTGGGCGTTGGCCTCGTCGCAGTCGAGCTCGCACAGCATCCAGCCGTCGCCGTCGGCGTCGACCTCGTTGCCCCCGGGGCTGCCGTCGCAGTCGTTGTCCAGCCCGTCGCAGATCTCCGGCGCCCCCGGGTAGACCGTCGCGTCGTCCTCGAGGCAGTCGCCGGTGCAGATCGAGTACCCGTCGCCGTCGCCGTCGACGTCCTCGTCGGTCGCCGGGTCGCAGTCGTCGTCGATCCCGTTGCAGATCTCCTCGGCCCCGGGGTGGATCGCGGCGTCGCCGTCGTCGCAGTCGCCGTCGCACGCCGAGTAGCCGTCCAGGTCGCCGTCCAGCGTCTCGTCGGTGTACGGATCGCAGTCGTCGTCGATCCCGTTGCAGACCTCCGGCGCCCCCGGGTGCACGTCGCCGTCGGCGTCGTCGCAGTCGCCGAGGCACTCCGACCAGCTGTCCAGGTCGTTGTCGGCCTCCAGCGGATCGGCCAGCCCGTCGCAGTCGTTGTCCAGCACCGCGTCGCAGACGTCCGGCGCCCCCGGGTAGACGCTGGCGTCGTCGTCGTCGCAGTCCCCGGCACACGGCACCGCGCCGTCGCCGTCGGCGTCGACCTCGTCGGCGGGCAGGCTCCCGTCGCAGTCGTTGTCCTGGCCGTCGCAGACCTCCGTCGCGCCGGGGTAGACCGTCGCGTCGCCGTCGTTGCAGTCTCCGTTGCAGGCGTTGTACCCGTCGCCGTCGCTGTCCGCCCCGGTGTCCTCGTCGACGCTGCCGTCGCAGTCGTTGTCGACCCCGTCGCACTGCTCGGGCGCCCCCGGCCAGGTCTGGGGATCGGCGTCGTCACAGTCCCCCTCGCACACCAGCCAGCCGTCGGCGTCGCTGTCGACCTCGCCCATCAGGTAGCTGCCGTCGCAGTCGTCGTCGACCCCGTTGCAGACCTCGGTCGCCGCCGGGTGGATCGCCGCGTCGCCGTCGTCACAGTCCCCGGCGCACTCGGTGTACAGGTCGCCGTCGTCGTCGATCTCGTCGGGGTCGACCTGGCCGTCGCAGTCGTTGTCCGCGGTCCCGTCGCAGACCTCGGCGGCGCCGGGGTGGGCCTGGGGATCGCCGTCGTCGCAGTCCCCCGCGCAGATCCGGTAGCCGTCCCCGTCGGCGTCCACCTCGTCGGGGTGGGGCGCCCCGCTGCAGTCGTTGTCCACCCCGTCGCAGATCTCGGTCTCGCCGGGGTTGCGCGCCGCGTCGCCGTCGTCGCAGTCCCCCGAGCAGGTGCTCCACCCGTCCCCGTCGGCGTCGGCGAGGTTGAGCGCCGCATCGCCGTCGTCGCAGTCGACGCACGCCGAGTCCCCGTCGCCGTCGGCGTCGGGCTGGTCGCTGGTCGCCGGGTCGCAGTCGTTGTCCACGAGGTCGCAGGGCACCTCGCCGGTCCCGGGGTTCACCGCCGCGGCGCCGTCGTTGCAGTCCCCCGCGCAGGTGGTCCAGCCGTCCCCGTCGGCGTCGTCGAGGTTGAGCGCCGCATCGCCGTCGTCGCAGTCCCCGCCGCAGGCGGTGGCCCCGTCGCCGTCGGCGTCGGGGTCGTCGACCGTCGAGGCGTCGCAGTCGTTGTCGACGTTGTCGCACGGGATCTCGTCCGCCCCGGGGTGCACCGCCGGGTCGCCGTCGTCGCAGTCCCCGCCGCAGTTGCTCCAGCCGTCCCCGTCGAGGTCGGTCCCGTCCGGGGTCCCCGGGTTGCAGTCGTCGTCGACGCCGTTGCACGGCACCTCGGCCACGCCCGGGTGCACCGCGGGGTCGCCGTCGTCGCAGTCCGAGGCGCACAGCGACCAGCCGTCCCCGTCGGCGTCCTCGTCGTCCGGGGTCCCGGGATCGCAGTCGTCGTCGAGGCCGTTGCAGACGTCCTCCTCCTGATCGGGGTTGACGTGGTAGTTGGCGTCGTCGCAGTCCCCGGCGCAGCCCAGCCAGCCGTCCCCGTCGAGGTCGTACTCCCCGACCAGCAGCACCCCGTCACAGTCGTCGTCGAGCCCGTTGCAGATCTCGGTGGCCCCGGGATGGACCGCCGCGTTGGTGTCGTCGCACTCCTCGCAGGCCAGCCAGCCGTCCCCGTCCGAGTCCCACTCCCCGAGCAGCAGCGCGCCGTCGCAGTCGTCGTCGATCCCGTTGCACAGCTCGGGAGCGCCCGGGTGCACGGCCGGATCCCCGTCGTCGCACTCCTCGCAGGCGAACCAGCCGTCCCCGTCGGCGTCCATCTCGTCGCTGCTGACCAGCCCGTCGCAGTTGGAGTCCTTGCCGTCGCAGATCTCCGGCGCGCCGGGGTGGACGTCGGGGTCCAGGTCGTCGCAGTCGCCCCCGCAGCCCGAGTACCCGTCGCCGTCGGCGTCGACGCCGTCCGGGGTCCCCGGGTCGCAGTCGTTGTCGACCCCGTCGCACGGGATCTCGGGCGCCCCCGGGTACGCCGTGGCGTCGTACGGCTCGCAGTCCTCGTCGTTGACCCAGCCGTCGTCGTCGGAGTCCATCAGCAGCACCGTCGGCCACGAGAACCCGGCCAGCGCACCCCACTGCCCCATGTCGTAGGCGTACAGCCCGGTCGTGCCCCCGGGCAGCGGCGCCGGATCGGTCCAGACCAGGACCTCGGTGGCGTTGCTCCACGCGTCCTGCGAGTTGGGGCTGTAGTGGCAGCTGATCGTGTCGCCCACGACCTCGATCCGCATCCGCTGGTACGAGCCGTACTGGGTCGTCTCGATGCGGTAGCGGTTCCCCGCTCCGGTCGCCGAGGCGACCACCGCGGCGACGCCCGCGTCGACGCGATACAGGTAGGTCCCGTCCGACGGCGTGACCGCCGATCCCCCGGTGCCCGTCGCCGGCCGCGAGTGCCGCGACATCAGGCACATGTAGAACGTGTGGTCGTCGGACTTGCGCGCCACCACGCCGAGGCTGTCGTCGTCCCAGGTGAAGAAGTGGGCCTGGACCGCGACGTCGCCGAACGGCCCCTGGTCCTCCTGGATCAGGTAGTTGGTCGTGGGGCTCGAGGGCGTCCAGCTGCCCCCGTTGTCGTCGGTCAGCGGCACCGCCGAGCTGGGCTGCCAGTCCGTGGCCCAGCCGTCGCTGTCGTAGTAGCCGAGCCAGCCGTCGTGGCCCGAGAACCACCCCTGTGGGTTGGTCGCGAAGTCGTAGCTCCACTCGGTGATCCAGGTCTGGGCCCGTGCCGGGCCGGCCGTGGCCAGCACCAGCGCGGCGGTCGCCACGGCCCACGTCGCCATGCGATCGGTGCGCATCGAACCTCTCCCTCCCCCCCCGGGAGGCCTGCCCTAGCGGACGCTGCGACGGGTGAACCGCAGCGCGGCCAGGGCGGCGAGCAGCAGCGCGCCCAGCGGCGGTCGCCCGGTGCCCGCGTGGCGGCAGGCGCAGTCGCCCCCGCCGTCGTCGTCCCCGCCGTCGTCGTCCCCGCCGTCGTCGTCGTCGCCGCTGTCGTCGTCCCCGCTGTCGTCGTCCCCGCTGTCGTCGTCC
>CAZOYV010000251.1:6147-12729 GCA_964584075.1 uncultured Rickettsiales bacterium | reverse complement strand
GACGGGATGGTCCCGATCCCGGCCGGCGACGCATGGATCGGGGACGACGAGGGCGATCCCGACGAGGCGCCCCGCCGCCGGGTCGCGGTGCCGGCGTTCTACCTGGACCGCACCGAGGTGACCAACGCCGCCTACCAGGCGTTCGTGACCGAGACCGGCCGCGCCGCGCCGGGCGCCGGGGTCGACTGGGCCCGCAAGTGGGCGTGGGCCGGCGGCGAGCCCCGCGCCGGGACCGAGGACCACCCCGTGTTCCTCGTCACCTGGGCCGACGCCGACGCCTACTGCGCCTGGGCCGGCAAGCGGCTCCCCACCGAGGTGGAGTGGGAGCGGGCCGCCCGCGGGGACGACGGGCGGCGGTTCGCGTGGGGCGACGACTGGGCCGACGCCGAGGCGCGGGCCAACTGGTTCGACGGCGACGCGCGCCCCGACGGCCACGCCCACGTCGCGCCGGTGGGCAGCTACCCGGCGGGGGCCAGCCCGTTCGGCGTCCTGGACATGACCGGGAACGTCTGGGAGTGGGTCGCCGATCCCTACGTCGAGCACCCCGACCGGACGCCGGCGCCGGCGTCCGAGGACCCGCCGCGGTACCGCGTGGTCCGCGGGGGCTCGTGGTTCACCAACAACTGGTACTGGATGCGGGCGAGCTTCCGGTACTTCCTGCCGGCCGACGAGGTCAGCACGATCTACGGCTTTCGCTGTGCGATGGATCGGCCCGAGGTGGGGGACGGGGGTCCGACGAAGGCGGACCGGCCCGGGGGCCAGCCGGTGGGCGACGGTGGCTGACCGCGCGTCGGCGGCTCAGTCGCCCCTGGACTTGCCGACCAGCAGGAACTTGCCCTTGTTCGGGATCCGGTCCTTGGCGGTGGTGTAGACCTTGCCCTCGCGGCGGTCGGCGTGCGTCGCCGAGACCGAGACCCACGCCTCGTCGTAGCCCAGGTCGCTCCACGGCACGGTCAGGTCGATCACGGTGCCGTCGATCGCCACCTTGCCGGTGGCCCGGGCCGGCTCCTTGGGGGGCTCCTCGGCCTCCTCGTCGTCGCCGCCCTTGCCCTTCTTCTTGGAGCCCTTGCTGCCCTTGCCGGCGGCGCGCAGCTCCCAGGTGCCGTCGTACAGCACCGTGATCTCGTCCGAGGGGCTCTTGCCCTTGGGCTTGTGCACCTGGATCGTGACCTCGGTGTCGCCGGGATCGGGGAGCTCGCTCCACGGGCGCCACAGCTCGATCGCCAGGTTCAGCCCGTCGGCGGTGCCCTTGCCGCGCAGGTGGCGGAAGTCCACCTCGGAGTCCACGTAGTAGCCGGCCTTGTCCTCCTCGACCTCGGGGACGGCCTCGGGCTTGCCCTTGCCCTTGGCCGCGGCGTGCAGCGCCGGGATGGTCAGGGCGGTCACCAGGAGAAGACAGATCCAGGATCGCATCGGGAATCCTCCACCATGTGGGCCGGTCCGGGGCCGACCCCGGCCGGGAATCTGCCCCACACCAGCGCGGTGTGTCAACGAAGAGACGACGATGTCCAGGGTGGCATTCGCCCGGGGGCCGGTCCGGCTACTCCTCGTCGGGCTCGACCGCGAGCCGCACGCCGAGGTGCCGGCACTCGATCAGCGCCTCGACGTCGCAGGCGTCGGCGGCGTCCTGGTAGCAGGCGATCACCGGGCCGCGCTGGGGGTGGCGGAACAGCTCGTCGTCGCACCCCTCGGCGCACAGCTCGTCGCTGGTCCAGGCGCGCAGGCCGCAGTCGTCGACGAGGGTGCCGCACAGCTGCTTGCAGTCCTCGCCGGGACCGCAGCCCAGCGCCCCGAGCGCGAGCAGCAGCCCGCCGAGCACGGCAGGGGCGGTCCGGCGCGTCACGGGCCCTCCTCCTCGAGGTCGGGCATGTAGGCCGCCATCACGCCGACGGCGTCCTGGGCGATGTTGGTCGGCCCGACGTACTCGTCCCGCACGTACAGCATCGTCCACTCGCCGGCCAGCGCGGCGCGGACCCGCACCGGCGCCGCGTCGTCGAACGGGAGCGGCAGCGCGTTGGCCATGTGCAGGGCGAAGGGGCCCGGCTCGGTCCGGGAGGCGACGCCGACCCGGGGGCCGTCGATCGCGGGGTCCAGCGGGTCGCCGTCGTCCCACGCGCTGCCGCCGATGTGGAACAGGTACTCGGTGTCGCCCCACTGGACCCTCGCCGGGTACCCCACGCCGCCGCCCTGCCACGGGGACCCGCTGGCGGCGACGTAGACCGGCTCGTCCACCGGCTCGAAGTTGACGCCGTCGTCGCTGCGGCTCTCGCCGATCGCGAACCGCGGGTCCGCCGCGTCGCCGAACCGCCCGCCCACGAGCATCTGCAGCTCGCTGCCGTCGTGGAACGCGTCGCAGGTGAAGACCTCCCGCAGCCCGTCGGCCTGCGCCGAAAGCAGCCCGGAGGCCGGCCCCGCGGGGTCCAGCGTCCAGGCCAGGCCGTCGTCGCTGGTGGCGTGGTGCAGGGCGCCGTCGTCCACGAAGAACCACGCGTGGTACCGCGGCGTGACGCGGTCCAGCGCGGTGCAGCCCAGGGTCGCCGCGGTCATGCCCGCCGGCGCGCCCAGGACGGGGTTGCCGCCGTGCCGGCGCATCGTGACGCCGTCGTCCGCGGTGGCCAGCCCGATCGCCTGGTCGACGTCGGGACCGCCTGCCGAGTAGTACAGCCGGTAGAACACGCCGCCGAGCACGGTGACCGTCTCGACGTCGAACTCGCTCAGGCCGAAGGACTCCCAGCCGCCGTGATCGAGGTCCTGGGGGTGGAGTACCGGGGAGCACCGGGCGGCGTGGAAGATCTCGCTGCCCTGCACCGGCTCGAGGTAGCACTGGGACTCCGCGGCGACGTCCGACGGGTCGGGCCGGCGGCTGAAGTCCCAGGTCGCGTCGGGGTCCAGCGGGCACCCGGTCGCCACCAGCAGCGGGAGCAGACACCACGGCGCCGATCGCATCAGAACACCCCCCCGAGCGCCACGCCGAACCCGCCGTCGAGGGGGGCGGGGACCAGCGCCGCCTCCGGCTCGTAGGACGGCTCGTCATCCTCGATCTCGAGCGCCTCGCGGGCCCTGTGCCAGCGGCGCTCGACCAGCGCGTCGGCGACCAGCAGCGCGGCCGCCAGGGTGCCACACGAGATCGCGCCGACCAGCGAGGCCTGGAACGCCCGGTC
Organism: uncultured Rickettsiales bacterium; assembly: GCA_964584075.1. Classification (GTDB taxonomy): domain Bacteria; phylum Myxococcota_A; class UBA796; order UBA9615; family CAYRNR01; genus CAZOYV01. The sequence goes on along the minus strand of CAZOYV010000251.1, from coordinate 9,568 downwards.
GTTGCGGCGCGCCTGGTCCAGGTAGGGCGCGGCGGCCGCCTCGGTGCTCTGCAGCGTCAGCTGGTGGTACTGGGCGGCGGCGTCGATCGCGGTCCGATCGAAGGCCCCCGCGCCGATCCCGAGCGCCACGGCGCCGCCGAGGAGCGACAGCCCCCCGATCTTGCGGCCGGCGGTGCCCGGGGGCCGCGGGGCCATCGCGAACGCCTCGAGGCGGCGAAACCGGTCGCGCTCGACCTGGGCCTCCTCGCTCAGGTCGAGGCTGCTCTCGTCCTCGTCCTCGATCTTGCGCCGCAGGTCCGCCAGGATCGCCCGCGCCTTCTCCGTGGCCTCGCCCTCGGGGTAGATCTCCACGAAGCGGATGCAGATCCGGATCTTCTCGACCACCTCGTCGGTCTCGTCCAGCGAGGCGTACAGCGAGGCCAGCAGCTCCCGCTGGCGCTCCAGACCGATCTCGTCGTCGGTCTTGCGCGACGACAGCGAGCGCTTGGTGTCGAAGTGGGCGAGCTCGCCCTCGGCGGTGGGGACCCGCTCCTCGTGGACCTCGGTGCCGCGCACCACCGCCACCACCGCGACGCCGGTGTCGAGCTGGAACACCAGGAACGGTGGCGGCAGCTGCAGCCGGATGCCGTTGACCGAGAACCGGTCGCTCTGCGCGCCGGTGACGAGCAGGATCGCCTCGTCGTCGTCCACGTACAGGTGCCGGATCAGGTCGGGGACGTCGGTCTCCGCGTCCAGCGGCAGGATCGCCAGGCCGCCGATGTTCTGGGGCGGCGGGAGGACCAGCGGGGCGGCGTCCTCCTCGGTGTCGATCTCGATCTCGTCCTCGGCCTCGAGGGTCGGTTCGGGCTCGTCCGCGGGCTCGGGCTCGTCCGCGGGCTCGTCCGGTTCCGAGGACCCTTCGTTCTCCTGGGAGGACGCCACCGCAGGGAAGGTCAGCAACAGCAGCAACACGATGGACTTCACCGCTCGATGGTGCCGGAATTCGCCGCGCCACACAACCATCGCGGTCGCCTCGTGGCCCGGAATCCCTGCGTGATCTCGGGCCATTGCACGCGTTGCGCGCGCCTTGACACCCCTTCTCGCGTAGCCGTATGAGAGACCTATGCCGAGCAAGCCCCCCCGTCGCAAGTCTCCGACCCCCCGCCCCGTCCCGTGGCCCGCGCTGACCCCCTCGGTGACGGTGCCGGTCGACCCGCGGATCTACCCCCTCGAGGTCGTCTACGGCGCGGCCTACGCGGTGATGGACCGCGCGTACGTGCTGCTCACGCCGGGGGAGCAGGGACGCGTCGAGGTCCAGCTCGCGGGCAAGGCGGCGCTGGACGAGGAGGGGCTGCGGCGCCTCGGCGGCGAGTTCGCCAACGAGCTCGTCGACCAGGCCCTGCGCACCACGCTGGACGAGAGCGGCCGCAAGATCCGCGAGTACATCGTGGCCAAGGCCCACTACTTCCAGGACGAGGGCGGGCGCGACGTGCGCAACCTGCTCGACGCGGCGATGCTCGAGGCGTTCGACGACGATCCGCTCGACATCGCGGTGCCGTGGGAGGACAAGTACGGCGACGGCTCCGGCGAGGGCGGCTCGTGAGCCGCCGGGCGACCCCGCCCCGCGTCGCGCTGGCGGCCCCCGAGCCGGTCGCGCACGACGGCGCCCGGGAGCTGTCGTTCCGCTTCCGCCGCCTGGGCGACCGGGTGGTCCTGACCAGCGACGTCGGGGACTGGCTGGTGCTCGGCGCCGACGAGTTCGAGCGGGTCGTGGGCGGCGCGCTGCCCCCCGACGATCCGCTCCGTGCCCGGCTCGCCGAGCGCGGGATGGTGCTCGACGCGATGGACGTCGAGGGCGCCGTCGGCCGCTACCGCCAGCGGCAGTCGTTCGTCGGGCGCGCGCCCTACCTGCACATCGTGGTCACCACGCTGCGCTGCAACGAGGTCTGCAGCTACTGCCACGCCAGCCGCGAGCCGCTGTCGGCCACCGGCGCGGACATGGACATCGGGACCGCCAAGCAGGTCGTCGACCTGATCTTCCAGAGCCCCTCGCCGCAGCTGGCGATCGAGTTCCAGGGCGGCGAGCCGCTGGTCAACTTCGAGACCCTGCGGTTCATCGTCGAGTACGCCACCGAGAAGAACGCCGAGGAGCGGCGCGACCTGCAGCTGCTGCTGGTGACCAACCTGTCGCTGATGGACGACGACAAGCTGGCGTTCCTGCTCGACCACGACGTGCTGATCTGCACCAGCCTCGACGGCCCGCGGGACCTGCACGATCGCCACCGCAAGCTGCTCGGCGGCAGTGCGTACGACGAGACCGTCGGCTGGATCGAGCGGATCGACGCCGCCTACCGCGAGCGGGGCCGCGATCCGGACCTGTGGCACGTGGACGCGCTGCTGACCACCACGCGCCACAGCTTCGGCCGCAGCCGCGAGATCCTCGACGAGTACGTGCGGCTGGGGATCAAGACGATCCACGTGCGCTCGCTCAACCCGATGGGGTTCGCCCAGCAGACCTGGGCGCAGATCGGCTACACCCCCGAGGAGTTCGCCGCGTTCTGGCGCGAGTGCCTCGGCGACATCCTGCGCCGCAACCTCGCGGGCACCGAGCTGATCGAGCGCGGCGCGGCGCTGTTCCTGGCGCGGATCCTGGGCGACGACGACCACGGCTACGTCGACCTGCGCTCCCCGTGCGGCGCGGGCATCGGCCAGGTCGCCTACGACCAGGACGGCCAGGTCTACCCCTGCGACGAGGCGCGGATGGTGGCGCGGATGGGGGACGACATCTTCCGCCTCGGGGCGGCGGGGGAGACGCGCTACGCCGACGTGGTGGGGCACGAGACGGTGCGCTCGATCGGGATCGCGTCGACCCTGGAGGCCCTGCCGGGCTGCCGCCAGTGCGCCTACCAGCCGTACTGCGGTGTGTGCCCGGTCTACAACTACGTGGCCCAGGGAGACCTGTTCGGCCACCGCCCGAGCAACGACCGCTGCCAGCTCAATCTGTTGGCGCTGGACCACCTCTTCGATATATTGGGGGAGGACGATGAGGACGTCCGTCGAGTGCTCCGTCGCTGGACGATCCAGAAACCGCGGTCGGGGGGCACGGGACCGAGCCCATGAGCAACGACAAGAAGCGCAAGACCCCCGCGAAGAACGCCCTGCCGACGCTGAAGCGCAAGGCACGGCTGTTCCTCCAGAGCGAGGAGGGCAAGCTGGCCAAGGGCAACGCCGCGGTGGCGGCGTCGTCGCTGCTGCTGCTCGGCGCGGCGCTGCCCGGCGAGGCCGACGCCGGCGACGCCGGGGCGCCGGACCCGGTCGGCGATCCCAACCTGGACGACGACGGGCTGGTGATGAACCCCGAGATCAACCCCCAGCACTGCTCGCACGGCTCGCACGGCTCGCACGGCTCGCACGGCTCGCACGGCTCGCACGGCTCGCACGG
>CAZOYV010000251.1:0-6047 GCA_964584075.1 uncultured Rickettsiales bacterium | reverse complement strand
CTCCCACGGCTCCCACGGCCAGTGGTGATCGCCCCGCGTCTCCCCCGGTAGATGCCCGGGACCCTCTCCCTCGTCGTCACCCGCCGCTGCAATCTCCGGTGCGGCTACTGCCCGGTGGACCAGCGCGACGTCGACCTCGACCCCGACCGCGCGATCGACGAGGTCCGCGCGTTCGCCGCTGCCGGCGGCGCGCTGGTGCGGCTCACCGGGGGCGAGCCGGTGCTGCACTGGACGGGGGTCGAGGCGGTGCTCGGCGAGGTGGAGCGGCTGCGCGACGCGGGACACGGGCTGCGCGCCGAGCTGTGCACCAACGGCACGCTGCTGCGCGCGGACCAGGTGCGGCGCCTCGATCGCCCGTGGATCGACGTGGTGGTCAGCGTCGACGGGCCGCCGTCGGCCCAGCGGGCCTCGGGGCGGACCGCGATCCCGGCGCTGCCGGCGCTGCTGGCGCTCCCGGGGCTGTGGGTCACGCAGACCATCGACCCCGGCGCGGCGGGGCGGCTGCTGGACCACTTCCTGCACCTGTGGGGGCTGGGCGTGCGGCGGGTCAACCTGCTGCCGGTGTTCTACGCGGCGTGGGGTGCCCGCGCGCTGGGGGCGCTGCAGGAGGGGCTGGCCGGCGTGGCGGAGTTCCTGGCGCCGCGGCTGGCGGCGGGGGAGGTGCGGGTCCGCAACCTCGAGCGCGTCGGCGCGGTGCCGCTGTACAACGACGACCTCACGATCGACGCCGACGGCGCGGCGTACCGCACCAACCTGGTCCTGACCGACTCGTGGACCGCCCCGCTGCTGGACGACCTGCGCCGGCGGGGGGACCGGCCCGCCCCGCTGCCGCCGGACCTGCGACGGCGGGTGGAGGCGCTGCTGCCCGCCCCGATCCGCCGCTCCAACGACCGGGTCGACGCGATCCTGACCCGCTTCGTGGCCGCCCTGCGGCGTGGGGACGCGGCCGGGCTGCAGCCGTCCGCCCCCCCGGCGCCCCGCTCCGCACGCCGGCCGCGCCCCGACCGGCTGGAGCTGCACCTCTCCTACGCCTGCACCAACCGCTGCGCGTTCTGCAGCGAGGCGCAGCGGATGGACCGCTGGGCGGACCACCCCGTCTCGGCGACGGAGATCCGCCGCGCGCTGGGGTCCCACGCCCGCGCCGGGGGGGAGCACGTGCTGCTCACCGGCGGCGAGCCCACCGTGCACCCGGCGTTCTGCTACGCGCTGGAGCGAGCCCGCGCGCTGGGTCTGCGCACCGCGGTGGGGACCAACGGCGCGCGGCTCTCCGACCCGGTCTTCGCCGCCGGGGTGCTGCCGCTGCTGGACGAGCTGAGCCTGTCGATCCACGGGCCCGTGCCCGGGGTCCACGACCCCGAGACCGGGCGGCGCGGCAGCTTCGCCGACCTGCGGGTCGCCCGCGAGCACGCCGCGCGGTTGCGTCCGGCGCTGCCGGTGGTGGCCAACACGGTGGTGACCCGCGGCAACGTCGACGCCGTCGAGGGCATCCTGGCGCTGTGCCGCGAGTGGTCGCTGCGGCGGTGGCTGGTGTCCAACGTCGCCCCGGAGGGGCGCGCCGCGGAGGAGTACGCGGCGCTGGCGGTGCCGCTGGAGCGCTGGCGCACGCTGGCGCCCGCGCTGGCCGAGCAGGCGCGGGCGGCGGGCGTCGCGATCCGGTTCTTCGGGCTGCCGCTGTGCGTGCTCGGCACCGCGCGGATGAAGTCCAACGACCTGCACTACGACCCGCGCGTGACCGTCGAGCGGGCCGCCGGGCCACGCGGTACGATCCGGATGAGCAACGTCGCGACGCACCACCCGCGCCGCGGCCGCCGCCACCCGCCGGCGTGCCGCGGGTGCCGCTTCCGTGCGGTGTGCGGTGGCGTGTTCGAGGCCTACCTCGCGGCGTTCGGGGACGGGGAGATCGAGGCGATCCGTGGCTGAGCCCCGCTGCGCGCTGGTCCACGACGGGCTGCCGATCATGGCCGCCGGGCTGCCGGCGCTGGCCGAGCACCTGACCCGCCACGGGTGGCCGACGCAGGTGTGGAACCGCCACGCCGAGCGCCTCGCCGGGCGACCCGCCGCGCTGGCCGACGAGCTGCGCGGCGTGCGGCTGCTGGGGCTCTCGGTCCACTGGTTCTACCAGCTGCCCGCGGCGCTGAGGCTGGCCCGCGAGGCCCGCGCGGCGGGCTACGACGGCACCATCGTGCTGGGGGGCTTCACCGCGAGCCTGTTCGCCGCCGAGCTGCTGCGCCGCCACCCCGCGCTGGACGCCGTGGTCCGCGGCGACGGCGAGGAGCCGCTGCGCGCGCTGGCCGCGGCGCTCGACGCCGGGGGGGACCTGCGCGCGGTGCCCAACCTGACGTGGCGCGACGGCGACGCGGTGCGCGACAACCCGCTGACCTACGTCGGCGGGGCCGCGGAGCTCGACGCGCTGGAGTTCGGTGCGCTGGACGCGATCCGCGACCTCCCCGGCCACCTCGCCGCGTCGTCGTGGCGGGCGATCACCGACGGCAGCCCCGGGCTGCCGGGGGACCTCGACCGGGTGCTGTACCTCTGCGGCGGACGCGGCTGCAGCGTCGACTGCGCCACCTGCGGGGGCGGGCGCGCGGCCCACCGCCTGCACTCCGGCCGGCCGCGCTTCGCGTTCCGCGCCCCGGCACGGCTGGCCGACGACGTCGAGCGCGCCGCGGCGCTGGGCTGCACCGCGATCCACGCCTGCTTCGACCCCGCCCCGGGCGGCGGCCACTGGCCGGCGTTCTTCGCCGAGCTCTCCGCCCGCGGGGTGCGCACCGCGATGCTGTTCGAGTGCTTCGGCCTGCCCGACCGGTCGTTCCTCGAGCGGTTCGCCGCGACGTTCGACGGCGGCGGCGTGATCCTGTCCCCCGAGACCGCCGACGAGGCGCTCCGTGCGCGGGTCCGCGGCTTCCCCCACGACAACGCGGCGCTGGAGCGCGTGCTGGGCTGGATCGGCGAGCTCGGGCTGCGGGCCCAGGTGTTCTTCGGCTACTTCACGCCCGGGGGCGGGCTGCGCGAGCTGCACGCCACGCGGGCCTACGCCCGCGAGCTGCAGCGCCGCTTCGCCGGCTGCGCCGAGGTGTTCCACTTCCCCCACTCCACCGATCCCGGCTCGCCGCTGTGGCGCGATCCCGGCGCGTGGGGCGTGCGCTGCGCCGTGCACGACGCCGCCGACTACGAGCGCGCGCTGGCCGACCAGGAGCCGTGGCTGGGCAACCTGCTGCGCCACGAGCCGGCGATCGGCGAGCCCGGCGAGTGGCGCGCCGTGGGCCTCGCCGTGGAGCTCGAGCTGGCCTGCCGCCGCGAGCAGCCGGCCCTGCTGGCGCGGCTCGAGGCCCGGCTCGGCGACCGCCTCGATCCGTTCTTCGTGCGGCTGGCGCGCCGGCTGCTGGACGAGCACCCGGCGGCGGCGCTGCCCCGCGCGGGCCTCGCGGACATCGTCCGCCGCGCCGCGGAGGACGACCGATGAGCGGTGCGGTGCGCAGGCGCCCCAACCTGGAGCTCAACCTGGGCAAGCGGTGCAACAACCGCTGCATCTTCTGCCTCGACGGCGCCGCGCCCCGCGAGGCCCGCGAGTGGGTCCCCGTCGAGCGGGCCCGGGGGGAGCTTCAGCGGGCGCGCGCCGACGGCGCCGACAGCGTCGGCCTGCTGGGCGGCGAGCCCACCGCGCACCCGCAGATCCTCGAGATCGTGGCGCTGGCGCGGCAGCTCGGCTTCACCCGCGTGGCGCTGGCGACCAACGCCCTGAAGCTGGCCGACGGCGCCTTCGCGCGGGCGCTGGTCGAGGCCGGCGCGACCCGGTTCTCGGTCTCGATCCACGGCCACACCGCGGCGATCGAGGACGCGCTCTCGGGCCGCCGCGGCAACTTCGAGCGCAAGCGGCTCGCGATCCGCCACCTGCTGGCGCTGCGCCGCGAGGGCCTGCTGCCCGACAACGTCTCGCTCAACCCGGTGTGGACCGCGCTCAACCTCGACGCCGCGCTGGGGTTCGTCGTGGCGTTCCGCCGGCTGGGGATCGACGATGTCCGGTTCAACCTGGTGCGCACCGACGCGTGCCCCGACCGGGCCGAGCAGCTGACCCCCTCGCTGGCCCGCGTCCGGGCGCAGATCCTCCAGCTCGTGGCGGTCAACCAGCGGGTGCTCGGCGTGCACCTGACGTTCGGCGACCTGCCGCTGTGCGCCTACCCCTGGGAGGTGCTCGACGACCCCGCGCTGGCCCGCCGGACCGTCGGCGAGGCCCGCGATCTGGACACCTCGGTGGCCGTGTTCGGGGCCCCCCGCGACGAGGACCGCGACGCCTCGCGGTTCGTGTGGACCGAGCGCAAGCGCAGCGCACTGAAGATCCAGCCGCCCGAGGCCTGCGGCCGCTGCGCGGTCCGCGACCGCTGCGAGGGCCTGTGGCGCTCGCACCACGCGCTGCGGGGAGCGGCCGAGCTGCAGCCCCTGCGGACGGTCCCGCGGGGGCTGCGGCCCGGCGACTAGTCCCGTGATCTGGAGTGGATTCGTTACTTCAGGACGATCTTGATGCCGCTCTTGCCGGACTGCTCGAAGTGGATCTTGTCCTCGCGGGCGAGCCAGCCCACCGCGCGGTCGACGTCCGAGGCCTTGAGCTTGAGCTGCTTGGCGATCGCGCTCGGCGACATGCCGCCGTTGCCCTCGAGGAGCTGCCAGATCCGTCCGGCGTTCTCACCGATCGTGGGTGTCAACATGGCCAGGTACCTCCCAGTTGCCCTGCAGGTGGATCCGCAGGGGTGGCCAGCAGGGTTGACGACTCCCGGCACCGACGGTGGCCCCGGGACGATCGCGGCTAGGGTAGTCGAACCACTCCGCAATCGCTACTCTCTTTTGAGTCACTAAGTTGTCACCGAACGGTGCCCGAGGCTGGCCGGGCGCGACAGCCCGGGGGACCCGCTATACTGCGTCGTCCCCAGGGGAGGGGCGATGTCGCGATCGGGTCTCCTCGTGCTCGCCATCGCCGCGGGCGCGCTGCTGGCGCACAGCGCCTACGTACAGCCGTGGACGCTGGACGACGCCTACATCTCGATGCGCTACGCCGACCACCTGGCGCAGGGCCACGGCCTGGTGTTCAACCCCGGGGAGCGGGTCGAGGGCTACACCAACTTCCTGTGGGTGCTGATCCTCGGCGGGGCCCGCGCGGCGGGGCTGCCGATCGAGGCCACCGCCAAGGTGCTGGGGCTGGCCTGCGGCCTGGCGTGCCTGGTGCTGACCAGGAACGCCCACCGGTTCCACCCGGCGTGGACGGAGCGGACCGGCGCCGTGGCGACCCTGCTGCTGGGCACGCTGGGGATCTTCACCGTGTGGATCACCAGCGGGATGGAGGTGGCGCTGGCGGCGCTGCTGGTGCTGCTCGCGGTGCTGCTGCACCTGCGCTCCCGGGTCGGCGGACCGCCGGCGTGGTCCGCCGCCTCGGGGGTGTGCTGCGCGCTGGCGACGATGACGCACCCGGACCTGGGCCTGCTGCTGCCGGTGCTGCTGCTGGACCGGCTGCGCCACGGCGTCCGCAGCTGGGGCCCGTTCCTCGCCGCGTTCGGCGTGCTGTACGTCCCGTACTTCGCGTGGCGCTGGTCGTACTACGGGTGGCTGCTGCCCAACACGTTCTACAACAAGGTCGGCGGGACCTGGGCCCAGGTCCAGCGCGGGTTCGCGTACCTCGGCGGGTTCGCCTGGCCCGCGCTGCTGGTCCTGGCGGCGGTGCTCGCCGGTGCCGCCTCGCGCAAGGCGGCATTGCCGCGCGTGGTGCTGGCCTACGCCGCGCTGCACACCCTGTACGTCCTGCTCGTCGGGGGCGACGTGATGCCCGCCTACCGGTTCTTCTCGCCGCTGGCGCCGCTGGGGTGCCTGCTGGCGGCGGCGTCGCTCGAGGGCCTCGTCGCGCGCCCCCGGCGGATCTGGGCGGTGGTCGCGGTGATGGTGGCGTTCTCCGTGGTCCACAGCCTCGGCAACCGCGAGCTGCACCACCGCGTGGTGGACGGCCACATGGGCGCATCCTCCGAGAGGGGGCATTTCGGACCTCCAATCATGCTGCTGAGTCC
>CAZOYV010000250.1:12256-12736 GCA_964584075.1 uncultured Rickettsiales bacterium | reverse complement strand
GCGACCGTGTACCCCGGCGCCACCGAGCTGTGCAACGGGGTCGACGAGGACTGCGACGGGACCCCCGACGACGGCCTGACGTTCCTCGACTGGTACCTCGACGGCGACGGCGACGGGCACGGCGACCCGGCCACCGTCCAGAACCTGTGCAGCGGCGCGCCGGGGCCGGGATGGGTCCAGCTCGGCGACGACTGCGACGACGGCGACGCCGACAACCACCCGACCAACGCCGAGGTCTGCGACGGCGCGGACAACGACTGCGACGGGACCCCCGACGACGGGCTGACCTTCGACGACTGGTACCTCGACACCGACGGCGACGGCCACGGCGACCCGCTGATGGGGACCGCCACCTGCGACGGCGCCCCCGGGCCCACCTGGGTCTCCCTCGGCGACGACTGCGACGACGGCGACGCCGACAACTACCCGGGCAACACCGAGCAGTGCGACGGCCAGGACAACGACTGCGACGGCACCCCC
>CAZOYV010000250.1:2584-12156 GCA_964584075.1 uncultured Rickettsiales bacterium | reverse complement strand
CGGCGTGACCTTCACCTGGTGGTACCAGGACGCCGACGGCGACGGGCACGGCGCCCCGGCCACGGGGCAGCACACCTGCGACGGCCCGCCCGGGAACGACTGGGTCCAGCTCGGCGACGACTGCGACGACGGCGACGCCGAGAACTTCCCGGGCAACACCGAGCAGTGCGACGGCCAGGACAACGACTGCGACGGCACCCCCGACGACGGCGTGACCTTCACCTGGTGGTACCAGGACGCCGACGGCGACGGGCACGGCGCCGCGGCCACGGGGCAGCACACCTGCGACGGCCCGCCGGGGGTCGACTGGGTCCAGCTCGACGACGACTGCGACGACGGCGACGCCGGCAACTTCCCGGGCAACACCGAGCAGTGCGACGGCCAGGACAACGACTGCGACAACATCGCCGACAACGGGATCACGTTCACGACCTACTACTACGACAACGACGGCGACGGGCACGGCAACGCCGGCAACAGCCAGTCGACCTGCGACGGCCCGCCGGGCGCGAACTGGGTCCAGCTCGGCGACGACTGCGACGACAACGCCGCCAACCGCTTCCCGGGCAACCCCGAGAGCTGTGACTTCGTCGACAACGACTGCGACGGCGTCGTCGACGACGGCTTCGACAACGACGGCGACGGCGTCACGACCTGCGAGGGCGACTGCAACGACGGCAACAGCGCGATCTACCCCGGCGCCCCCGAGAACTGCGACAGCTACGACAACGACTGCGACGGCCAGACCGACGAGGGCACCGGCGGGGCCGGCTGCACCTGGTACCACCACGACGGCGACGGGGACGGCTACGGGGAGCCGGGCAACCTGCTGTGCCTCTGCGCCGCGGGCAGCGTGGCCGACTACGACGTGCAGAACGACGACGACTGCAACGACGGCAACGCCGCGATCCACCCCGGCGTCAGCGATCCGTGCGACGGGATCGACAACGACTGCGACGGCGGCACCGACGAGGACTACCTGACCAACTGCTCGGTGGCCCACGGCACGCCGACCTGCACCGCCGGCAGCTGCGCGATCGGGAGCTGCTGGTCCACCTGGTACGACATGGTCAACGGCTACGCCGACGGCTGCGAGTCCCAGGAGGACGGCTACGAGGTGCTGCAGAACGGCGGGGACAGCTGCGGCAACCGCATCGACCTCGGCGCGATGCCCGACTACCCCGCTTCGCAGCAGACGGTGGTGGGCAACATCGTGCCGGCCAGCGACGTGGACTGGTACCGCTTCACGTTCCAGGACAACGGCGGCGACGGCCCGTGCGACGACCTCAACATCGACATCTCGGTGTCGCCCGGCGACTTCAGGTTCCAGGTCTACGACGACAGCTGCGACCAGTACTACACCGACTACGTGGGCAACGACATCCTGTGCAACGGGGTGCTCGACCACTTCGAGTTCAACGCCACCGGCGAGTGCGGCTGCACCACCGGCAACGGCGGCTGCAACGCCGACGGCAAGGTGATCCGGGTCAAGGTGATCCGCAACACCGGCGGACCGGACGACGGAGACTACACGCTGTCGGTGCGCAACGGCTGATCGCTCTAGATCGTCGGCTTGTGGAAGATCAGCGGGTACTCGAAGTACATCCCGTCCTCCATGTCGTGGGCCGGGAACTCCACGTAGGTCAGGCGCTCCTCGAGGCACTCGATCATCTCCGGCTCGTACAGCGCGTCGTCGGTGACCTCCACCCCGTGCACGATCCCGTCGCAGCCGACGTGGAGCTCGAAGGTCACCGAGCCGGAGTGGTCCTCGCCGTCCACCGGCTGGCAGCTCGCCAGGTAGCCGTGGTACGGCTGGAACGACGCGTTGATCTGCTGGGGCGACAGCCCGTCGCCGATCCGCATCACGCCCATCTCGTCGCCGCCGCCGAGGTCGATCGCCTCGGCCTGCAGGCACTTCTTGGGGCGCGGCCTGCGCATCGTCGCCGTGGAGCGGAAGCGATCGGCGCCGGCGGCGCCGGCGGTGGGCACCGCGGCGGCGACCTCCTGCAGCGCCTCCCGGTCGAGCTTCTCGCGGATCGTCGGCGCGAGCAGGATGCCGGCCAGGATCAGGGCGGCGACGATCACGCCGATGACGAGTCCCACGGAGCTCTTGCGCACGGGTCCCTCCGATCCTTCCCCCGCCTGGAGACACGCCGGCCGCGGGGATTGTTCCGATCCTAGCGGACCGCCCCGCGGGAGACGAGGACCGAATCGAGGAGCGCGCTGGCGGGTCGATGTCCACGAAGCTCGGTGCGCCGCGGGGCGTCATGGTAACATCGCGCCAAGTGCGGCACCCGGACACGTGAGGATCGTCCCGCCATGATGGGCTACATCTGGTTCGCCATCATCTTCATCGCCCTGGTGGTGGCGGCGGTGATGGGGACGATGGGCGACGTGACCACCGCGATCTTCGACTCGGCCAAGACCGCCGTGACGCTGGCGATCGGCCTCGTCGGGGCGATGGCGCTGTTCCTCGGGGCGATGAAGGTCGCCCAGGACGCCGGGCTGCTCCGCGTCATCGCCCGCCTGATCCGCCCGATCATGATCCGGCTGTTCCCCGACGTGCCCGCCGACCACCCGGCGATGGGCGCGATGATCATGAACATGTCGGCCAACATGCTCGGGCTGGCCAACGCCGCGACCCCGTTCGGGATCAAGGCGATGATGGAGCTGGACAAGCTCAACCCGCGGCAGGGCACCGCGACCAACGCGATGGCGCTGTTCCTGGCGATCAACACCAGCAACGTCACGCTGCTGCCCACCGGGGTGATGGCGATCCGACACGCGGCCGAGTCCCACGACGTGGGCGGGATCATCCTGCCCACCTGGTTCGCCACGTTCTGCTCGACCTGCGCGGCGATCCTCGCCGCCAAGCTGTTCCAGCGGATCCCCGGGCTGCGCTGGCAGGAGGAGACCCCCGAGGAGCGCGAGGCGCTGCGGCGGAGGAATGCAGAACAGGACGGGGACGGGGACGAGGCAGTGGTAGAGGGGGTCGACGCCAGCGTGGCCGGGCAGGCCGTCGGGCTGGGCTGGCAGATCGCGTCGTGGGTCCTGATCGCGCTGCTGATCTCGTTCGGGCTGACCCAGGTGATCCTGTTCCTCGCCCTGGGCCAGACCGCCTACACCGGCGGACTGACCACGGTGCTGGAGCAGGTCAGCCCGTGGGTCATCCCGATGGTGCTGCTGACGATGCTGGGCTACGGCCTCGCCGTGCAGCTGGTGGACAAGCTCACCGGCCGCGAGGCGCGGCTGGAGATCTACCAGTCGTTCATCGACGGGGCCAAGGAGGGCTTCGGCGTGGCGCTGAAGATCATCCCCTACCTGGTGGCGATCCTCGTCGCGGTGGGGATGTTCCGCGCCTCGGGCGCGCTGGACCTGCTGACCAGGGGGATCTCGCCGCTGCTGACGCCGCTGGGGATGCCGGCCGAGGCGCTGCCGATGGCGCTGCTGCGCCCGCTGTCCGGCTCCGGCGCGTTCGGCTACATGAGCGAGGTGGTCAACACCAACGGCCCCGACACCTACCTGGGCTACCTGGTGTCGACGATGCAGGGCTCCACCGAGACCACGTTCTACGTCGTGGCGGTGTACTTCGGCGCGGTGCAGGTCAGCAGGCTGCGCCACACCATCGCGGCGTGCCTGACCGCCGACTTCGTCGGAGTCGTCGCCACCGTGGTGATCTGCTCGATCCTGTTCGGCTCGCTGATGTGACCCGATCGTCGCGCACGCGGTCCCACGCGCGGGCTCCGGATCTGATATCTTGGGGTACTCATGGCGGTCTCGACTCGATCGACAGCGCGGGTACCGATGGACGACCGATCCCGACTACGACACCTTCCCTGGTGGCTCGCCGCCCTGTCGCTCCTGGCCGGCTGTACCTCGAACGACGTGTGCTTCAGCCCCGACGGGGCCTGCAGCGAGCTGATCGTCGAGGAGCTCGACGCCGCCGGCACCTCCGTGCACGCGGCGGTCTACACCTTCACCGACACGACCCTGCGCGACCGCCTGCTCGAGGCGTCCTACCGCGGCGTCGACGTCAAGCTGGTGATGGACCCCTGGTCCGCGGACAGCGGCAACGTGGTCAACCAGGCGGTGTACGACTCGCTGGAGGACGAGGGCGTCCCGGTGCGCTGGGCGCCCAACCCCAGCGGCGGGATCATGCACCACAAGTTCGCGGTGATCGACGGCCGCATGGTGCTGACCGGCTCGTACAACTGGACCGAGTCGGCCGACACGCTCAACGACGAGAACCTGATGCGGATCACCGACGAGCAGCTCGCCGGCCGGTTCGAGTCCGCCTTCGAGGAGCTGTGGGCCCGCAGTGAGTGATCCGCGACCGCATCACCTCCCCTCCCCGCGCGCGTGGCCGCTGGCCGCTCTGGTCCTGGCGTGGCTGCTGCCCCGGCCGGCGGCGGCGTACGACTACAGCACCGCGATCTACATCGAGGGCGAGGAGGACCTGTTCGAGCTGTACTACGCCGGCCTGCTCGAGGAGCAGGAGTTCGAGACCCTGCTCGAGCTGCTCGACCAGCCCCTCGACGTCAACACCGCCAGCCGCGACGAGCTGTACGACCTGCCCGGCATCTCGCGGACCACCGCCGACGCGATCGTGCGCCACCGCGAGGAGGTCGGCCCGTTCGAGGCCGAGTGGCAGCTGATCGAGCTGCCCGGCGTGGGGGACGCGGTCTTCGAGCAGATCCGCCCGTTCGTGATCAACCTGCCGCCGGTGGAGACCCAGGTCCCGATCCACGGGCTGGTGCAGTTCAAGCTCGGGCGGGGCTTCGAGCCGCCGGACGATCCGATCGAGGACGACCACGCCGAGAAGACCCACTCGATCGAGGACCTCGGCTACGGCAAGGGTCCCGACTCGTACGTCCGCGGGCGGGTCACGGTCGACCGCTGGCTCGAGGGCGGGATCCAGGCGCTGATCCAGGAGGACACCGCCAGCGCGGTCTACGACCCCGGGTCCCGCGACTTCCGCGTCCGCTGGGGCACGCCGGCGTTCGTGCTCGACAAGGGCTACGTCTCGGCCCAGCACGACGACGGCTCCGGCATCGCCGGCACCTACTCGGTGGGCTTCGGCCGCCGCCTGACCTTCGACGTCACCGACCGCACCGATCCCCACGGCTGGTACCGCGACCTGTCGATCACCCAGACCAGCAACAGCTACGGGATGCTCGGGGACTACAACTCGCCCCAGCGGCTGTTCGGCGGCGCCGCGCGGCTGACCGCGATCCGGTTCGGGCGCTCGAGCCTGGACATGACGGTGTTCGGCTCCAGCCGGCTGCACGACCTGTACCAGTACCACCTGGGCCTGCCGGTCTGCGAGTCGGACGAGGACGTCTCCCCGCGGGTGTACATCAACGGGCGGGACGGCACGCTGCAGAAGGTCGGCTGGGTCACGCTGCCCAACGCGTACCGCGAGGACCTGGTCGGCGGCAACGTCACGTTCCGGATCAACAGCCGCAGCCACGTGGGCGTCACCGGCTACGTGGCGCACATCGACAAGACCGTGATCGAGGGCGTGCCGGACAACCAGGAGTGGCGATTCCGCTACCGGATCCCCAACCGCGACTACTTCGGCGCGGTGGGCATCGACGGCCGGCTGGCGCTGGGCCTGATGACGCTGTCCGGGGAGTACGCCCACAACGACAACCACGGCAACGCGGGGCTGGTCCAGGTCAACCTGGCGCGGCCGCGCTACGACCTCGACTTCGTGTTCCGCCACTACGACACCGCGTACGACAACCCCCACGCCCGCGGCGTGGCCGCCGACGACCTGTACGGCGGGCTGCGGGCCAGCGACGAGACCGGGTGGCGGTTCAAGGGCTGGGTCATGCCGCTGGACTGGCTGCAGGTGCGGGCGATGGCGGACCTGTGGCGCCGTCACTCGCTGCAGACCTGGAACTCGCGGCTGTACGGCAAGCTCGACGTCTCGCCCACCGAGCAGCTGCGCTTCGGGGGCTACGTGCGCTGGACCAACAAGGACCTGCTGCACAACGGCCGCAGCCGCGTGTACGGCGGCTCCGAGGACCTCGAGCTGTTCTTCGTGGACCCCAGCGTCAGCCTCGGCGACATCCCCGACGAGGAGATCGAGGACGGCGCGGGGGCCAAGACCCAGTTCGGCGTCCAGGCCGACGTGTACTACATCCCGCGGACCCACATCACGCTGTACTACCAGCGCTCGTACGAGGACGTGGGCAAGCTCTACCCGCGCGCCGACGGCGACGGCCCCTGCGAGCCGTGGTTCCAGGTCGGCAACTTCTTCTGGGTCAAGGCGCGGGTCAAGCCCGGCAAGCTGACGACCGTCACGACCCGCTTCAAGGTCGGCGACGAGGACGTCCACGGGTCCCGGGGTGGCAAGTGGATCGTGATGTACCTGCAGCTGGACCAGAAGATCGGCCGGGCGCCGGACCCGCGGGTCAAGTTCCAGATCCGCGGCTCGCTGGGCCGGACGCTGTCCGATCCGCGGGCGGAGTGGTACGAGGACTGCCGCAACGCCGGCGTCCCCCAGCTGAACGGGACCTGTCTGGACACCGACGCCGACGAGGAACAGGCGGACCTGTCCGAGGAGGAATGGTATGGCCACATCTGGGGTGGCTTCGAGTTCCGGTTCTAGCGGCCGCTGGCGCCGCACCGGGCTCGCGCTGGTCGCGCTCGGCCTGGTCTGGGCCGCGGGCGACGCCCGGGCGCAGAACCCCGGCGACGTGGTGATCAGCGAGATCATGATCGCGCCGCCGGCGACGTCGAGCACGCGCGAGTGGTTCGAGCTGTACGGCGTCAACGCGGTCGACCTGCAGGGCTGCACCCTGCGCGAGGGGCCCAGCGCCGATCCGTTCGACGCCGGCACCGACTGGCACGACCACGTCGTCGACGCGCCGCTGGTCGTCCCCGCCGGGCAGCACGTGCTGCTGGCCAAGAGCCACGACTGCGTCGTCGGCGACGGCGCGGGGGGCTGCGCGGTCCCCGCGGACCACGAGTTCGGCACGCTGTCGTTCAACAACGACACGCTGGAGTGGCTGTACGTGATCTGCGGCAACACCGTGATCGACGCGGCGCCGTACGACTGGCGCGAGTTCGAGGACGGCTGCCCGCAGAAGGGCTGCTCGGTCAACCTGGGCGACGAGTTCTACGACAGCAACGACAACGACGACCTGGACCACTGGTGCCTGCCCCCGCCCGACGCGACGTTCCTCAACGCCGCGGACGACCCCTGCACCGGCACGCCCGACGCGATGGGCGAGTGCCTGACCTACGACTGGCCGGCCGGCGGCGAGCTGTGCTTCACCGAGCTGATGATCGCCCCGGCCGAGACCCCGGAGTGGTTCGAGATCGTCAACCTCACCGACCGCGACCTGGAGCTGCAGCTGTGCACGCTGCGCAAGTTCAAGCGCGACGAGAACGGGGACCAGGACCCCGGCTCGGTGCGGGAGTACACCTTCGGCGCCGAGGGCGACCCGGTGCCGCTGGGGGCCCACGAGCTGCAGGTCTGGTCGTACAAGGAGTGCATCACCCCGGGCGTGGCCGGCGACGACGACAGCGCCGAGGACGGCGGCTGCGAGTACGGGGAGCGGATCTACGACACGATCAGCTTCACCAACAGCGCCGAGGAGCTGCTCGAGATCACCTGTCCGGACGGGCAGGGCAACGAGATCGTGGTCGACCGGATCATCTACGACATGGAGCGCGAGGGGATCCGCGACGGGCACTCGCGGATCTTCTTCCCGGAGGGGGACGACCCGGCCGGGGACAACGACAACGTCGAGCGCTGGTGCGAGGCGGCGTTCTCGCAGTGCTACCTGACCGTCACCCCCGAGGACTGCAACTACGGCACGCCGGGCAGCGCCGACGAGTGCGTGAGCGACGAGATCGACTGGCCGGACAACGGTCCCGCGTGCCGCTGCCGGCTGGACGCCCGCGCCGCCGCGCCGGGCGCGGGGCTGGCGCTGCTGGCCGCGCTGGGGCTGTGGGCCGCGCGGCGCCGGCGCGACGGCCGGGGAGACGGACGATGAGGCTGGCCCGCCCCGGACCACCCTGGCTGGCCCTCGCCGCGCTGCTGGCGCTGACCGCGTGCAGGGCGACCCAGACCACGGCGAGCTCCACGTCGGGCTCCCAGCAGCCGCCCGCCGACCCCGACCCGGCCCCGGCCACGACCACCGCCGACGCCGGCCGGGGCGCCACGCCGGCGCCCCGGCCGATCGAAGTCCCGCGCCCCGAGCCCCGGCCCGAGTGGATGCGGATCCACATCGTCGACGTCGGGCAGGGCGACTGCACGATCATCGAGACGCCCAAGGACGCCGGCGGCGACCGCAAGGTGCTGATGGTCGACCTCGGCGAGACCTCCAAGGAGGGCAACGAGGCCCGCGACACCGTGGAGCCGTACCTGCGCAAGCGGCTGGACGACGGCCCCCCGACGCGGCCGACGCTGGACATCGACTACTTCATCGGGACCCACTACCACAAGGACCACATGGGCTGGCCCAAGGACGGCAAGGACAGCGGCGTGTTCTACCTGTGGGACGCGATGAACATCCGGATCGGCACGCTGCTCGACACCGGCCTGGACTACGACGCCGCCGGCAACCTCGACGGGGTCTACGCCGCCTGGGTCGAGGAGAAGCAGGTCGCGCGCGAGAAGCTGCGCTACGACCAGCTGGGGCCGGACCGGCAGCTCGACCTCGGGGACGACGTGTGGGTCGAGGTGCTGTCCGTCGCGGCCGGCGTGGACGGCATGGAGGGGCGCGTGATCAAGCGCCGCTGGGAGGCCTCCACGAGCCAGAACGACTTCAGCATCGCGATCATCGTGCACTTCAAGAAGTTCGACTTCTTCGTGGCGGGGGACCAGAGCGGCTACTTCCACAAGAGCTGGGGCAACTTCTACCACGACATCGAGAGCGCGATGCACGACTCGCTGCGCGACATCGAGGTGCTGCGCGTCAGCCACCACGGCTCCCAGTGGTCGACCAACACGCCCCTGCTGCAGCGCCTGCGCCCCGAGGTCGCGATGATCTCGTGCGGCAAGGGCCACCACCACCCCAACGAGTACACCGTGCGCCGGATCCTCGGCTGGGAGAACTTCTGGACCGGCTGGCCCACGGGCAGCGAGATCTTCCAGACCGAGCTGGTGGACGGGTACCGCTTCGAGGGGCCCCACCCCCACACCGGCAGGAGCCAGCACGTGGCCAACGGCCACATCGTGATCGAGACCGACGGCGAGACCGGCTACACGATCTGGTACGAGGGCCTCGACGCGCCCATCGAGTTCGAGCTGGACCGCTGGGACGCCTACACCGACGTCCCCGAGAAGATCCAGCGCCGCCGCCTGGGACAGGTCGACGAGTACCCCGACGTGATCGAGGCCGACGAGATCGACGTCGTCGACCTGATCGAGATCGACGACGAGCCGCCCGGAGACTAGGCCTGATCGGCGCTCTGTTCTCGCGAGGCGCGCTAGGCGTCCTCGTCCTTCTTGGCCTGCTTCCTGGGGGCCTTCTTCTTGGGCGCCTTCTTCTTGGGGGCCGCCTTCTTCGCAGCCTTCTTCTCGGCCTTCTCCGCGGCCTTCTCGTCGGCCTTCT
>CAZOYV010000250.1:0-2484 GCA_964584075.1 uncultured Rickettsiales bacterium | reverse complement strand
GCCTTCTTCGCAGCCTTCTTCTCGGCCTTCTCCGCGGCCTTCTCGTCGGCCTTCTCGTCGGCCTTCTCGTCGGCCTTCTTCTTGGACTTCTTCGCGGTCTTCTTCTCGGTCTTCTTCTCGGCCTTCTTGCCCCGCCGGGCGACCTTCTTGAGGGCATCGAGATCCCGGTCCTGCTGGGCCTTCTTGCCCTTCGCGGCGCCCTCCTTCTCCGCCCGCTCGAACACCCGCTTGAGCTCGTCGCGGTCGACCTCCTCGCCGTTGGCGGTCGCCTTGAAGTAGTAGTCCATCACCTTGCCGGTGGCGTACACCAGCGCGTAGACCAGCGGGAACGTCGTCACCGCCCCCCAGAACGGCACCACGGTCTTGTACAGCCCGATCACCAGCTGGCGGCCGGCGAAGCCCATCCCGACGGTGGCCAGCATCTCGCCGACGAGGCGGTCCGCGTCGTGCTCCCGGACGTCCACGCCCCGCATCCGCCCGATCTTGTAGCCCATGTAGCCGAGCACCGGCAGCTGCAGCGCGAAGTCGGCCATCGGCACCGGCTGGATCGCGATCGCGGCGGCCGACGCGGAGCAGACGTTGATCACCCGGGCGACCTTCTGGTCCTCGTCCAGGTCGGGGTGGTCCTCCAGGTTGAAGAACTCCTTGTCGAGCGTTTCCTTGAGCTGGTCGAAGCGACTCATCGGCGTCCCTTTCCGCAGGCCGGCGGGCGTTTCCGCGGCCTCGGTTCTCCCTACGGGACATCCCGGCCTGCCATTTCATTCCCCCGTACTGACCCGGCGCGATGTGGGTGCTACCATCGCATCTCCACCCATCGGGGACATCGACGAGAGGGAGGCCCCCCCATGGAACACGACGCGTTCGTCTCGATCCGCGACCTGCAGTGGGAACAGCCCAGGCCGGTGATCTTCGTGCACGGCGACATCGACGGGATGGTCACCGCCTGCATCTTCCTGCGCGCCAAGGGGGGAGACGCGGAGCTCCGCTTCACCGGCGCGCGCCGCATCGCGGGGGACCTGCAGGCCCTCGCCGAGAGGATCCAGGCCGGGCTGTCGGTCAGCGAGGTGCTGATCGGCAACGTCCCGGTCCGCCCCCCGGCGATCGGCGCCGTGCGCCAGCTGCTGGCCACCGACACCGGCGTCACCTGGGTCGATCACCACAACACCCGGCAGCCCCTGCTGGACGAGGTCGGCGAGCTGAGCGGCGTCTCGTTCCTCCACGATCCCGAGGAGGCCCGCCCCCCTTGCCTCGCCACCCGCGTGCTCCAGATCGAGGACCCGCACGTCGATCGCCTGCTGGGCATCCCCGAGGGCAAGGAGTCCGACGACGACTGGGTCCGGTCGTGCCACACGCTGCTGGCGTCGCTGATCGGACGCGGCCGCGCCGACGTGCTGCGCCGGGTCGCCGACAGCGACGAGCTGACCGACGAGGACCGCACGTTGATCGCGGAGCACGTCGCCCGCGAGACGGCGGCCGACGCGCTGGTCTTCGAGCAGGAGCACGTCCTGCACGAGATCGGTCCCCACAAGCTGGTGATCCTCGACGGGCGCGGCCAGGACGTCGGGTTCCTGCCCCGCCGCGTGGAGTCCCGCTACCCCGACGTCGCGCTGCGCGTGATGGTCCCGGACGACAGCACCGTGATGGTCACCACCAACGAACGCGGCCGGGACCTCGTGCGCCTGCTGCGCGCGCTCCCGTGGCCGGCCGGGGTGTTCGTCGGGGGCCGCTCGTACCAGGCCCGGATCGACCCCGGCCCGACCTCGGTGGACGTGGTCCTCGACATCCTGCGCGACGGCAGCAGCTGGCCACAGAACATCGACGCCGCGGCCACCCGCCCACCGCGGGAGCGGCGCAGCGCCCCCGCCCGCGCGCCCAAGCAGAAGTGGGGTGCCTGGACCGAGCCCGACCTGCCCGCGGGGGACGACCCCCGCCGGATGTGGCGGCGCGGGTTCTTCGAGCGGATGCTCGAGCAGCGCGTGGTGGCGGACCTGATGGAGGAGGCGTGGCGCCGCGGCAAGCGCATCGACGTGCTGCGCGCCGAGGCCGACGACGCCGGCTACACCCTGCTGATGGACTCGGACCAGGCCAGCCGCCACGTGGCGATCTTCAGCGCGCCGAGGGGCGCCGACGTGCCCCACGTGCCGGTGCCGTCGACGCTGGCCGACCGCCCCGAGGGCTGCCTGGTGTGGGTCGAGATCGACGACGCCAAGGCCCCCGACCGGCTGGAGCTGCGCTACCTGTGGTACGGCGACACCCCCGGCTACTCGTTGCCGCCGCTGGACGAGCTGCGGAGCGTTCGCGGCGGGGACGAGCAGTTCCAGCTGCTGCCGCGCGATCGGTTCGAGCGGGTGGGGTCGACGGGGGCGTTGCTGGAGAAGCTGTTCGGGAAGTGAAGCCCGCCACCATCAGTATGAAATCGATTCGCACCTAGCGCCCGATCCGCCCCCCAAGTACCAGGAGGCACGGGCTGAACCCACGAGCCGC
>CAZOYV010000249.1:0-12761 GCA_964584075.1 uncultured Rickettsiales bacterium | reverse complement strand
CGGGGATGATGCGGTGCTCAGGCGACGGGAGGGGATAGATTCACAAGCTCTCAGCCGATGATCTGGAGATTCGCCCAGCGGGCCACGAGCTTCTTGAGGCCTGCTCGCGGGAAGAACACGGTGAACTTCATCGAGTGGCCGGTGCCCTCGACGCGGCGGATCTCGCCCTCGCCGAACCGGGGGTGGCGGACCCGCGTGCCCGGCCGGGGCGTGACCTCGTCGACCTCCTCGTAGACCACCACGGTGTCGCCCTCGACCTCCGGCGGGGCCGCCATCGGCTTCGGCTCGGGCGGACGCGGCGGGGCGTGGCGCGGGGCGTGGAACGAGCGGCGGGACCCGAAGCTGGGCCGCAGGGCCGGCGCCCGGACCGCGCGCTCGCCCACCAGGTCGGCGAGGAACGGGGACGGCCGCGTGTTCTGCCAGGTCTGGAACGAGCGGCCCCCGCGCTCGACGATCAGCATCCGCCGGCGCGCGCGGGACAGCACCAGCTCGTCCTTGGCGCGGGTCAGCGCGACGTAGCACAGCCGGTACTCCTCCTCGAGCCCGGCCCGGTTCACCGCGGCGCGGCTGTTGGGGAAGATCCCCTCGTCGAGGCCGACCAGCACGACCAGCGAGAACTCCAGCCCCTTGGCGGCGTGGATCGTCATCAGGCTGACCCGCCCGCCGTCGCCGGCCCCGCCGGCGGCCCCGCCGGTCCCGGTGCCCTCGCCGAGGTCGTCGACGTCGGCGACCAGCGCGGTGCGGTCCAGCATCTCGGCGACGCCCCCGAGCCCCGGCGGCAGCGGCTGCTCGGCGAACGCGCGGACCAGCTCCTGGAGGTTCTCCTGGCGCTGCTGGCCCTCGTGGCTCTCGTCGCCGGCGTAGGCGTCGAGCAGGCCGCTGCGCTTCAGCACCAGCGCGACCACGTCCGCCGCGGGCTGGCCCTCGGCCTCCCGCCGCAGCGCCGCGATCAGCTCGGCGAAGCGGGTCAGCCGGGTGGCCAGCGCCTTGCCCACGCGGCCCTCCCCCGCGGCGGCGGCCAGGGCCCGCTCGATCGTGCCGCCGCGCTCGGCGGCGATGGCCAGGACCTTGGCCACCGTCTGCGCGCCGATCCCCCGGGCCGGCGCCCGCACCGCTCGCGCGAACGCGATGCGGTCGTGGGGGTTGATCAGCAGCCGCAGGTAGGACAGCGCCTCCTTGATCTCGCGGCGCTCGTAGAACCGCATCCCGCCGACGAGCACGAACGGGATGTCGGCGCGCAGGAACGCCTCCTCCAGCGCGCGGGACTGTGCGTTGGTGCGGTACAGCACCGCCGCCTCGTGGGCCGGCGTGCCGGCGGCCAGCACGCGGGCCACCTTCTCGGCGGCTCGGCGGGCCTCGTCGGCCTCGTCGCTGGCCACCACCAGCCCCGGCGCGCGGCCCTCGGCGCGGGCGGTCCAGAGCTGCTTGGACTCGGCCCCCCCGCCCCCCCGGGTGACCACCCGCGAGGCGGAGTCGAGGATCGCGGTCGTGGATCGGTAGTTCTGCTCCAGCCGCACCACCTTGGCCTCGGGGTAGTCGTCGGCGAAGCCCCGGATGTTCTCCACCAGCGCGCCCCGGAAGCTGTAGATCGACTGGTCGTCGTCGCCCACCACGCACAGGTTGTCGCGGGGGGCCGCCAGCATCCGCACCAGCCGGTACTGCTGGTGGTCGGTGTCCTGGAACTCGTCCACCAGCAGGTGGTGGAACCGCTCGCGGTAGCGCGCCAGGACGTCCTCGTGCTCCTCGAACAGCCGCACCGTCAGCGCCAGCAGGTCGGAGAAGTCCACCGCACCACTCTGGCGCATCCGGCGGTCGTACTCGAGGTAGGCCCGGGCCACCAGCCCCGTGGTCCCCAGCGGGCGCTCGCGGACGTAGTCCTCGGCCCGGACCCCCGAGCGCTTGGCCGCCTCGATGCACGCGCGGACCCGCGACGGCGACTCCCGGCGCGACGGATCGAGCTCCTTGAGCACCGCCTTGATCAGCTCGATCTGATCGCGCTCGTCGTAGATCACGAACGAGCGCTCCATCCCCAGGTGCGGCGCCTCCCGGCGCAGGATCCGCAGCGAGGCGGCGTGGAACGTGTGGACCCAGGTCTCGCCGCCGCGGCCGCCCAGCAGCTCGCCGACGCGGCGCTTCATCTCGCCGGCGGCCTTGTTGGTGAAGGTCACCGCCAGGATCTGGTGCGGGGCCGCCAGCCCGCGGTCGATCAGGTGGGCCAGGCGGTAGGTCAGCACCCGGGTCTTGCCCGAGCCGGCCCCGGCGAACACCAGCAGCGGCCCCGCGGCGTGCTCCACCGCCTCCCGCTGGGGCTCGTTGAGCGCGGACAGATCCAGCGCCGTCACCTCGGCTCGCCCCTGCCCCCGGACCGGATCGCCTTCATCCGCTGGGCCTGCTCGTGCTTGCGGTCGCCGGCCCCCTGGATCTTCTTGGGGCGCGCGCGCGTGACGATCAGCGCGCCGTCCTCGACGTCCTGGGTCAGCGTGGTGCCGCTGCCGACGTAGGCTCGGTCGCCGACCCGCACCGGGGCGACCAGCTGCGAGTCGCTGCCGACGAAGGCGTCCTCGCCGATCACGGTGCGGCTCTTGTTCACCCCGTCGTAGTTGCAGAAGATCACGCCGGCCCCGACGTTGCTGCGGGCGCCGATCGAGCCGTCGCCGAGGTAGGCCAGGTGGTTGGCCTTGGCCCCCTCCCCCATCGTCGTCTTCTTGGTCTCGACGAAGTTGCCGAGGTGGACCCCGGCGGCGAGGGTGGTCGCCGGGCGCAGGTGGGCGAACGGGCCGATCCGCGCGTCGCGGCCGACCCGCACGCGCTGGGCGTCCCCGGACGCCGCGGGGTCCTTCTCGTCGACG
This sequence comes from uncultured Rickettsiales bacterium, assembly GCA_964584075.1. GTDB lineage: Bacteria > Myxococcota_A > UBA796 > UBA9615 > CAYRNR01 > CAZOYV01. Next base: position 9,912 of record CAZOYV010000249.1, on the reverse strand, counting down.
CCGTGCATCACCGTGTAGGCCTTCAGCTGCGCGCCGGTGGCGATATCGGCCCGCTGCAGCACGCAACCGACCCCCACGCGCGCGCCTGGCTCCACGGTGCAGTCGGTGAGCACCGCGCCGGCGTCGATCACGGCGCCCTCGCCGACCGTGGTCGCCCCGCGCAGCTCGACCCCGCGGCCGAGCTCGACGTCGGGCGCCAGCGCGACGCCGGCCTCGATCGCCACCGTGTCCGGGGCGTGGATCGTCACCCCCGCGCGCATCCACGCGGCGGCGGTGCGGGCGAACCGGATCTGCTCGGCGCGGGCGAGCACGACCCGGTCGTTGATCCCGATCACGTCGTCGGGCTCGGGGTGCACCACCGCGGTGGCGCCCCGGCCGCGCGCCACGGCCGCGGCGATGATGTCGGTGAGGTACAGCTCGCCCTGGGCGTTGTCGGTGTCCAGCGCCGCGAGCAGCCCCGCGTCGTCGCCCCGTCCGAACAGCGCGGCACCGTCGGTGGCGTAGACGCCGGTGTTGATCTCCCGCACGGCCAGCACCCCGGCGTCGGCGTCGCGGGCCTCGACGATCGCCCGCAACCCACCGCCGGGCTCGCGCACGACCCGGCCGTAGTAGCCCGGATCGTCGAGCTCGACGGTCAGCACCGTCACCGCCGCGGCGGCCTGCTGCCGCGCCTCGGCCAGCGTCCGCAGCGCCCCGCCGGGCAGCAACGGCACGTCCCCCGGCAGGATCACGACGGTGCCCTCGACGCCGTCCAGGGCGGTGCCCGCGCAGCGCACCGCGTCGCCGGTCCCCCGCTGCCGCCGCTGCTCGGCGAACACCACCCCCGGGACGTCGGCCAGCGCGGCGCGCACGGCGTCCTGCTGGTGCCCGACGACGACCACGACCGGATCGCAGCCCGCCTCGCGGGCCGCGTCGACGACCCAGCGGAGCATCGGCCGCCCCGCCACCGGGTGCAGGACCTTGACCAGCGACGACTTCATCCGGGTTCCCTGGCCGGCCGCCAGGATCACGGCCGCACGCGACTCGCTCATGGTGGGTCCCTCCGGGAGGAGCAAGAGGCGGATTGTACCGGGAAAGTGGGGCGGCGGGCACGTCCCGCCGGGCGGGCCGGGACGGGGGACCCCGCGGTCACTCGGCGTCGAGCAGCAGCACGTAGCCGGTCGGCTCGCCGGAGGAGCCGGCCACGGCCACCGTGTAGCTCGTCCCGGAGGTCAGCGGGGCGGCCATCTCCTCGGGCGGCTCGAGGGTGTGGTCGTCGGCCTCGATCCACGGCTCCTGGCTACCCGCCTGCAGCAGGAACATGCCCAGGTCGTTGTAGTTGGTCGGCCAGTACAGCGTGAACTCGAGGTTTCCGCCCTGCTCCAGCGCGAAGCGGTAGAAGTCCACGTCGCCGGTGTAGTCCCCGTCTCCCTCGCCGGACAGCTCCGTCAGGTCGCCGACGATCGCGGCCGGCGGGGTCACCGTGGCCAGCTGCTGGCCCCCGCCCGGCGTGTCGTTGGGCTCCTGCTCGGTGTGGAACTCCCGGCCGAGCTCGATCACGCCGGTGAGCCGCTCCGAGAGGTTGCCGTCGACGTCCTCGAGCTCGAGCCCGAGCTCGGCCGGGGTGTCCCCGGTGAACGGGGTCAGGTCGGTGCGGAACTCGCCGTCGCCGGACAGCAGCGTCACCGAGGTGTCGGGCAGGTCGTAGGTCTCGTGCAGCTCGCCGTCGAGGTAGACGTGGAACGATCCCTCGCGCACGTTGCTCTGCGGATCGCTCCACGAGAACGTGGCCTCCAGCTTGAAGCGCCGGTAGTCGGCCTCGTACCCCAGGTCGGTCAGCACCGGGGAGCCGGACTCGGTGGTGTCGTCGTCGCCGGTGGGGTCCTGGAAGCCGACGGTGCACCCCGCGGAAGCCGCGATGACGACGGCGAGGACGATGGCGAGGCGGACCCGATCGAGCACGAGCGCTCCCGTCGCTGGCGATGGCCTGGCCCCTCCCACGATCGAAGCCGCTGCGCGCCGCGCTGTCAAGCGCCGCGCCCGCGCGATCGGGCGTGGCCGGGGGCGATGGGGGCTGATAGGATACGTGCTTTCCAACGTGCGGAGGGAGTGCCCATGGCGGGCCCGAGTATCAACAAGGTCTTCATCCTGGGGAACCTGGGCGGGGACCCGGAGCTGCGATACACCGGCAGCGGCAAGCCGGTGGCCACCTTCAACGTCGCGACCAGCGAGCGGGGCCGCGGGGAGGACGGCGAGCCGCGCACCGAGTGGCACCGGATCGTCGCCTGGGACCGCCTCGCCGAGCAGTGCAGCCAGTACCTCAGCAAGGGCCGGCAGGTGCACATCGAGGGGCGGATCCAGACCCGGAGCTGGGAGGACCGCAGCGGCCAGAAGCGCTACACCACGGAGATCGTCGCCAGCTCGGTGCTGTTCCTCAGCTCCGGCTCGGGGCGCGGCGGCGGAGGCGACTTCGGCGGCCCGCCCCCGCCCGACGATGGCGACTACGGCGGCTACGACGGCGGCGGCGGGGGAGGCGGTGGCGGTGGCCGGCGCGGGCCCCAGGGCGACGGCGGCCGCGGCCCGGCGGAGCCTCGCGGGGGCGGCGGTGGGGGAGACCCCCAGAGCGAGCCCGAGCGCGAGATCCCCTACAAGGACGAGGACGAGGACATCCCGTTCTAGTCCCCCGCCGCGCGCCCGGTTACTCCGGCTTCAGCACCTCGACCGGCACCAGGTACCACTGCTTGGGCTTGGTCCGTTCGCTGAGGTACCACAGCAGCGTGTCGTTGCGGGTCTCGAGGACCTGGGTCGCGGGCTCGACCTCGCGCAGCGTCAGCCGCACCTCGGCGCGCTCCCGGCTCTCGTCGACCAGCACGTAGTCGATGGTGTAGCTCTCCACGACGCGGGGCTCGACACCGGGGCGGGTCGAGGCCTCCAGGTAGGCCACCTGATCGTCGACCTCCTCGTAGAACTCGGACGCGGCCTGGTGGTCACGCCAGCGTACCGCCAGCATGTACTCCGCGGACCGCTCCGAGACGGCCTTCATCGCGGCCTTGCGCTGACGCTCCGCCTTCCTGTACTCGCGCTGCTGGCGCTGCTCCTCGTTGCACCCCGACAGCGGGGCGCCGCCGATCGTCAGCGCGAGGGCCAGCGCCAGGAGCCGGAATCCGTCATGGACCGACATCGAACTCGTCCTTGACCGCGGGCTCGGGGAAGCGCGGCGGCAACGGCCGCAGCTGCGCCCCGATGCGGAACAGCACGTACACCGGCTTGGGCGCGGTGGGGGCCTCGACGTAGGGGTCCAGCGCGGTGTTGCCCGCGTACGGATCGACCACGAACATGCGCGACTCCGGGGACCGCACGCTGATGTTGACCGAGACGTCGGCGGTGATCGAGAAGTACTTGCCCAGCTCGATCACGGCCCCCGGCTCGATCACCAGCATCTGGTCGGTGAACGGCACGGCGGGGGCGTAGTACCACGGACCGTGGAAGTCGGCGTAGCGCTCGGGGTTGCCCAGGTTGGGGTACCACAGCAGCCCGAAGCCGCCGGCGATCGTCGGCTTGACCCGCCACTGGGGCGTGGGGAAGAACCGCAGCTTGAACGCCAGCCCCCACAGCCGGATCTCGCTCTCGCTGTCCGCGGGGACCAGGGGGGGGACCAGCGCGCCGGGGTCGTCGGGATCGACCTCGTAGCGGTTGAGCAGCACCGCCAGCCTCGAGAACGACACCGACCCGGTGCACTCGAAGTCGAACAGCGGCGTGACGCCGAAGCCCAGCGTGGCGGCCAGGTGGAACCCGCTGGAGCGCTTGGGCGCCAGCACCGAGCGGCTGTCGATCACCGCCAGCGTGTCGGGGTCGAGCACGGTGTTGCCGATGAAGTCGAGCCCCATCGGCCCGAACATGTAGCCCACGCCGAAGCCGATCAGCGGCTGCAGGAAGTGGTTGGCCTCGCGGGCCTTCCACTCGGAGAGGTCGCGGCGCGAGTTGTTCCAGCGCATGTACTGGGTGCGGGTCAGCCCGACGTCCTCCCAGTCGGTGGAGATCAGCTCCGAGTCCTCCTGCTCCTGCAGCTCGGCCCAGCTGACTCTGGGGCGGCGGATCCGGCGGCTGCTCTCCAGCTCCTCGAACGCGGTGTCGGGGAGCACCAGCTCCAGCACGCGCATCGCGGCGCGCTCCTTCTTCTCGCGCAGCTCCTCGCGCTCCTGCTCGGCGAGCACCGCCGCGTCCACCGCCTCGCCGGCGTCGAACGGGTCGGCCAGCTCCTCCAGCGTCAGCTCCACGGCCTCGACCAGGGTGTCGATCTCGCCGGACTCGAGCCGGACCTCGAAGCTGTACTCCATCTCGGCGAGCTCGACGTGCAGGAACGTGATCGAGATCGAGAGCAGCCCGCGCTCCTCGACGACCGTGCCGCTGACGACGCGATCGGCGCCGACCTTCTCGCCGAGCACCAGCTGGCAGCCGAGCTCCTCGTGCTGGGGGCAGCCCCGCATGTACAGCGCCGCGTCGGTCTCGAACACCTCGGGGACGTCCTTGAGCTGGAAGACCCGCAGGTGGGGCAGCTCGGCCAGGCCGACGTACAGCTCGCGGGACAGGTCGCGCCCGGCGTCGATCGACTCGCGGTCCAGGCTCAGCAGGGGGACGAACAGGATCTCCTGCTCGGTGCGGTCGCCGCGGGGAACGTCCTCGTCGCCGCGGTCGCGATCCGGGGATTCGTCGCGCCGTTCGTCGTCGTCGCGTGCCCACGCGGCCGCCGCGGGCACGACGGCCACGAGCAATCCCACCAGCAGCCACGACTGCAGCGTCCGCACGGCGCCTTCTCCTGCTCTGTCGGAAGGGTAGCACAGCCGGGGTCGGACCCGCGCGGGCGGCCATGCGTGCGAGCGCGAGGGTCAGGGGGTGAGGGCCACGCGGTGGGCGTCGAGCGTGCCGGCCACCGTGGTGCCGGACAGGTCGTACTCGAACGAGCCGGTCATCTCGCCCTCGGAGGGGAACTCGCCGGTGAACGGCGCCGGCAGGTCGAACCAGCCCCCGACGGAGACCGAGATGTTGCCCTCGACGGCGTCGCCGTCCATCACCCCGTCGACGAGCAGGTCGAGCGGCAGGTCGAACAGGCCGACCACCGAGGCGATGCAGGAGCCGGAGCCCTCGAGGAACTCGCCGTAGGCGTCGACGACGAAGTCCAGGCTGCCGACGCAGTTGGCCGACACCGGGTACTTCTGGATCACCATGTCGATGTTGATGTTGACCGTGCCGGTGTAGACGCCGGCGTTGATGTGCTGGACCAGCACGCCGCCGACGGCGTAGGTCAGCTTGTCGCCGTTGGGCAGCTCGGTCTTGGCCGTGATCGTGTGGCGGCCGACCGGGAAGTCGTCGATCTCGCCGTCGCTGCCGACCCACTCGAACTCGTCGTCCAGATCGGTGCTCCAGTGGATGTCGTCCCAGTCGGTCTCGTCGCCGTAGACGTCGTAGACCGTGGCCCACAGGTGCATCGGCTCGCTCAGCGGCACGAAGTCGCCGGACAGCGGGGAGTGGACCACCATCTCGGCGTTGGCCCAGTACTCCTCGGAGGTGTCGTCGTCGCCCGCGTCGTCGTCGGCGGCGTCGTCGTCCCCGGCGTCGTCGTCCCCGGCGTCGTCGTCCCCGGCGTCGTCGTCGTCGAGGGCGACCATCGTGCCGCCGGAGTCGACACATCCCCACAGGGCCAGGGGCATCAGGAGCAGGAGCGGGATCAGCCAGCGCACAAGACACCTCCGAAGCTCGTCACCCGCGCGAACGTTCGCGCGCGCCTACAGTCTGCCTGCCGTAGAGAGACGGTTTCAAGAGCGAACCGGGGACAGCGCGGCCCACTTCCCCTACAATCGCGGCGACGAGGGAGGCGGCATGGCCGAGCACGAGGAGCGGTCGTTCGAGGAGGCGCTGGCACGGCTCGAGGAGATCGTGCGGCAGATGGAGCAGGGAGAGGTGGCCCTGGAGCAGTCGCTGGCGCTGTTCGAGGAGGGTGTCCGGCTCAGCCGGCACTGCGCCCGCAAGCTCGACGAGGCCGAGAAGCGGATCGCCGTGCTGACCGAGGGCGAGGACGGCGCCGTCACCGCCGCCGACATGGAGACCGGCGAGGAGATCCCGCGGGCCGCCGACGACGACGCGCCCCCCGAGGACGACCCCGACGATCCGGGACCCGGCGAGTCCGGCCCGGCGGACGACGAGCTCCCGTTCTGAGCCCCGCGGCCATGGCGATCCCCCGCTCGCGCCTGGACGTGCTGCTGGTCCAGCGCGGCCTGGCCGCGTCCCGGGAGCGTGCACGGGCGCTGATCATGACCGGCGACGTGCTGGTCGACGACCGCCCCGTGGACAAGCCCGGCACCAGGGTCCGCGACGACGCCGCGATCCGGCTGCGCGGCGCCGACCACCCGTACGTCGGCCGTGGCGGGCTGAAGCTCGCCGGGGCGCTGGACGACCTGGGCGTCGATCCGGCCGGCCTGCGCTGCCTCGACGTGGGGGCCAGCACCGGCGGGTTCACCGACTGCCTGCTGCGCCGCGGCGCCACCGCCGTGGTCGCCGTCGACGTGGGCACCAACCAGCTGCACTGGAGGCTGCGCAGCGACGAGCGCGTGACCGTCCTGGAGCAGACCGACATCCGCGCCCTCGACCCCGCCGCCGCCGGGGCCCCGTTCCCGCTGGCGGTGATCGACGTGTCGTTCATCTCGCTGCGCCTGGTGCTCCCCCCGGTCGCCGCCCTGGTGCGGCCCGGCGGCCGGATCGTGGCGATGCTCAAGCCCCAGTTCGAGGTCGGCCGCGCCGACGTGGGCAAGGGCGGCCTGGTCAACGACCCCGTCGTGCGAACCCGCGCGATCGACGGGATCGTCGCCTTCGCCGCCGACCTCGGCCTGACGCTGCAGGGCCAGGCCGACAGCCGCGTCGCCGGCGCCAAGAAGGGCAACCTGGAGCACTTCCTGCTGCTGCAACGGTAGCCCGCGATTGTCCCGGCGATCACGAGTCCTCCGCCGCCCTCCCTGGGAATGTCGGGGGGGGTCAGCCCCCCACCTCGGTGCACTCGCATTCTGCTGTGGCCGCGTCGCAGGCGCAGGCCCAGGGCTGGAAGTCGCTGGCCTGGTCGCAGGAGAACGGGAACACGCAGGGGTCGGCGGAGGACGGGTCGTAGCCGGCCTCGAGGGTCCAGATGTCGAAGTAGCCCGTGGTCTCGTTCCAGCCGAAGTCGACCTGAGCCATGTCCCCGGCTCCCGCGCACTCGGCGGGATCGCCGGTCACCGGGTCGAAGTCGGCGCCCCAGGCGCCGTCCGTCCACTGGGCCTCGATCCAGGCGCTCTCGGCCCAGCAGTCCAGCTCGAGGTCGAAGGTCCAGGTGCCGGTGTCCGGGCCGGTCTCGGTGCACGACGCGGTGATCTCGGCGGTCTGCATGTCCACCGTGCAGTCCGAGTCGTCGTCGTCCCCGGCGTCGTCGTCGCCCGCGTCGTCGTCGCTGGCGTCGTCGTCCGCGGGGACGTCGTCTCCGGTGTCGGGGCAGCCCAGCAGCAGGGCCGCCGAAACCAGGAAGATCCAGGTGGTGCGCAACATCTCCCCCCCTCTTCTCCGTCCCCGCTGTCCTACCAGGCTTCCAGCGGGAACAGGGTGCAGTAGGTCAGTTCGCTGTACAGGTCGGTGGCGCAGAACCAGGTGTCGAACGAGAGGCCAGCCTCCTCGCAGAGGAACCACGAGGCGCCCTCCTCGTCGGCGTAGGCCAGGTCGCCGTCGTAGGGCAGCGTGAGCTCCCAGTAGTCCCAGAACCCCAGCGCGGGGTCCCAGCCGAAGTCGATGTTGTCCATGTCCCAGCCGGGGCGGGTGAAGCCGGCCCAGGTGCAGGGGTCGCCGGTGGCGGGGTCGTAGCCCTCGCAGTAGTCCGACTGCTGGTCGCGCAGCTCGATCCACACGATCTCGGCCCAGCCCGACAGGTCGATGGAGAACTCGAACCAGCCGGCGCCGTCCTCGAGCACCTCGGGCAGGTCGGGCTCGGTGACGGTGCAGCTGGCGTACACCGCCGCGCTCTCCAGGTCGATCTCGCCGGTGTAGGGCGGTGGCCCGCCGTCGTCGTCGCCCGTGTCGTCGTCCACCGAGGTGTCGTCGTCGTCGATCCAGTCGTCGTCGTCCCCGTCGTCGTCGTCCCAGTCGGGGACGGGGGTCGGCACCTGGGACGGGCCACACTGGCAGCCGCCCGGATCGGCGGGGACGGGCACGGGCCCCCCCAGCAGCAGGCTCAGCATCACGACAAGTCCCATCGCGCAGACTCCTCCCCGGGTGCCCGTCGACGCCGCACGTCGATGCAAGATCCGGGCCCCGGGCGGGGGCGTTGTCGGTCCTCGACGACGGGCCCGGCGAGCGTAACCCGTGTACCCTGCCGGGGTCTCCATGGTCGCGAGGGACGACGCGATGAGCTGGACGAGGGCGAGCCTGGCGGGATTGCTGCTGGCGTGGCTGTGTGCCGCGACGGGCGGCTGCCCCACCGACGATTCGGCGGCGCCGCTGGCCGCGACGGTCGAGGACAACCCGGCCTGTGCGGTGTCGTGCGTGGTGCGCTGGACCACCGACGAGCCGGCCAGCTCGTGGGTCGAGTTCGGCGAGGGCGACGCCGCCACGCACCGCACCGGCGACGACGAGCTGGTCACCGAACACGACGTGATCGTCGTGGGGATGCGACAGCAGCGCCCCTACACGCTGTGGGCGGTGTCGGTCACCGCCGACGGGACCGAGCTGCGCTCCGAGGCGCTGGCGTTCGACACTGCAGCGCTGCCATCGCACCTGGTGGAGGCCGAGCTCGTGGCGTGGGACGAGGAGCGGGCCGAGGACGGCTGGACGCTGACCAACCTGGTGGCCGGGATCGCCACCGAGGTGCGGGCGGTGATGCTCGACATGGAGGGGCACGTGGTGTGGTACTACCAGCACCCCGACGGCAACGGCCGCCCCGACGTGACGACCTACTGGCTGGGCGACCGGGTCTTGCTCGGTGGCGGGATGCCGCCGGGCTCGCGCGCCGTGGCGGTCGGGCTGGACGGCGCCGTGCGGTGGGAGGGGCCCCAGCAGCCATCGGCGGACGACCCGTTCGACCCCGAGGCCCTCGACGGGGCGATGCACCACGAGTTCCGGCCGCTGGACGAGGGCGGCTACCTGACGTTCCTGCTGCACCACGAGCAGGACGTCGAGGGCGACCTGATCACCCTGCTCGACGAGGACGGCGAGCCGGCCTGGCAGTGGAACGCGTTCGACTGGCTGACCCCCGATCCCGAGCACGTCGACCCGATGATCGGCTGGACCCACTTCAACAGCGCCCAGGTGGATCCCGACGTACTGTACGTCAACTCCTACAGCCAGGACCGGGTGTTCAAGATCGACCGCGCCGACGGCCACATCCACTGGGTCCTCGGCGAGGGCGGCGACTTCGCCCCCGACCCCGACGCCGCCGACCCGTGGTTCGGCAAGGCCCACGCCCTGGAGCGGCTCCCCGGCGGGACGTGGCTGCTGTACGACAACGGCCCGATGGCGCGCGGCTACTCGCGGGTCGTCGAGTACGCCGTCGACGAGGCGGCGAGGACCACCGAGATCGTGTGGGAGTACCCCGGCGAGCTGGCCGACGACACCTGGTACAACTACGCGTGGGGCGACGCCGACCTGCTGCCCGGCGGCACCGTGCTGTTCACCAGCGGCATCGACCTGCAGGGCGGCCCCTCGCGGATCAGCGAGGTCACCCGCGACGGCGAGCTGGTCTGGCGCGTCAGCTGGCCCCGCGACCTGACCCCGCCCTACGGCTCCTACGCCGCCGAACGGATCCCGGCCCTCGCCGAGGAGCTTTGAAGAGAAGGGCGCAAAGGGAGCAAAGGCGCGAAGTGTTCTCACGGTAGAGTAGCGGAGGGCCGGTCCTGAGACCGGCACCTCCGCCCTCATCCCACC
>CAZOYV010000248.1:0-12792 GCA_964584075.1 uncultured Rickettsiales bacterium | reverse complement strand
TGGGCCCGGATCAGCACCCGCGCGTCCTCCACCGGGACGAACGGCCAAGACCACTCGACCCACGGGGGCAGCTCCCCCTCCAGCGCGGTGCGGTCCAGCCACTCCGAGCCACACAGCCGCCGCGTGGGGACCAGCTCGCCGGCGCCGTCCTCCTCGGGCACGGAGTCGCCGTCCACGTCGAAGTCGATGTCCAGGTCGAGCAGCGGGACCAGGCCGGCCCCGACCCCGAGCCCCAGGGCGGTCAGCACCAGCGAGACGGACGTGGCGCGCTGGCGCAGCAGCGAGCGCAGCTGGGCCCCGATCAGCGCGGCGACGGCGCCCCTCACCCGGGTTGCTCCTCTCCGCCGGCCTTGTACGACGGGAAGCGGTCCAGCAGCCGCGCGGCGAGCAGCAGCGTGCCGGCGCCGAGCAGCAGGTGTTCGCCCGCCACGAGCCAAGCCCAGCCGCCGGTGGCGTGCAGGCCGCCGCAGACCGGGATCCACCCCGGCACCTCGGCCATGATCCCGGGGAACATGGCCAGGATCAGCCCGCCGAGGGCGAAGCCGCCCCAGTTCATCGCGGCCTTGACCGTGGGAGCGAACAGCGTCGCGGCGAGCAGCAGCGCGTCGGCGAGGAACAGCGTGGAGCCCGCGGTGAGCACCGCCTCGAAGCCGGCGGCGGCGTCCTCGGCGAAGACCCACATCCCGAGGAATACCGTCATGTTGCCCAGGATCAGCCCGATCGCCACGACCTGGATCACCATCGTCGAGAGCACGCGCGCCAGCAGCACCGAGGTGGTGTCGGCGGGGGTCGTCAGCAGGCTCTCGGTGACCCCGCTGTTGCGGTCCCCGAGGCCGCCGGTGGCGTGCAGGAAGAACGCCAGCGAGATCAGGATGAACAGCGGAAAGGCGCGGTTGTACGCCGCGGTGCGGACCCCCGTGGAGCGAACCGGCTCCTCGTCCACCTCGACGAGCTTGATCGTGGCCGGGGCGAGCACCTCGTCGGGGTCGCCGCCGGCGATCGCGACCCGCTCCTCCATCGCCCAGTCGGCGGCGTACTCCGCGGCTCGCTCCAGCAGCCGGTGGTCGCGGCGCTCTCGGGCGCGGCCGGTGACGAGCCAGCGCCACGGCGTGGCGTAGCCCACGTCCCGGGCGGCGTCGATGCCGTCGCCATCGGTCCAGCCGGAGATCGCGGCGTCGACCTCGCCGGCGTCGAGCAGCGCCTCGGGGTCGGCGGCGCGCACGACCTCGAACTCCTTGAACCGCAGCGCCTCCTCGAGCGGCAGCTCGTCGGGCAGGTCGAGGGGGACGGCGACGGTGCGCGTGGGGTCCACCAGCGCCGAGGCGATCAGCACCGAGACCGCCATCACCACGCTCATCCCGAACGTGGCGGGGATCAGGCAGTAGCGGTACACCTCCTGGGAGCGGAACAGCCGCCGCAGCTCCATCCCGGTGAGCACGGCGGTGAGCCGCAGCCAGGTCATCGCTCCCCCTCTGCGGCCTCGGCGCCCTGGACGGGCGCTCTCTGCGCGCTCGCGCGGCCCGGACGGTCGCGCCTCATTCGCGCACGAACCCCAGGAACGCGTCCTCGAGGTTGGTCGCCCCGGCCCGATCCTTCAGCTCGGCGGGGGTGCCGATCACGCGGATCACGCCGTCGAACAGGATCGCGACGCGATCGCAGAGGCGCTCGGCCTCCTGCATCACGTGGGTGCAGAACAGCACGGCGGCGCCGTCGTCGCGCAGCCGCCCGATCTCGCCGAGCAGGTCGTGGGCGGCGACCACGTCGAGGCCGGCGGTGGGCTCGTCGAGCAGCAGCACCGGCGGGCGGTGTACCGCGGCGCAGGCGATCCGCAGCCGCTGGCGCATCCCGGTGGACAGCCCCTCGACGTAGCGATCGGCGTACTCGGTGATGCCGAAGCGCTCGATGGCCGAGACCACGGCGGCGTCGGGGTCGGCGACGCCCTGCAGCCGGGCGAACAGCCGCAGGCTCTCGCGGCAGGTCAACCTCGTCGGCAGGCCCGAGGTGCTGCTCAGGTAGCCCAGGTTGCGGCGCACCTCCTGGGCGGCGGTGACCACGTCGTGTCCGCAGATCGCGGCGTGCCCCTCCGTGGGGCGGGCCAGGGTGGCGAGCACCTGCAACGTGCTGGTCTTGCCGGCGCCGTTGGGGCCGAGCAGGCCGAGCACCTCGCCCCGGTGGACCTGGAACGAGGCGTCCTCGACCGCCACCACCGGCGGCCCCTTGGGCTGCGGGTAGACGCGGGTCAGTCCCTCGACGACGATGGCGGGGTCGGGCACGCGTGGGCCTCCCGGATCGCGGTGCGCGGTGCGGTCGCGAGGATAGCAGGCGCGGGAATGCGCCGCGCGCCCGCGGGGTTGATGCTGCCGACGCGTCAGGAGGGAATGGATGGCGATCGGACGGTGGGTCGTGGTGGTGGCGCTGGCCGCCGGGGGCGCGTGCCTCGGGTGCGCGGACCGGCAGGCGCCGGAGTGGGGCGAGGGTGCGGCGCTGGAGGCCGTGGAGATCGGCGACGTGTCGCTGACCGTGGCCTGGCCCGCGGCGGCGGATCGCGCCGGCGTGACCGGCTACCGCGTGAGCCGGGACGGCGAGGTCGTCGCGGAGCTCGCCGCGGGCGACGGGCGCGAGCTGTGCGTCGAGGCGCTGGCGGAGTTCACCGAGTACGCCCTGGCGGTGGAGGCGCTGGACGAGGCGGGCAACGCGTCGGCGCCGCTGGTCGCGACGATCCGCACCGCGGACGTCACGGCGCCGCGCTACGAGGGCGGGTGCAGCCTCGAGACGTCCTACGAGGCCGACGGCGACGGGGGCCGGCTGACGCTGTCGTGGTGCGAGGCGACGGACAACGACCGGGTCGCGTACTACGAGGTCGAGCGTGACGGCGCGGCGCTGCAGCGCGTCGACGCCGGGCAGACCCGGGCGGAGCTGGGCGTCGACGCGGTGGCGGGGCGCTACGCGCTGCGGGCCTGCGATCCGTCGGGGAACTGCAACGGGATGCTGGGCCTGCGCCTGGACGCGGACGGCGAGCGGGCGTCCCGGCTCCGGGCCAGCGACGTGCAGCGGCGGCAGCGGGACCGGCTGCTGGCCGAGCAGGCCGGGATCCTCGCGCTCCTCGGCTCGGTGGAGGGCTCGGAGCCCGGCAACCTGTTCGGCGACGTCGAGATGGTCGGCGACGGCACCGACTGGGGCGGGCTGATGGGGGCCGCGGCGGCGGAGAGCCAGGGGACGGGTGGGCTGTTGGTGGGCACCGGCCGCGGCGGCGGCGGCACCGGCGAGGGGCTCGGCGGGCTGGCGACGCTCGGCCACGGCGGCACCGGTGGCGGCGGCTCCGGCGCCGGGTATGGGGCGGTGGCCGGGCTCGGCGGGGGCTCGAGCTACTCCCCGCCGAGCGCCGTGGTGATCGGCGGGGATCCGGCGCTGACCGCCCACGCCGAGCGGCGGGCGTCCCGCGTCGAGCACTGCTACCGCAACGCGCTGGCCGAGGAGCCGGGCCTGGCGGGTACGGTGACCGCCACGCTGGCCGCCGATGCCGAGGGCGCGCTGACGGTGGAGGCGGTCACGGGCGTCGGGGGCGCGGCGCTGACGGGCTGCGTGGCCACCGCGCTGCGCGGCCGCCTGCCCGACGCGCCGGGGGAGGCGCTGAGCGGGACGGTGACGATTCGCCTCGATCCCGGGGGGACCGAGTGAGCGGCGGTCGAAGAGGCGGGCGTCGGGCCTTCGCTCGGGCGGCGATCGGGGCCGGGCTACTGGTCGCGGTGGTGGCGTGGCCGGCGCGGGCCCAGGTCGGGGTGCTGGCGGCCGAGCCGCTGCCCGCCGACGAGGGGCTGGTGCGCAACCTGGTGGAGACGCTCGAACACGCCGATTCCGAGTACCGCCGGCTGGCGGCGGAGGAGCTGGGCGACCACCCCGAGCTGGCGGCGCAGGCCGGGGCCGCGCCGGTGCTGGTGCAGCTGGCGCTGGACGACCCCGAGCTGGCGGTCCGCGAGGCGGCGCTGTGGACCCTGGGGGACCTGGGGCCCGCGGCGCGGGACGACGCGCTGCCGGCGCTGTGGACGCTCACCGACTGGCAGCTCCCGCAGCCGGGCCGGGTCCAGGGGATCGCCGCCTGGGCCGCCGCGCGGATAGACCCCCCGGTGGACGAGGCGGCCAAGCGCCTGGTGCCGCTGACGATCCACTACGACGAGTTCACCCGCGCGGCCGCGGCGGACGCGATGGGCGAGCTCGGCGCGCCGATGCTGCCGTTCCTGTTGCTGGCGCTGGCCAACCAGGCGGGGTCGGGCTCGGCGGCGTACGTGGTGGACGCCATCGGCGCGATGGGCGAGGCGGCGGCGCCGGCGGTGCCGGTGCTGCTGGAGCTTCGCGCCGGCGAGGACAGCGCCTGGGTGCTGCGCTCGATCGACCGTGCGCTGGCGGAGATCGGGGCACCGGTCCCGGAGACGGTGGTGGACGACAAGGTCGCCGAGCTGGCGGCCGAGCTCGGGCAGGGGCCCGACTACTCCAAGCGCGTGGCGGCCTACGAGCTGGAGGAGCTGGGGCCCGCGGCGGCGGCGGCGGCGCCGGCGCTGTACGCCGCGCTGGAGGACCCCGAGGTCGCCTCCGACGCGCTCGAGGCGCTGCTGGCGGTGGTCCCGGAGGAGGAACTCCCCGCGGCGGTGGAGGCCGGCAAGCCGCTGCTGGCCACCCCGAGCTGGGATGGATACGGCGTGGCGGTGGCCTTCGCCGGGGCGGGGGAGGCGGGCCGCGCGGCGCTGGTCGAGGGTCTGTCCGACCCGCGCGTCGAGGTGCGGCGCAATGCGCTGGCGGGGCTCGCCGAGCTGCCGCCGGGCAAGGACACCTTCCGGCCGGTGCGGCGCCTGCTGTCCGACCCCGACGCCGAGGTCCGTGGCGCCGCGGCCGAGGGCCTGGCGTGCTACGGCGAGCGGGCGGTGCCGATGCTGGACCGCGCGATCCGCAAGGAGCGGGACGCGACCGTGGAGATCCAGATGGTGCGGGCCCTGGGGGGCGCGGGGCCGCGGGCGATCCCCACCCTCGAGCGGGCGCTGGGGGACGAGCGCCAGGAGGTGCGCGAGGCCGCGGCGTGGGCCGCCGGGGAGCTGGGCCAGGACGCCCTGCCGCTGGTGCCGGCGCTGCTGGACGCGGCGGGGCGCGACGGGGTGCTCAGCGAGGCGGTGGGCGCGGTGGAGAAGATCGGCCCGGCGGCCACGCCGGACCTGCTGGAGGCGCTGGCGGGGCACGCCGTGCCCGGCGTGCGGGCCGACGCCGCGCTGGCGCTGGGGCGCCTCGAGGCCCCGCCGGAGCAGGTGGTCCCCGCGCTGGCCCGGGCGCTGGACGACGAGAGCGAGGACGTGCGCCAGTGGGCGGCGTTCGCGCTGCAGCAGCAGGGGCCGGCGGCGGCCCCGGCGGTGGAGGACCTGCGGGCCGCGCTGACCGATCCGGAGCCGTGGGTGCGCCAGAACGCGGCCCAGGCGCTGGGGGCGATCGGCGAGGCGGCCCACCCGGCGATCCCGGACCTGGTCGCGGTGCTGGAGCACGACCGCTCGCTGACGCCGCCGGAGAAGGCGGCGGAGGCGCTGGGGAGCTTCGGGCCCGCGGCGGCCGAGGCGGTGGGGCCGCTGACGCGGGCGGTGGCCGACGAGGACAACACCTACAAGCGGACCGCGGCGGCGCGGGCGCTGATCGAGATCGGGATCACCTCGCCCGAGGTCAAGGCCGCGCTGCGGGACGCCCTGGACGATCCCAAGGCGCGGGTCCGCTGGGCCGCGGGGGACGCGCTGCTGGTGCTGGGCGATCCCGACGACGTGGTGTCGGCGATGGTGACGGTGCGCAAGGCGCCGGACGAGGCCTGGGACGAGGACATGGCCGCGATCAAAGAGTTCAACCGGATGTACGACTCGATGATGGAGGAGTGAGCGGGCCGCCCGGATATCGTCTGGACAGGGGTTGTCCATTTCGGGTCGTAGAGTGGGTAGCGTCGAACGTCGTCAAGGAGGACGCGATGCCCACTCCCACGCTGATCTCGATGAGCCACCTGGACCGCTCCACCATCCGCGTCGTGCTGCGCCTGACGGTGCCGGGCCAGCCCTCGTGGGTCGTCTCCGGGGTGCTGGACAAGCGCGCCGGGACCTTCCGCCCCGAGGGGGCGCTGGTCCGGCTCGGGGCCCCCACGCCGTGGGGCGCCGGGGACCTCGACCTGTACGTCGAGGGGGGGGAGGAGGCGCTGGCGCTGGCCGAGGTCGATGCCTGGGCGCGGCGCTTCGCGTTCCCGCCGCCGCGCGCACGCCAGGGCGACCGAGCCGCCTGACTCCCCCGCGCCGGTTCGCCCTGTTTTGGTATAGTGGTCCGACAACCCGATGAATGCTTGACATCTCCTCGGGGGTCCAGTAGACCGCTACCTAACAAATGGTAGGCAGAACCCGACCATTCGGATAGGAGCCGGCGATGGCCAACTTCTACAGCGACAACGAGGACCTGCGGTTCTACATCGAGCGGGGGCTCGACTGGGAACCGATGGTGCGGCTCACCGAGTACGACTACAGGGCCCCGGACGGCTTCACCAACGCCGAGGAGGCGAAGGCGTTCTACGCCGACGTGCTCGACATGGTCGGGCAGTTCGCGGCCAACGAGGTGGCCCCCGTGGCGGCCGAGATCGACCGCCAGCACCCGACCCTCAAGGACGGCCAGGTGAGGCTCCCCGAGGTCCAGCAGCAGATCTTCGATCAGCTGCGCGAGCTGCAGCTGCACGGCATGTGCCTGCCCCGCGAGCTCGGCGGGATGAACACCCCGTTCCTGGTGTTCATGGCGACCAACGAGCTGTTCGCCCGCGGCGACGTGTCGGTGTGCGCGCACAACGGGTTCCACGGCGGGATGGCGATGGCGATGCTGCTGTACTCGATCCTCGAGCACAGCAGCGAGTTCGACCCCGAGGCCGGGGTGATCACGAAGACCCGCTTCGCCGACGAGATCGCCGAGATCGTCTCCGGCGAGGCGTGGGGCTCGATGGACATCACCGAGCCGGGCGCCGGCAGCGACATGGCCGCGCTGCGCACCCGCGGCGAGCAGGACGCCGACGGGAACTGGACCGTCACCGGCGAGAAGGTGTTCATCACCTCGGGCCACGCCAAGTACCACTTCGTGGTCGCCCGCACCGAGGAGACCGACGCCGCCGACGCGTTCGCCGGGCTCAAGGGCCTGTCGATGTTCCTCGTGCCGGCCTACGAGACCGGCGAGGACGGGGCGTTCCAGCCGCTGGCGACGTTCGCCAAGCTCGAGGAGAAGCTGGGGCACCACGGCTCGGCGACGGTGGCGATCGTGTTCGACAAGACGCCGGCGCAGCTGATCGGCGAGCGCGGCGACGGCTTCCGCCTGATGCTGCAGCTGATGAACAACGCCCGCGTCGGCGTCGGCTTCGAGTGCCTCGGGGTCTGCGAGGCGGCGCTGGCCCAGGCCCGGGCGTACGCCGCCGAGCGCACCAGCATGGGCAAGACCCTCGACCGGCACGAGATGATCGCCGACTACCTGGACGAGGCCCGGACCGACATCCAGGCGATCCGCGCGCTGGCGATGGAGGGCGCGTTCCACGAGGAGATGGCGCAGAAGCTGCGGCTGGCGCTGGAGTTCTTCCCCCCCGCCGGCGAGGACGAGCGCGAGAAGATGGAGCGACAGCAGCGGACCCACCAGGCCACCGCCCGCCGGTTCACCCCGCTGGTCAAGTACTACGGCGCCGAGAAGGCGGTGGAGATCGCCCGCCGCGGGATCCAGATCCACGGCGGCTACGGCTACTCCACCGAGTACCCCGCCGAGAAGCTGCTGCGCGACGCGGTGGTGATGCCGATCTACGAGGGCACCAGCCAGATCCAGGCGTTGATGGCGATGAAGGACACCCTGATGGGGGTGCTCAAGGACCCGCGGGCGTTCGTCGCCGGCCGGGCCAAGGCCAGCTGGCGGGCCCGCCGCGCGCCGACCCGGCTCGAGCGCCGCGTGGCGCGGCTGCAGGTCCTGCAGGGCAACCTGCTGCTCGGGCTGATGACCCGCCTGACGGGCAAGAAGCTGTCCGAGCTGCGCGGCCGCCCGATGGCGGAGTGGACCGCCGCGTTCCAGGACTGGGACCCCAAGCGCGACTTCGCCGTGGCGATGCTGCACGCCGAGCGGCTGACCCAGGTGCTGTGCGACGTGGCGATCGCCGAGGTGCTGCTGCGCCAGGCCCGCAAGTTCCCCGAGCGCACCGAGCTGCTGGAGCGCTTCCTGGAGCGGGCCGAGCCGCGCTGCCGCTACCGGGCCGACGAGATCGGCACCACCGGCAAGCGCCTGCTGGCGGCGCTGCGCGGGGACGAGGACGCCGAGGCCAAGGCCTCCTGAGCGGAGGGGAGCACGATGCGACCGAGGCACCTGATGCGCCAGGGACCGGTGATCGGCGCGCTGGGCAAGGCCGCCTGGACGGCGGTGCGCTACCAGCTGGGGGAGGCCGGCTGGCCGGTGGGGCCCCGGGAGGGCGGGGGGTCGATCCCCGGGCCGACGCTGGAGGAGACCCTGCCGCCCCGCGATCCCGGGATGGTGCGCGACTACATCCGCCACGTGGGCGGCGATCCCGGCTGGTACGAGGGCGTGCTGCCGCCCCACCTGTTCTCGCAGTGGTCGTTCCCGATCCTGGCGCGGACCCTCGACGGGCTGTCCTACGACGTCAGCCGGATGCTCAACGCCGGCTGCAAGATGGTGATCCACCGGCCGCTGCCGGCCGGCGAGCCGCTGCAGCTGCGGGCCCACCTCGAGGAGGTGGACGACGACGGCCGCCGGGCGATCATGACCCAGCACCTGTGGTGCGGGACCCCCTCGGCCCCCGACGCGCTGTTCTGCGAGGTGCACCCGATCGTCCCGCTGGGCAAGGGCGGCGGCGGGAAGAAGAAGAAGGACAAGCCGCGGGTCCCGACCGGCGCCCGCGAGATCGATCGCTGGCGGCTGTCCCCCCGCGTCGGCGGCGAGTACGCCTCGCTGACCGGCGACGTCAACCCGATCCACTGGTCGATGGCGTACGCGCGGATGTCGGGCTTCCGCTCGGTGATCCTGCACGGCTTCTCGGGCATGGCGCGGACCATCGAGTCGCTCGACCGGGGCCTGTGGTCCGGCCGCCCGGGGGTACTCGCCGAGGCCGAGTTCCGGCTGGTGCGCCCCGTGGTGCTGCCCGCCAAGGTGGGCGTGTTCGTCGACGACCTCGGCGGCGTGTGGGCCGGGGACGCCCCCGGCGGGCCGGCCTACGTCACCGGAACCTACGAGACGAGGAACGGAACCGACGATGAGTGACTACCTGGTGAACCTGGGGACCAACCCCACCGCCCGAAAGCTGATCGGCCGCTCCGGGCTGCCGATCCCCGTGCCGCAGAAGCTGCGCCGCGGCGACGGCCCGTGGGAGGCGCAGCCGCTGCGCGACCGGCTCGCGGTGGTGGGCCAGCACCCGGGCGGGGCGCTGGCCGAGGTGATCGCCCGGACCCTCGCCGCGGCGGGCGCCGACCTGGCGGTGGCGGGCGGCAACGGGCTGCTCGAGTCGTTCCGGACCCAGGGGGAGGCCTGGGGCCGGCGGCCCACCGAGGCCGGCGAGGACCTGCGCCCCGACGTGCTGGTGTTCGACGCCACCGGGTTTGCCGGGGCGCGCGACGTGCGCGCGCTGTACGAGTTCTTCCACCCGAGGGTCCGGGCGTTGCGGCGCTGCGGGCGGGCGCTGGTGCTGACGCGGCCACCGCGGGCGCTGGCCGACCCCCACGCGGCGGCCGCGGCGCGCGGCGCCGAGGGCTTCGTCCGCACGATGGCCAAGGAGCTGGGGCGCAAGGGCAGCACGGCCCACGTGATCACCGTCGACGAGGGCGCCGAGGGGCGCGTCGAGCCGGTGCTGCGGTTCCTCGCCTCGGATCGCTCTGCCTACATGTCGGGCCAGGTGCTCCACGTCTCGGCCCAGGTCGCGGGAGAGCCCGCGGCGGCCCCGCAGCGCCCGCTGGACGGCACGGTGGCGCTGGTCACCGGGGCGGCCCAGGGCATCGGCGCGGCCATCGCCCGGGCCTTCGCCCGCGAGGGGGCGCGGGTGATCGTGATGGACCTGCCGCTGGCCGACCGCGCCGCCGCCGCGCTGGCCGCGGAGATCGGCGGCGAGCTGCTGCTCGGCGACATCACCGATCCGGGCGCGGCGGGGTTGATCGAGGCCAAGCTCGATGAGCTCGGCGGCGAGCTCGACCTGCTGATCCACAACGCCGGCGTGACCCGCGACAAGACGCTGGGGCGGATGGACGACGACCGCTGGGACCTGGTGCTGGACGTCAACCTGCTGGCGCTGCTGACGCTGGACGAGGCGCTGCGCCCGCGGCTGGCCGACGGCGGGCGGATCGTGTGCCTGTCATCGATCTCCGGACTGGCTGGCAACGCCGGCCAGGCCAACTACACCACCACCAAGGCCGGGATCCTGGGCTACGTCGAGGCGCTGGCGCCGCAGCTGGCGGACCGCGGGATCGCGGTCAACGCGGTGGCCCCCGGGTTCATCGAGACGAAGATGACGGCGCGGATGCCGTTCGCCCTGCGCGAGGGGGCCCGGCGGCTGAGCAGCCTGTCCCAGGGCGGCCTGCCCGAGGACATCGCCGAGGTGGTCACGTTCCTGGCCAGCCCGGGCGCCGCCGGCGTCACCGGCCAGGTGTGGCGGATCTGCGGCCAGAACATGATCGGGGCCTGAGGAGGCGACGATGGCGAGGATCGCGAAGAAGCGTCGGGCGGTGATCGTGGCGGGCGTGCGCACGCCGTTCCTGCGGGCGTTCACCGACTTCACCAGGATGGACACGATCGCCCTGGGTAGCGCCGCGGTGAGGGCGCTGCTGGACCGCACCCGGCTGCCGTGGTCCGAGATCGGGGGCTTCGTGTGGGGCGGGGTGATCCTGCCCAGCACGACGGTCAACGTCGGCCGCGAGATCATCCTCGAGCTGGGCCTGCCGCCCACCATCGAGGCCCACACCGTGACCCGCGCGTGCACCACCAGCCTGCTGTCGGTGACCCAGGCCGCGGCGGCGATCGAGCGCGGCGAGGCCGACGTGATGATCGCCGGCGGCTCGGACTCGACGAGCAACGCCGAGGTCACGATGCCGGCCACGCTGGTCCACAAGGCCGCGCCGGTGCTGATGTCGTCGCGATCCGGCCCGGCGGACTACTTCCGGCTGATGACCCAGCTGGGACCCCGCGACCTGATCCCGCGCCAGCCGGCGGTGCGAGAGCGCGCCACCGGCGAGCTGATGGGCGAGTCGGCGGAGAAGATGGCGCAGCGCAACGGGATCTCCCGCGAGGCCCAGGACCGCTTCGCGCTGCAGAGCCACCAGCGGGCCGCCGCGGCGGTGGCGGCGGGCCGCTTCGCCGAGGAGGTGATCGCGGTCGACACCCCCGACGGCAAGCGGATCCACGCCGACAACATCGTGCGCGGCGACACCAGCCTCGAGAAGCTGGGCAAGCTGCGGCCGGCGTTCGCCCGGGACGGGACGCTGACCGCGGGCAACTCCAGCGCCCTGACCGACGGCGCCTCGGCGGTGCTGCTGATGCGCTACGACAAGGCCAAGGCGCTGGGCTACACCCCGCTGGCCGCGTTCCGCGGGTGGCACTACGGCGCGGTGGACCCGTTCGACCAGCTGCTGATCGGCCCGGCGATCTCGATGCCGCTGGCGGCCAGGCGCGCCGGGATGACCCGCGCCGACTTCGACCTGATCGACATCCACGAGGCGTTCGCCGCCCAGGTGCTGTGCGTGCTCGAGATGCTCGGCTCCCGCGAGTTCGCCCGCCAGCGGCTGGGGGCCGACGAGGCCTTCGGGACCATCGCCCCCGAGGAGATCAACGTCCACGGCGGCTCGGTCTCGCTGGGCCACCCGTTCGCCGCCACCGGCGGCCGGATGGTCACCACGATGGCCAACGAGCTCGCCGCCAGCGGGGCGGAGACCGCGCTGCTGGGGATCTGCGCGGCCGGCGGGCTGTCGGCCGGCGCGGTGCTGGAGGCGATCGCGTAGCGCTCGGCCGGCCCCCGCACGTCCGCGGCCGCGTCAGCGGTGCCGCGGGCCGGGGATCTCGCGCATCGTGCCGGACGGCACGCGGAACCGGAACACGCGCCCCGTCGCGGTCTCGACGACGAAGGCCTCGTCGCGGCCGGCGTGGCGCAGGGCGTCGACCAGCGCGGCGGTCACCGTGCCCTGGCGGTCGTCCCCGTCGAGGAACGCCTCGACGAGCCGGTCCACCGGCGCCAGCTCGACGCGCTCCCCGGGTGGGATCGCGAGCGCCAGCCGCAGCTCGCCGCCGGCGCGCCCCCGCACGGTCAGCTGGTGCAGTCCGGGGCGGAGCGTCCCGTCCGCCGGCGGCACGGTGCCGTCGAGGGCCAGGACCGCCCCGTCGAGCCGCTCGGAGACCGCCAGCCGGGCCGCCTCGGCGCGCACCGCGGCGAGCACCGCGGCGTTGAACAGCGGCTGGGCGTCGGGGGGATAGGTGGCGTCCCACTCGATGGCCGGATCGAACCCCGCGGCGATCTCGAAGCTCTCCTGGGCCCCGTCCTGATCGCCGGAGTGGAACCGGGCGTAGCCCTGCAGCAGCGCCGCGCGAGCCAGCTGACCGGCGGTGAGCTCGCCGGTGACGCAGCCGAGCTGATCGGTGACCGGCTCCAGCGCGCGCGTCGCGGTGGCGAACTCCATGTCGTCCACGGCCCGCTCGGCGGTGCGGACGTGCAGCCCCAGATCGAGCTGGTCCCGGCCCCGCGGACAGCGGTGGGCCACCCCGCCCAGCGGCCACACCTCGGCGCCGCCGAAG
>CAZOYV010000247.1:0-12837 GCA_964584075.1 uncultured Rickettsiales bacterium | reverse complement strand
GTGTGGTCCAGCACGTGGTCCGCCGGCGGCGCGCAGGCGTTGACCGGCGTGGCGTCCATGTCCCCGTAGCCGTCGCCGTCGGCGTCCGGGTAGTAGTCGACGAACGTCAGCCCGTCGTCGATCCCGCCCGCGCAGTCGTCGTCGATCCCGTTGCAGATCTCGGTCTCGCCCGGGTTGACGTCGGGGTCGCCGTCGTCGCAGTCGGTGTCGTCGACGACGTAGCCCGTCATCGGCGCACAGGCGCTGGTGGCCGCGACGCTGTCGTCCCCGTAGCCGTCCCCGTCCGTGTCCGGGTAGTAGTCCGTGAACGTCAGGCCGTCGTCGATCCCGTTCGCGCAGTCGTCGTCGATCCCGTTGCAGACCTCGGTCTCGCCCGGGTTGACGTCGGCGTTGCCGTCGTCGCAGTCGCAGGCGGCGCCGTACCCGTCGCTGTCGCCGTCGGTCTGGGTCGGGTTGGCGTCCGCCGGGCAGTTGTCGCAGACGTCGCCCCAGCCGTCGCCGTCGCCGTCCGCGTTGGTGGGGTCCCAGGTCGCCGGGCAGGTGTCGAGGTTGTCGGAGATGCCGTCCATGTCGATGTCGGCGAGGCCGTTGTAGCCGGCGAACATCAGCGCGTTGGCCATCAGCAGATCCACGTCGTTGCCGCCGGGGACCCACAGGTCGTAGCCTGGCGCGCCGTCGTCCGAGACCGGGAACAGGTTGACGGCGGAGATCGTCCCCGCCGCCGGGGTCCACTCGGCCACGGCCTGCTCCCCGCTGTCCCAGGTGGCGACGTTGGTCGCGCCAGGCTGCAGCCCGAGGCCCGAGTTGTGGTAGCTCGACGCGCCCCCGTCGACGTGGGTCACGTTCGCCAGGATCGGGTGGTCGGCCACCACCGGGGTCAGGGTCAGCAGCGTGTTCTGATCCTGGCTGCCCTGGACCCAGGGGAGGTAGTCGTCGGTCACGATGCGACCGTCCATCCCCCCACCCCAGCTGTTGTCGTGGAAGCAGAACGAGGTCATCAGGATCCCCGCGCCCGTATCGAGGTAGTCGGCGAACGCGTCCCCGGCCGCGACCTGGTCGTGGAACACGTCCTCGCTCCAGACCATGATCGCGTCGTAGCCGGCCAGGACGGACGGGTCGGGATCGACGTTCAGGATGTTGTACTCGTCCACCGTCGAGAAGTACCCGGTGTCGTCGAGGTAGTCCCGCACGTCGGTGACCCAGGCGGCCTCCGACTCGGCCGCGACGACCAGGACGTCCAGCTGGCACGCCACCGTGCCCCAGCAGTCCGAGTCCATGCAGTCCACGTACCCGTCGGCGTCGTCGTCGTAGCCGTCGTCGCAGGCCGACTCCCCGGCGGCTCCGATCTGGAGCGTCGGCAGGGGCGAGCCGTCGCTGCCGCCAGCCACGTAGAGATGGCTGCCGACTATCGCCGCGTTTGCCTCGCGCACGGCCACCGGGAGCACCGCGGAGTCGACGCTCCAGGTGCCGGCGAGCACGTCGTAGACCCACACCGAGTCGTAGTACGGCGCGCCGTCGTTCCAGTAGACGTCCGAGCCCCCGAGCACGAAGATCCGGTACCCGTCGGAGGCCCACGCGAACTGCTGGTTGATCGCGGGCATCGCCGGGCCGCCGGACCAGGTCCCCGCGACCGGATCGAAGACGTCCATCGTGTCCTTGGCGACGTTGGTGTCGTCCGAGCCGCCGAAGACGTAGAACAGGCCGTCGACGCCCTGCGCCGCGCCGTGACTGTAGCGCTGGCTGGGCAGCGCCGGGCCGCTGCTCCACGAGTCCGCGACCGGGTCGTAGATCTGGTACGCGGTGGAGGCGGTCTCCCCGCCGAAGACGTGCAGCAGCCCGTCGTCGCCGGTCACCGCGGCACACTCCCAGCCGCTGGTCTCGGGGTTGGTCGCCCCGGCGGACCACGCGTCGGCCACGGGGTCGTACAGCTCGATCGTCGTCGGCCCGTCGACGTGGCCGGCCGCGCCGCCGACCACGGCGATGCGGCCGTCGGGCACGCGGTCGCCACAAACGCCGCGGCGCGTCGTCGGCAGCGCCGGGAGCGCCGACCACGAGTCGGCGCCGATGTCGTAGCGGTAGGCCTGGTCGAGCACGTTGAACCCGCCGGCGACGTACAGGTAGCCGTCTCCGCCGTCGATCACCGCCGCCTGCGCCAGGTCGGCGGGGGCGTCGGTCCCGGTGGTCCACGCGGTGTAGGGCTGGCCCGCGGCGGGGGACGCGACGAGCGTCGCCACGACGAGGGCGAGGGTCAGGGTCAACGGGCGAGAGTCGATACGCATCGGCGTGCTCCTCGGTTCCGGTTGGACGTCGAGGGAGGTCGTGCTCCCCCCCGGGAGGTGTAACCCTAGGACGATTCGCGGCGGGAAGGCAAGCTCCCCGCGCGCCGGCACGGCCCGATCCGCCGGTCCCGGGGGGCGAGCGTCAGGCCAGCGCGTCCCAGATCAGCCGCACCGCGACGACCAGCACCAGCGCGGCGAACGCCAGCGACAGCGCCCGCCGCGGCAGGCGGTGGGCCAGCCACGCGCCCACCGGGGCGAGGCTGACCGTTCCCACCGCGATCAGCGCGGCGGGCAGCAGCGCCACGTAGCCCACGCAGCCCGCGGGGAGCAGCGGCTCGGCCAGGCCCTGGACGACGAACGTGACCGTCCCGACCAGCGACAGGATCAGCCCGAAGAACGGGGCCGTGCCCACCGCGTGGTGGATCGGCAGCCCGGCGGCGAGGACCAGCAGCGGGACCGAGATCAGCCCCCCGCCGATGCCGACCATCGCGGAGATCCCGCCGATCAGCAGCCCGCCGGCCAGCATCCCCCACACCGGCATCGCGCGGGCCTTCGGGTCCTCGGGCATCCGCCCGAACACCAGCCGCGCGGCGATGATCACCAGGAAGATCCCGAACACCAGCTGCAGCGTGCGCCCCGGCATCCACACCGCCAGCGCCGCGCCGCCCACCGAGCCGACCACCAGGCCCGGGACGAACCACGGCACCAGCTCCCAGTGCAGCGCCTTCTTGCGGTGGTGCGAGTACGCCGACGAGATCGACGTCAGCACGATCGTCGCCAGCGAGGTGCCCACCGCCAGCTGGACCTCGACCTCGGGATCGACGCCGGCCGCCTCGAAGACCACCAGCAGCGCCGGGACGATCACCACGCCCCCGCCGATCCCGAGCAGGCCGGCCAGCACGCCGGCGAGCACCGCCGTGCCGGCGATCAGCAGCAGGGAGCTGGCCGTGAACATCGGGCGGCGCGCCGCGTGCTACGGCTGCACGTCGAAGGGGTAGGTGTACTCGATCGTCTCGCCGGCGGGGTGGACCGGGAACGTCCAGCCCTGGATCACCTTCAGCACGCAGGCGTCGGCGCCCTCGCTGCTGGTGCTGCTCTCCTCGACGACCGTCTTGCTGATGGAACCGTCGGCCTCGATCACGAACGTCACCGAGACCTTGCCCACCGCGGCCTCGCCGCCGGCGTTGTCGGCCTGGCCGCAGGCCTCGATGTCGGGCTTGCCGGCCTTGATGACCGCCGAGACCGCGTCGTCGTGGGCCTCCAGCGTCGCCTCGTCGGGGGTCGTGGCTTCCGGCGTGGCCTCCGCCTCGGACTCCTTGCCCTTGCACCCGGCCAGCGCCAGGCCGGCGATCAGCGCCGCCGCGATCCAGCTCCGCATCGTCACCTCCCGGGCCGCCCGGGAGGCGGCCGCCGGGCCACTCTCCCCGCTCGCCGGGGGCAAGTCAAGGGACCCGGCCGTTCCGCATGGGGTTCATTTTTTGACACGTTCTTCACCGTACAATGCAACCAGGAGGTCCCCCATGCGCCGCGCACCGCTCGTCCTCGCCGCCGTCCTCGCCACCGCCGCCGCGCTCCCCGCCGGCGCCGAGGAGCGCGAGTTCAGCGTGGGCTGGCTGATGATGCTGGACTACGACAGCGACTACCCCGAGGCGATGGAGTGCCTCGTGGCCCACCCCGAGCGCCCCGCCGGCTGGACGATCACGCACGAGGCGGTGTTCCTCGAGGACGTGGTCAGCGGCCAGGGCGAGGGGCTCAGCCAGTACGACATGGTGGTCACCACCGGCCACGAGGGCCACACCTTCACCGCCGACGAGCGCCAGGTGCTCGAGGAGTTCGTCGACGCCGGCGGGATCTTCTGGCTCGACGACTGCGCCGGGCTCGACATCGACAACTTCCCGTGGGACCTGGAGATCGACTTCGGCCAGGAGGGCGGGCTGTCGTACTGGGGGACGGCCTACGGCTCGATGTACGGCGCGCCGGACCCCGGCCACCCGCTGCTCGACGGCCGGTTCCTGATCGAGCCCGCGATGATCCGCAACGACCCCGGGCTCAACCAGGCCCAGTGGTTCACCCCTCCGGTGTACTGGGACGCGGCGTACACCACCGTGCTCGAGGCCACCGACGCGACCTACGGCTACCAGGGCCCGGCGATGCTGGCGTACCGCCGCGGGCACGGCAAGATCGTCGCCACCGCGATCGACGTCACCTGCGCGCTGGAGTGCGAGCTGTACGGCAACCCGGGGATCCCGCTGTTCGACTACTACTTCGTGTTCAACATGATGGCCTGGCAGGACACCGACGGCGACAACCTGTACGACGCCGAGGAGGGCGCGTTCAGCGACGTCGACACCGACGGCGACGGGGACCTCGACTACGTCGACTGGGACAGCGACGACGACTTCATCCCCGACATGGACGAGGCCGGCGACGACGATCCCGACACCCCCGCGCAGGACTGGGACGGCGACGGCACGCCCGACTTCCAGGACTTCGACAGCGACAACGACGGCATCGCCGACGTCACCGAGTACGGCGTCGACGCCGACGGCAACGGGGTCGGCGACCCCGACGTGGACGGCGACGGGGTCCCCAACCACCTCGACGACGACAGCGACGGCGACGGCCACCCCGACCACCAGGAGGGCACCGGCGACGTGGACGGCGACGGGATCCCCAACTTCGCCGACGCGGACGACGACAGCCCCCCCGCGGGGGACCAGGACGACGACGGGGTCCCCGACGAGGCCGACAACTGCCCCGACGTCCCCAACCCGCTACAGGGCGACTTCGACGGGGACGGCACCGGCGACGCCTGCGACGACGACGAGCCCCCGGGCTCCGCGGGCCACGACGACGGGGCCGGCGCCGACGACGACGGCTTCGGCGCCGGCTGCGCGTGCCGCACCGCGGGCAGCGCTCGCGGCGGCCTCTCGCTCGCCGCCCTGCTCGCGCTGCTGCTGCTCGCCCGCCGCCGGGCGTGAGCCCGGCACGGGTTTGACACGCTCGGAGCCCACCGTCTAGAGTGCCAAGCGAACGTTCGTTCGGGCAGCCGGGGGACCAGGCCCGAGGAACGGACCGGGACGGAATGGACCACGCCGGCACCACCGAACGGGCCTACGACCGCAAGCTCGCGATGATCCTGCGCTCCGCCGCGCGCGTCTTCGCCCACGAGGGCTACGGCGGCGCCTCGATCCGCAAGGTGGCGCGGGACGCCGGGGTCAGCCTCGCCGGCCTGTACCACTACGTGCGCAGCAAGGAGGAGCTGCTCTACCTGATCCAGCTCCACACCTTCCAGGCGATCGTGGCCAACCTGCGCGAGACGCTCGCCGAGGTCGACGACCCGGTGGACCGCTTCCGCGCCACGGTCCGCAACCACACCGAGCACTTCGTCGAGCACATGGACGAGCTGCGGGTCTGCGCCGTCGAGCTCGACACCCTCACCGGCGAGTTCTACGAGGAGGTCGCCGCCGTCCGCCGCGACTACTACAAGCTGATGCTCGGGGTCGTGCAGGGGGTCGGCGCCGTCAACGGGACCTCCGAGCGGCAGATGCGCGTCGTCACGCTGTCCCTGTTCGGCAGCCTCAACTGGCTGTTCCAGTGGTACGACCCGTCCCGCGACGCCGACGCGGTGGCGCTCGCCGACCAGATCTCCGAGATCTACATGAACGGCTTCGTGGGGCCCTGAGCGCGCTCAGCTCCCGTTGGTCACCGTCAGGCAGCGGTCGTCGCCGAGCGGGCCGTCGGGCAGCAGCGCGTCGAGCTCGACCTTGCGCTGGTGCAGGTCCTCGAGCGTGTAGCGGTCGAGGACGGAGCGGATCGCCCCGCTGATCTCGACGTAGATCTCGCGCGTGGGACAGTGCTCGGCCCGCGCGCAGCCCTCGGGCATCGAGACGCAGTCCACGACGCCGAGGTCGCCCTCCACCGCCTCGAGGACCATCGTCAGCGTGATCTGCTCGGGCGGCCGGGTCAGCTCCCAGCCCCCGCCGGGGCCCCGCTTGCTGCGCACCAGCCCGCCGACCTTCATCGCGTTGAACAGGTTCTCCAGGTAGTTGCGGGACAGCTCCTGCTGCTCGGCGATGTCCTTCAGCGACAGCGACCCGTTGCCGTAGTGACCCACCAGCTCCGCCATCGCGCGCAAGGCGTACCGTGACTTGGTCGACAGCTTCATGGTCGACTCGACCTTCCTCCATCCTCCCCGTCCTCGATCCTAGGGTCGCGGCGCCGACCGTCAACCGAGCGGGGGGTCCCCGCGGGCGGCGGCGCCCCGCAGCGAGGAGCCGATCGGGACCGCCTCCCCGGCACCGCGCCCCCCGGCGGGGCGGGGCGGTCCCTTCTCCCATATTTCCTAGTTTTATTATAGTATTTTGCCTATCTACTTGATTTCACAGCATAATTTCTGCAGGAATGCTTGACTTGGACCCCGTTCGGGGCTACGAATTTGTGCGTCGAGTTTAACATCTCGCGAATTGCGCAAATGATGAACAGCGAATTCGATCAGGTCCAGAATGCACGGGACGCCGCAGAGATCTTCACACTGCTGGCCAACCCCTACCGCGTGCAGATCCTGGCCCTGCTGTGCAAGGGCGAACGGACCGTGACCGAGCTCGGCGAGGCGATCGGCGCTCGCCCCTCGGTGGTCTCGCAGCAGCTGCGGATCCTGCGGCTCCGCGACATGGTCAGCGCCGAGCGCCGCGGCCCGTTCCACTACTACCGCCTGGCCCAACCCGAGATCCGAGAGCTGATCGAGTGCATGGAGCGCTGCCCGCTCTTCGCGCCAACGAGGAGGAACCCCGAGCCATGATGGTCCTGATGATCCTGGGCTACGTCGCCTTCACCGCCTTCGTGGTCGCGGTGCTGGTGCGCGTGATCCACTTCGCCAACACCCCGGTCCACCTGCGCTGGGAGCTCTACCCGGTGCCCCACGAGCCGCCGGAGAAGGCGAGCCACGGGGGCTCGTACCTCGAGGACGTCGACTGGTGGGTCAAGCCCCACGAGGTCGACCACGTCCACGAGCTCTACGACATGTTCTCGGAGATGCTGCTGATCAAGGCGCTGTGGCACCACAACCGCAAGCTGTGGTTCGTGTCGTTCCCGTTCCACGCCGGGCTCTACGCGCTGATGGGCTGCGTCGGGCTGCTGCTGCTCCGCGGGCTGCTCGGCGCGGTGGGGGTCGACGTCTCGGCCGAGGGCGCGGTCGGGATGATCCTGATGGTCCTGACCGCGCTGGCCGGGTTCGCCGGCTTCGGGCTGGGCCTCCTCGGCGCCTGCGGGCTGCTGTTCCGGCGGCTGACCGACGCCGACCTGAAGGACTTCACGGGCCCGATCGACTATCTCAACCTGGTGGCGTTCGTGGTGCTGTTCGGCGTGGGCCTCGCGGCGATGGCGACGGACCCGCTGGCCGAGGGCCTGCGCGCCTACTTCGGCGGGCTGTTCCTGGCCCAGCCGGCCACCGACGTGCCGGCCCTGACGCTGGCGCTGGTGGTGCTCGCCAGCCTGATGGTGATCTACATCCCGCTGACCCACATGTCGCACTTCGTGGCCAAGTACTTCACCTGGCACTCGGTGCGCTGGAACGACGAGGCGCTGCAGCCGGGCAGCAAGCTCGACCAGGCGATCCAGGAGCAGCTGGCCTACAAGATGAGCTGGGCCGCGCCCCACATCGACGGCAAGGGCGAGAAGACCTGGGCCGAGGTCGCCACCACCAACCCGTTCCAGGAGGAGAAGGGCAAATGAGCAAGAAGGTCAGCCTGAAGGACTTCGACAAGCCGTCGGAGAAGCTGGTCCACCTGGACCTCGCCGAGCTGATGCCCCTGCCCCCGCCCTACGACAAGGTCGAGGAGCACCCCAAGTGGGCGGAGTGGAAGGACGGCGTCAAGGACCGCTACGCCTCCACGCTGGACGACTTCATCGCCGTGTCGCTGCCCGTCCCGGAGACCCCGGAGGAGGAGCAGCGGATGGTCGACGCGTTCGTCTCGGGCATGAACAAGCTGCTCTCCCGCGAGGACAACTGGAGCTTCCTGCAGCCCCTGCTGCTCTCGCTGGAGCACTGCGAGAAGTGCCAGAGCTGCAACGACGCCTGCCCGATCTACGAGGCCAGCGGCCGCAACCCGATGTACCGCCCGACCTACCGCTCGGAGATCTTCCGGCGGCTGGTCAACAAGTACGCCCACGGCAAGACGTGGCAGGCCAAGCTCAAGGGCGAGGACATCGAGCTGAACTGGACCACGCTGTCGCGGCTGGTGGAGCTGGCCTACCGCTGCACCCTGTGCCGCCGCTGCGCCCAGACCTGCCCGATCGGCGTCGACAACGGCCTGATCACCCACGAGATCCGCAAGCTGTTCAGCCAGGAGCTGGGGATCGCGCCCAAGGAGATCCACGAGGACGGCTCGGTGCTGCAGCTCAAGGTCGGCTCGTCCACCGGGATGAACGCGCTGGTCGTCAAGGACAACATCGAGTTCATCGACGAGGACATGGAGGACATCACCGGGATCCACGTCGAGACGCCCTGGGACAAGCCCGACTGCGAGGTGCTGCTGATCCACAACGCCGGCGAGATCCTGGCGTGGCCGGAGAACCCGGGCGCGTTCGCGATCATCCTCGAGGCGGCCGGGATCAGCTGGACGCTGTCGTCCGAGCTCGCCGCCTACGACGGCATCAACTACGGGCTGTGGTACGACGACGTGCAGCTGGCGCGGGTGGCGATGAAGCACGCCGAGGCGGCCAAGAAGCTCAACGCCAAGAAGATCATCATCGGCGAGTGCGGCCACGCCAACAAGGCGCTGACGGTGATCGCCGACCGCGTCCTCGC
Organism: uncultured Rickettsiales bacterium; assembly: GCA_964584075.1. Lineage (GTDB taxonomy): Bacteria > Myxococcota_A > UBA796 > UBA9615 > CAYRNR01 > CAZOYV01. Next base: position 3,750 of record CAZOYV010000247.1, on the reverse strand, counting down.
CGGCGAGTCCCACGTCCGCCGCGAGAGCGCGATGACCCTGCTGGACGACATCGTCAGCTCCGGCCGGCTCGAGCTCGATCCGTCGCGCAACGACTTCCCCGTCACGCTGCACGATCCCTGCAACCTGGTGCGGCTGATGGGGGTCGTCGAGCCCCAGCGACGCGTGCTGCGCAAGATCGCCCCGCAGTTCCGCGAGATGGAGCCCCACGGCGTGGACAACTACTGCTGCGGCGGCGGCAGCGGCTTCGCGATCATGAACGGCCACAACTTCGCGGACTTCCGCAGCGCGCTGTCGGCGCGCAAGAAGTTCCAGCAGATCCTCGTCGCGTTCGAGGACTGCATGGATCCGGAGATCAAGAAGTACGTCTGCGCGCCGTGTTCGAACTGCAAGGGGGCGATCCGGGACCTGCTCGCGTATTACGATGCGTGGGAGAAGTCCTCGATCAACTACGGTGGACTGGTCGAGCTGGTCGTCAACGCGATGCCCGCGATCAAGCAGCCGTTCATCGAGTGGGAGTGGCACTGAGCCCCTCGGGGAAGCCGCCAGGGGAGAGACGGGAGGCAACGATGGTCGACGACAGCGGCCTGAGCGGAAAGAAGATCCTCGTCATCGACGACGAGCCGGACATCGTCCTGTTCCTCACGGCGATGCTCGAGGACCACGGGATGGAGACCCTCTCCGCGGCCGACGGCGTCGAGGGGCTGCAGCGGGCCCGGGCCGACAAGCCCGACCTGATCACGCTGGACATGTCGATGCCGGAGAAGTCCGGGGTCAAGGTGTTCCGCGAGCTGCAGGGCGACCCGGAGCTGCGATCGATCCCGGTGGTGATCGTCACCGGCGTGTCGCGGGACTTCGAGAAGTTCATCAAGACCCGCAAGCAGGTGCAGCCCCCCGCGGGCTACATCGCCAAACCGATCACCGAGGACGAGCTGATCGGCCTGCTGCGCCAGATCCTCGTCCAGGACGCATGAGGAGGACCTGACCATGACCGAACACCAGCCCGGGCTGGCGGGCCGCCGGATCCTCGTCGTCGAGGACGAGGACGACGCCCGCACGTTCCTGACCACCGTCCTGGAGGACGCCGGCGCCGAGATCTTCGAGGCCACCGACGGCGACGAGGCGCTGGCGGCGGCGCGGAAGCACAAGCCCGACCTGATCACCCTCGATCTGTCGATGCCCGGCAAGGACGGCGTCGAGGCCTTCGTCGAGCTGCGCGAGGACGACGAGCTGGGAGAGATCCCGGTCTGCATCGTCACCGGCCACCCGGAGTTCCGCAAGGTGGTCTACGACAAGCCGGTGCGCGCGCCCGAGGGCTACATGAACAAGCCGGTGGACGAGGACGACCTGATCTTCAATTTGCGTCGAATCCTAGGAGTTCGAGAGAAAAGACGGCAGTAGTCCAGAAAGTCGGGCTATGCTCTGACGCATGGCGACGACCGTCGACCACGAGCGCTACTTCGAAGAGCTCCCCTGCTACGTCTCGGTCCACGATCGGGACCTCCGCATCATCGAGGCCAACCGGCGGTTCCGCGAGGACTTCGACGCCGAGTCGGTGGGCAAGCCGTGCTACCGCGTCTACAAGGACCGCGACGAGGCGTGCGAGGACTGCCCGGTGCTGAAGACCTTCGAGGACGGGGAGAGCCACAGCCGCGAGCAGGAGCTGACCACCTCGCGGGGCGCCACCGTCCCGGTGATGGTCCACACCACCCCGATCCGCAACGGGTCCGGCGAGGTCACCGCGGTGCTGGAGATGCACACCGACATCTCCAAGGTCAAGGAACTGCAGCTGCGCCTCGACCGCAGCCGCGAACGCCTCGCCGAGCTGTTCGAGGAGGTCCCCTGCTACCTGACCGTGCAGGGCCGGGACCTGGTGATCCAGCACGCCAACCGGGCGTTCCGCGAGACGTTCGGCGACGACGCCGAGGGCCGGCACTGCTACGAGGTCTACAAGCACCGCGACGAGCAGTGCCTGGTGTGCCCCGCGATGGGGACGTTCGACGACGGCGGCCACCACGACAGCGAGGAGGTGGTCACCTCGGCGGACGGCCGCAAGATCAACGTGCTGTGCACCACCGCGCCGATCCGCAACTCGGCGGGGGACGTGTTCGCCGTGATCGAGATGTCGACCGACATCACGCAGCTGCGCCAGCTGCAGACCCAGCTGACCTCGATCGGGCTGCTGGTGGGCTCCATCTCCCACGGCATCAAGGGCCTGCTGACCGGCCTGGACGGCGGGATCTACCTGGTCAACACCGGGTTCGCCAAGGACAACCCCAAGCGCGTCGAGAAGGGCTGGGAGATGGTCCAGCGCAACGTCGACCGCATCCGCTCGATGGTCCAGGACATCCTGTACTACGCCAAGGACCGCGATCTCGACGTCGTGGACATCGACGCCGCCGCGCTGGCGGCCGAGCTGCGGGAGCTGATGCTCAAGAAGGCCAGCGACCTCGACGTGGCGATGACGTACGACCTGCCGGACGATCCGGGGAGCTTCGAGGGGGACGCCCTGGCGATCCGCGCCACGCTGGTCAACATCCTGGAGAACTCGCTGGAGGCCTGCCGCGTGGAGCGCACCCGCGACGAGCACCACGTGCGGTTCGCGATGCGGCGGTGCGAGCCGTGGTTCGAGTTCGAGATCGAGGACGACGGCATCGGGATGGACCGGGAGACCCGCGAGAAGATCTTCTCGCTGTTCTTCTCGTCGAAGGGGATCAAGGGGACCGGGCTGGGCCTGTTCATCTCCAACAAGATCGTCGAGAAGCACGGGGGCACGATCGACGTGGAGTCCGAACCCGGCGAGGGGGCTCGCTTCCGGGTCCGGATCCCGCTGGAGGCCCGTCCCAGCACGCGGCCACACGAGACCGCCGAGACCTGACCGGCAGAGGGGACGGGGCGATGGGGGAGACCGTACGCATCCTGGTCGTCGACGACGACGCCGACACCGCGGTGTACATCTGCTCGCTGCTGGAGGACCACGGCTACGAGGCGGAGGCCGCCTCGGACGCCGAGGAGGCGCTGGAGCTGATGGAGCGCTTCGAGCCGCACCTGGTGACGCTGGACGTGATGATGCCGGGGCGCTCCGGGCTGGACCTGCTGGTACGGCTGCGCAGCGACGCCCGCTGGTCCGCCGTGCGGCTGGTGATGCTCAGCGGCCACGACGCGGTGGTCGAGGACGGCGGCCGGTCGTACCTGCGGGGGCACGGCGTCACCGAGGGACCGGACGCGGTGCTGACCAAGCCGCTGGAGACCCACTCGCTGCTCTCCACGATCGCCGCGCTGGTGGCCTGAGAGCTTGTGAATCTATCCCCTCCCGTCGCCTGAGCGCCGCGCCCGCGGCCCGACGCGACCGCCCTCCGCGCGCGCTAGAACTCGGGAGAAGAATGGTATGATCCAATCCCGGTACGCCACGGGGGGAAGGACTCCGCCCCGCGCGTCCCCTCACGGAGCACCGCCATCATGCGCCAGACGGTCGTGGAACCCAGGCCCTCCCGCAGCCTCCACCGGGGTCGTGGCGGGGGGGGCGGCGACCACCTCGGCGACCCGCTCGCGGCCGGCGAGGGGGCGCTGATCGACCCGATGGTCCTCGCCGCCCAGGCGGCGGTCCAGCCCCGGCTGGCGAGGACGACGGCGCCGGGAGACGCCCACGAGCGCCAGGCCGACCGGGCCGCGGGCGAGGCCCTCGGGGTCCTGCGCAGCGGCGAGGTCGCCGGCGACGGGGCGGCGCGGGAGGCCACGCGTGGCGGGGCGAG
>CAZOYV010000246.1:0-12915 GCA_964584075.1 uncultured Rickettsiales bacterium | reverse complement strand
GAGGACCTGGAGGCGCTCGGCTTCCACCTGGTCGGCTACGGCTGCACGACCTGCATCGGCAACAGCGGCCCGCTGGACGACGACCTCGTCCGCGGGATCCAGGAGGGCAACCTGGTCGTCTCGGGCGTGCTGTCCGGCAACCGCAACTTCGAGGGCCGGATCAGCCCGTACACCAAGGCCAACTACCTGGCCTCGCCGCCGCTGGTGGTGGCCTACGCGCTGGCCGGCAGCGTCGACCGCGACCTGACCACCGAGCCGATCGGCCAGGACGGGGCCGGCAACGACGTGTTCCTGCGGGACATCTGGCCGTCCGCCGCCGAGGTCGCCGCGGCGATGGACGCCGCGCTGACCCCCGAGATGTTCGGCGCCGCCTACGACGGGATCGAGTCCAGCAACGAGCAGTGGAACGCGATCCCGGTCAGCGGCGGCGACGTCTACGAGTGGAGCGAGGACAGCACCTACATCCAGGAGCCGCCGTTCTTCGTCGACATGACCCCCGAGCCGGCGCCGATCGCACCGATCGAGGGCGCCCACGTGCTGGTCCAGGCCGGCGACAGCACGACCACCGACCACATCAGCCCCGCCGGCGCGATCCCGGTGGACAGCCCCGCCGGGAGGTACCTGCAGCAGAAGGGCGTGCCACCCACCGAGTTCAACTCGTTCGGCAGCCGCCGCGGCAACGACCGGGTGATGACCCGCGGCACGTTCGGCAACATCCGGCTGCGCAACCTGATGGCCCCCGGCACCGAGGGCAGCTGGACGACCCACGTGCCCACCGGCGACGTGATCTCGGTGTACGACGCGGCCCAGCGCTACAAGGCCGCGGGGACCCCGACGATCGTCCTCGCCGGCAGCGACTACGGGATGGGCAGCAGCCGCGACTGGGCGGCCAAGGGCACCTTCCTGCTGGGCGTCGAGGCGGTGATCGCGGTGAGCTACGAGCGGATCCACCGCAGCAACCTGATCGGGATGGGCGTGCTGCCGCTGCAGTTCCGCGACGGCGAGACCCCCGACTCGCTGGGGCTGACCGGCCACGAGACGTACGACATCGCCATCGACGACGACCTGCAGCCCGGCCAGGACGTGACCGTCACCGCCCGCGCCGCCGACGGCCGCGAGACCACGTTCACCGCGGTGTGCCGGATCGACACCCCGGTGGAGGTGGTCTACTACCGCAACGGCGGCATCCTCCACACCGTGCTGCGCAACATGGCCACGGGAAGCTGATACCGTGGCGCCGTGAGCGGCGGCGAGGCGGTGTTCGACGAGGACCGCCACCGCTCGACGGCGTGGCTCGTCGGCGGTGCCCTGCTGCTGGCGGCCGGCGTGCTGTTGATGGTCGCGATGACCGTGGCGATCATCGCGGAGGGCGATCCGGTCGATATCGGTGCCCTCGGCGCGCTGGCGCTGGCCACGGCGATGCTCGGCGTGCCCGGCCTGCTGGTGCTGGGCAACGGCGTGCTGATGCGCAACCGCGGGGTGGTGGTCTCGCAGCACGGCGTCAAGCGCGCGCTGGCCGGCCGGCACCCGTGGGTCCCGTGGCACGAGATCCGGTCGGTGACGGTCACCGATCACGAGCTGGTGATGGAGACGGCGCCGGGACAGTCGCCGATCAAGCTCGGCGCCAAGGCCGCCAACTTCGTGGTGCTGCCGGCGCTGGTCCGGCCGCTGCTGCCGCCGGACGTGCCGTGGGACTGGCGCCTGGAGATGCTCCGGCCGGGCGGCCCGCGGCCCGGCGGGACGCAGCCGCGGTGGAAGACCGTCGACCCGCCCTGAGGCCCTAGACCCACACCCCCAGCTCGGCCTTGACCTCCTCGCTGGCGTCGACGCGCGGGTCCCAGCGGGGCTGCCAGACCAGCTCGACGTCCACCTGCTCGACGCCGGGCAGATCGCTCGCCGCGGCCTTGGTCGCGGCGATGATCTCGGGCCCCAGCGGGCACATCGGGCTGGTCAGCGTCAGGTACACCAGGACCTTGCGGCCCTCGTCGTAGACGTCGATGCCCCGCACCAGGCCGAGGTCGACGATCGAGTAGCCCAGCTCGGGGTCCTGCACCGGCTGGAGCGCGTCGCGCACCTGCACGGAGGTCAGGGGGTGCTCGGCGGTCATCGCAGCATCCTCCTCGCGCGGGCGACGGCGTCGATCAGGGCGTCCACGTCGGACGCCGTGGAGTACACGCCGAACGAGGCCCGCGCGGTGGCGGTCAGGCCCAGCTGGCGGTGCAGCGGCTGGGCACAGTGGTGGCCGGCCCGCACCGCGACGCCCTGCTGGTCCAGCAGCGTGGCCAGGTCCGAGGCGTGGACGAGCGGGTCGTGCCAGGCGATCAGGCCGCCACGGTCGGCGGAGTCGGAGGGGCCCAGAAGCTGGATCCCGTCGAAGCCCGAGAGCCGCTCCCAGGCGTCGGCGACCAGGCCGCGCTCGTGGTCGCGGACGGCGTCGAGGCCCAGCTCGTCGAGCAGGTCCAGCGCCGCCGGGAACGCCGCCACCGCGGCCAGGTTGGGGGTCCCGGCCTCGAAGCGCTGCGGCACGGCGGCGTAGGTCGCGCGGTCGAGGTAGACCTCGTCGATCATGTCGCCGCCGCCCTCCACCGGCTCGAGCTGCTCCAGCGCCTCGCGGGTCCCGATCAGGAAGCCCAGCCCGGTGGGGCCGTAGGCCTTGTGCGCCGAGAACACCAGCAGGTCGGCGCCCAGCGCGCCGAAGTCGAGCGGCTGGTGGCCCACCGCCTGGGCGGCGTCGACCACCACCACGGCGCCCACCTCGCGAGCCCGCGCGGCGACCTCGGCGACGGGGTTGATCGTGCCCAGCACGTTGCTGGTGTGGACCAGCGAGACGATCCGCGTGCGCGGGCCGAGCAGCCCGGGCAGCGCCTGCAGGTCGAGCCGGCCGCCGGGGGTCAGCGGGATGTGGCGCAGCACCACCCCGGCGCGCTCCGCCAGGGTGATCCACGGCACCAGGTTGGCGTGGTGCTCCATCTCGGTCAGCAGCACCTCGTCGCCGGGCCGCAGGCGGTGCTCGGAGCCCCGCGCCACCAGGTTCAGCGCCGCGGTGGCGTTGTGGGTGAAGACCACCGCCTCGGGCCGCGGGGCGCCGATCCACGCCGCCACCCGCGCCCGCGCACCCTCGTAGGCCTCGGTGGCCTCGCTGGCCAGCGAGTACAGCCCGCGGTGCACGTTGGCGTTGCGCAGCCGGTAGAACCGCGCCTCGGCCTCGATCACCGCCTCGGGCTTCTGGGCCGTGGCGGCGGTGTCGAGGTACACCAGCGGGCGGCCGTGGACCCGCCGCCGCAGCGCCGGGAAGCGGTCCCGCAAAGTCTTGCCGGTGCGGACCTCGTGCGCCACCGCCGAGCCCAGGGCGTAGACCGACATCACTCCTCCAGCGCGACCTCGACGAAGCCGTCGTCCGCGATCCGGCTGGGGAACACCTCCACCGGAGCCGCGGCGGGCATCGTCACGGCGCGCCCGCTGCACACGTCGAAGCGCCCGCCGTGGCGGGGGCAGGTCACCTCGCTGCCGTCCAGCGTCCCCTCCCCCAGCGGCCCGTCGTCGTGGCTGCAGGTGTCCTCGATCACGCACACCCGACCGTCGTGCAGGCGGCAGACCAGCAGCGGCTCGCCGTCGATCTCGACGACCCGGGTCTGCCCCGGCGCGACCTGGTCGACGTGGATCGCCCGCTGCCAGCTCATCCCGCGCCTCCGATCCGCGCCAGCCGCCGCTCGAGCCCGTCGACGACCCCGCCGCGGATCGCCTCGGGCACGCGCTGCAGCACCTGCTCGAAGAACCCGCGCAGGATCTGGCGGCGGGCCTCCTGCGGGTCGATCCCGCGGCTCTGCAGGTAGAACAGCGGCTCGTCGTCCACCGGCGCCACCGTCGCGCCGTGGGTGCAGGACACGTCCTGGTTGAGGATCTCCAGCTCGGGGATCGAGTCGGCCCGCGCGCGCCTGGACAGCAGCAGGTTGCGGTTCTCCTGGTACGCCTCGGTCTCGCGGGCGTCCTCGTCGATCCGGATCAGCCCGGTGTACGCGGAGCGCGCGCGCCCCGACAGCGCCACCCGCAGGTCGATGTTGGACCACGTGTTGCCCACCTCGTGGCGGTGCTCGGTGTGGTGGTCGAGGTGCTGGCGCTTCTCGCCGAGGACCAGCCCGAGCAGCTCGCTGCGGGCGCCCTCGCCGCGCAGCACGGCGCCGATGTCGGCCTTGGCGATCGCGCCGCCGAACGACGAGAACACCGTCCGCACCTCGGCGTCGCGGTCCAGCACCGCCCGCGAGGTCAGGTGCCCGCGGGTGCCGGGGCTCCAGTGCTGGTGGACCAGGTGGTGGACGCGGGCCCCCGGACCGGCGATCACCTCCGTGACGCCGATCGCGACGTGCCGGTCGCCGCCGGCGAGGTGCTCCTCGAGGATCACCGCCTCGGCGCCCTGCTCGACGATCACCAGCAGCCGCGCGACGGTGGTCTGGACCCCCAGCGGCAGGGCCACGTGGATCGGCCCGGCGAGCCGGACCCCCGCGGGCACGCGGATCGCCACGCCGGTGGCGTGCGCCGCGGCGTCGAGCGCCTCGAACAGGCCGTGCTCGGGGCCCACCGCGCTGCCGAGCGCGGCGGCGATCGAGGGATCGGCGGTGGCCAGCGGGACCACCTCGAGCCCCGCCTCGCGGGCCGCGGGATCCAGCTGGATCCAGGGCGTGGTCCCGGGGACCAGCGAGGCGGACGCGCCGCCGGCGGGCACCGCGGGGCCGTCCACCAGCGCGGCCGGCCCGGACGGCGTCAGCCACGCCGGCGGGTACAGATCGGCCGGATCGGTGTAGCGCCACAGGTGCCGGACCCGGTCGGGCACCGGCATCGCGGCCAGCAGGTCCATCGCCCGGTCGCGCCACGCCATCCGCTCCGGCGGCTCCCGCAGGCGGCGGGACAGGTCCGCCAGCTCCTGCCGCACCAGGCGCGGCTTGCTGTGCTCCAGTGTCAGGGCGAGTTCAGCCAACGGAACCCTCCATCTCCAGCTCGATCAGGCGGTTGAGCTCCACCGCGTACTCCATCGGCAGCTCGCGGACGAACGGCTCGATGAAGCCGTTGACGATCATCAGCCGCGCCTGGTCGGGGTCGATCCCGCGGCTCTGCAGGTACAGCAGCTGCTCGTCGGCGAGCTTGCTGACCCGGGCCTCGTGCTCGACGCGGGTGTCGGCCTCGGCGATCTCCATCGTCGGGTAGGTGTCGGAGCGGGACTGCTCGTCGAGCAGCAGGGCGTCGCACTCCACGTGGGTCTTGCTGCCGGTGGCCCCCTTGTGGACCTTGACCAGCCCGCGGTAGCTGCTGCGCCCGGCCCCCTTGGAGATCGACTTGCTGGTGATCTGCGAGGTGGTGTTGGGCGCCACGTGGATCATCTTGGCGCCGGCGTCCTGGTGCTGGCCGTCGCCGGCGAAGGCGATCGAGAGCACCTCGCCGTGGGCCCGCTCGCCCACCAGGTACACGCACGGGAACTTCATCGTCAGCTTGGAGCCGAGGTTGCCGTCGACCCACTCGACGACGGCGTCCTCGTGGGCCACGCCCCGCTTGGTGACCAGGTTGTACACGTTGGTCGACCAGTTCTGGATCGTGGTGTAGCGCAGCTTGCTGCCCTTCAGCGCGACGAGCTCGACCACCGCGGCGTGCAGCGAGTCGCTGGCGTACACCGGGGCGGTGCAGCCCTCGATGTAGTGCACCTCGGCGCCCTCGTCGACGACGATCAGGGTCCGCTCGAACTGGCCCATGTTCTGGGCGTTGATCCGGAAGTAGGCCTGCAGCGGGATGTCGACCTTGGTGTGCGGCGGCACGTAGATGAACGACCCGCCGGACCACACCGCGCTGTTCAGCGCGGCGAACTTGTTGTCGCCCGGGGGGATCACCGTGGCGAAGTGCTTCTGGACGATCTCCGGGTGCTCGCGCAGCCCGGTGTCCATGTCGGTGAAGATCACGCCCTGCTTGGAGAGCTCCTCCTCGATGGAGTGGTACACCACCTCGGACTCGTACTGCGCCGACACGCCGGCGAGGAACTTGCGCTCCGCCTCGGGCACGCCGAGGCGGTCGAAGGTGTTCTTGATCGCCTCGGGCACGTCGTCCCAGCTGCGGCCCTGCTGCCCGGTGGGCTTCAGGTAGTAATAGATGTCGGCGAAGTCGATCTCGCCCAGCATCTCGGTGTTGCCCCAACGGGGCATCGGCTTGGACAGGAAGGTGTCCAGCGCCTCGTGGCGGAAGCGCCGCATCCAGTCCGGCTCGCCCTTGTAGCGCGAGATCTGCTCGACGACCTCGTGGCCGAGGCCCTTGGGCAGCTTGACGAGGTACTCCTCGGGGTCGTGGAACCCGTAGCGCGCGGCGTAGTCCTGGTTCAGCTCCTGCAGCGCGGGATCAGCGGGCATCGGCGGCCTCCTCCGTGGTCTCGTCGAGCCCCGCGTAGCCGCGGGCCTCGAGCTGCAGCGCCAGCTCCGGGCCGCCGCTGCGGTCGATCCGGCCGTCCTTGAAGACGTGCACCACGTCGGGCGTCACGTGGTCGAGGATCCGCTGGTAGTGCGTCACCAGCAGCACGCCGACGTCGCCCTCCTCGGCGACCAGGTTGATCCCCCGCGCGACGACCTTCAGCGCGTCGATGTCCAGCCCCGAGTCGATCTCGTCGAGCAGCGCGAAGCGGGGCCGCAGCAGCAGCAGCTGCAGGATCTCCATCCGCTTCTTCTCGCCGCCCGAGAACCCGTCGTTGAGGTGCCGCTGGGCGAACTCGCGCGGGACCCCGAGCGTCTCGAACGCCTCGAACAGCTCGCGGCGGAACCTCGCCACCGGCTGGTCCTCGCCGCGCAGCGCGGTGGCGGCGGCGCGCAGGAAGTTGGCCACCGGGACGCCGGGGACGGCCACCGGGTACTGGAACCCGAGGAACATCCCGAGGCGGGCGCGCTCGTGGGGCTCGAGCTCCCCGATCGGCTCGCCGCCCAGCCGGATGTCGCCCTCCACGCGGTAGGCCGGGTGGCCCATCAGCGCGGCGGCGAGGGTCGACTTGCCCGATCCGTTGGGCCCCATCAGGGCGTGCTTCTCGCCGGGGCGGACGTCCAGGTCGACGCCCTTGACGATCGGCTTGTCGCCCACGAACACCCGCAGGTCGCGGGTGGAGAAGATCGGCTCACGACTCATCGCGGTTCCACTCCTTGGTGTCGGCGCGGCCCGGCAGGGCCACGGCTTCCGGTCGTTCGTCCCGGGACTCCGAGGTGATCGCCCCCGCGGGCGGACGCGGCGACGGCACGGCCCGCAACGGCTTGCGCCGCGCCGACGACCACAGGCTCGCGACGCGGTCGCGGACCTGGTCCTCGGTGCGCATCAGGTCGGCCAGCGTGATCTCGCCGAAGACCCGCGAGATCTGCCCCTCGAGGTGGCGCCACACGGGGCGCAGGCCGCAGTCCTCGGCGTGGGGACAGGGCTCGGCGCCGCCGCCCTCGCGCTCGTTGAAGCAGCCCTGCAGCAGCGGGTTGCCCAGGCCGCCGAGCACGTCGGTGACGCTCAGCTCGTCGGGGCTCGCCGCCAGCGTGTAGCCGCCGTTGCGGCCGCGGATCGCGACCACCACGCCGCCCCGCCGCAGCCGCCCCAGGATCTTGGCCACCAGCGCCTCGGAGAGGCCCTCCTGCTGGGCCAGCTCGCCCAGGGTCGCGATGCCGCCGCGCCGGGCCAGCCCGATGGAGAGCCGCAGGGCCTGCTCTTCGACCTTGGAGACCTTCATGTTCTTCGTCGCTCCTATCGCTGGTAATCTAAGATAGTTTACTTTTCTGTCAAGTTTGCTGGTAGGAGCGGCAATCTCGCGGGCCCGGCGCGCACGAGGCGAGCCGGATCTGTGTCACAATCCGCCTCGATGGAGTGCCCCACCGCGACCCTGCCACCGCTGCCGATCGTGGCGCTGGCCTGCGCCCTGCTGCTCGCCCCCGCGGCGGCCGGCGAGGAGCCCCCGGAGGTCGACGCCCGGACCGCGGCGACCCCCGCCTGGGAGCCGCCGGCCGAGGAGACGGGGCTGCTGCGCGTCACGGTCGACGCCTCGGGCGCGATCAACGCGCTGGTGCACTGGAAGATCCGCGAGGGCCACCTGGTGGTCGCGGTCGACGGCACCCCGGTGGTGGACCGCGCCGAGCGCAAGCCGCCCCGGGACCTGCTGGTCCACGCCGACGCGGTGTCCGCCGGCGAGCACGTCGTCGAGGTGCGCTGGGAGGTGGTGTTCCGCTCGGCCACCGACCGCCACCACCCGATGGGATCGGCCCCCGACGAGCTGGGCTTCGCGGTGCCGGCCAGCGGCTTCGCCCGCGCGGTGGTGACGGTCCCGCCCCACGGCGAGAAGGACGTGGTCGCGCGCCTGATGCGGCGCTCGGCGGGCGGCCTGCAGGGGGACACCTGGGTCGAGTGGGACGGGGTCGATCCCGCCGCCGAGGCCCCGCCCGCGGCTGCGCCGTAGTTCGCCCCCCGACCCGGCGGGATCTGCGGTACCATCCCCCCTCTCCGAGGAGGCCGCGGGATGTCGGGCGCCCAGATCCTGATCCTGGACTTCGGCGGGCAGTACGCCGGGCTGATCGAGAAGCGCGTGCGCAGCATGGGCGTCAGCGTGGTGCGCCGCCCGGGGACCGCGCCGCTGGCCGAGGTGCTCCCGGAAGGCGCGGTGGGGGTGATCGGCTCGGGGGGCCCGGACAGCGTCTACGCCGCCGGCGCCCCGCAGGTCGACCCCGCCGCCCTGGACGGGACGCTGCCCTACCTCGGGATCTGCTACGGGATGCAGCTGCTGGCGGTGGGCGCCGGGGGCGAGGTGGTGCGCAAGGCGGTGCGCGAGGACGGCGACACCCGGATCCGGGTGACCGACGCAGGGGATCCGCTGCTGGGCGCGCTGCCCCCGTCCCAGCAGGTGTGGATGAGCCACGGCGACAGCGTCGACGGGCCGCCGCCGGGGTTCCACGCCACGGCCCGCACCGAGGCGGGGATCCTGGCCGCGATCGCGGACGGGGACGGGCGCCGCTTCGGGGTGCAGTTCCACCCCGAGGTCAACGACACCCCGTACGGCAACCAGCTGCTGACCCGCTTCGTGTTCGGCGTCTGCGGCGCGCGCCGCGACCTGGACCAGGCGCAGGAGCTGGACGCCAAGCGCGAGCTGATCCGGCAGGTCGTCGGGGAGCACAACGTGCTGGTGTTCCTCTCCGGCGGGGTCGACTCCTCGGTGGTGGCGCGGATGTGCATCGACGCGCTGCGCCCCGAGCAGGTCTACGCCGTGCACGTCGACCACGGCTTCATGCGCGCCGGCGAGAGCCGCGCGATCCTCGAGCGCTTCGCGCGGTTCGGCTTCGCCGCGGGGCACCTGGTGCTGGCCGAGGAGGCGGAGGCGTTCCTCGCCGCGCGGACCCGGGTCCCCCCGGCGGGGGCACGGGAGGTGGTCGCCGCCGACGGCAGCGTGGCGTACGACCCGCCGCGACGGACGTGGCCCGAGACGCGGCCGCTGGGCGAGGAGTGCGAGCCCCAGGCCAAGCGCCTGATCATCGGCGACACGTTCATGGACGTCGCCCGCCGCTGGATGGACCGCCTGGGGCTGGACCGCACCAACACGTTCCTGGTCCAGGGCACGCTGTACACCGACCTGATCGAGAGCGGCTCGCGGGAGGTCTCCCAGGGCGAGGCCGACGTGATCAAGTTCCACCACAACGACACCCCGCTGGTGCGGGAGTTCCGCCAGGCCGGGCGGGTCCTCGAGCCCAACGCCAACTGGTACAAGGACGACGTCCGCCGGGTCGCGGTCCGGCTCGGGCTCGGCGACGACCTGTCCCGCCGCCGGCCGTTCCCCGGCCCCGGGCTGGCGATCCGCGTGCTGTGCGCCGACGGCCCCGTGGAGGTCGAGGGGGGCCGCGAGGCGCTGGCCCTGGCGGTGGACGCCCACGTGGCCGAGATCACCGGCGGGGCGCTGCTCGGGCGGCTGATCCCGGTGGCCACCGTCGGCGTCCAGGGCGACGCCCGGACCTACGCGCCGGTGGCGCTGCTGACCGGCCCCGGGGACCGCGACGACCCGCGGTTCTGGGAGCGGGCGTTCGCCGCTGCCACCGAGCTGCCCAAGCGCGAGCAGGGGATCAACCGCGTGGCGTTCCAGCTCGCCGTCGACGGCGACGCCGCCGAGGTCCCGGCCTGGGCCCCGGAGGCGGTGGACGATCCGACGCTGCTGCCGGCCGTGATCCCCACCCGGCTGCGCCCCGACGTGCTCGACCTGCTCCGCGCGGTGCACCGCATCGGCGAGGACGCGCTGCGCGAGGCCGACCCCGGCTACCGCATCGCCCAGATGCCGTTCGTGCTGTTCCCCGCCGACCTGGCCGGCGACGGCCAGCGCGCCGTGGCGATCCGGGGGATCGTGACCACCGACTTCATGACCGGCCAGCCGGTGCTCCCCGGGCGGGATCTGCCGTGGTCGTTCTTCGCCACGGTGGCGGAGCAGGTGGTGGCCCTCGACGGGATCGGCGCGGTGGTGATCGACCTGACGACCAAGCCGCCCGCGACCACTTGCTGGGAATAGGGGCTACTAGGGAACGATCTCGTTCTCGATCTCGCTCTCGATCTCGTTGTCGGACTCGGACTGCTGCTCCCGGATCCGCTCGCTGCAGGCGGTGTGCAGGTCGCGGGCCTCGTCGGTGTCGATCCGGGCCAGGTAGTCGCACAGTACCCACTCGCTCATCGCGTCGCGGCCCATCTCGGCCTGGACGGCGACCAGGTGCTTGCGCTGGCCGGTGAGGCGGTACAGCGCGGCGGCACAGTGGCCGGCGAGGTCCTCGTGGTCGAGGCCGGCGCGCAGCGCCCTCTTCGACTCGGGCGTGTCGAACGCGCCCAGCGCCAGCGCGGCCCGCTGGCGGGCCTGGAGCCGGCCCCAGCCGGCCATCATCGGGTCTCCGCCGGGGTCGGGGACGGTGTCCTGATCGGGGGCCAGCGCCTCGATCAGCGCGGGCACCGCGGCCGGATCGCCGAGGGTGTCCAGGGCGCCGGCGATGTCCATCGGGAACACCGGCCGCGTGTCGCCGGGGAGCAGCGCCAGCAGCCGCGGCAGCAGCCCGTCGGCCCCGATCCGCGCCAGCGCGTCGGCGGCGTGGCCGATGGTGCAGGTGTGCTGGCCGTGGTCCAGCAGGTCGAGCAGCACCGGGACGGCGTCCGGCCCGCGCTGCCGCAGCCCCTCGAACGCGCGGTCCTCCAGCGGACCGTGGTCGGCGTGGTGCCAGCACAGCGCCGCCAGCAGGTCGTCGGACGCCGGGGACGGCTCGGCGATCAGGCGCTCCACCTCGGCCCGCCGGCGCTCCTCGTCGGGGCGCACGCCGTCCGCCCCCGGCAGCCCGGCCAGGACCGCGAACTGGCCGTACCGCTCCTCGCTGTAGTCGGTCTCGGCAAACGGCGGGAGCCAGGCGTAGAACGCGGCCTCGTTCCGCATCTCGGCGGCCTTGGCCTCGTCGCCGCTGGCCTCGTAGAACCCCGCCATCACGCGGTACGGCTCCGGCCGCCGCGGGTCCAGCGACATCGCCTCGCCGTAGCTCGCCAGCGCCTCGTCGTGGCGGCCCAGGCCGTGCTGCACGCGGCCCAGCCCCAGCCGGTACTCGGCGCGGCCGGGGTCGGCCCGCACCAGCCGCTGCCACACCGCGAGCGCGCCCTCGCGGTCGTCGGCCATCTCCAGCACGTGGGCCAGCGCCACCGCGGTCTCCGCGTCGCCGGGCGTGATCTGCAGCGACGCGCGGAACGCCTCGGCGGCGAGGGCCAGGTGCTCGTCGCGGAACGCCCGCTCGGCGGCCTCGTCGGTGGAGGGACGGTGCTCGACCCTCCCCCGGGCGCGCGTGACGGTCGGGCCGTCCTCGCCGAGCTGGGCCTCGTAGACCCCGATCAGCTGCCACAGCTCCAGGTCGACCGGCTCGCCGGTCAGCCCCGCGCGCAGCACCTCGATCCCGTCCAGCGGGCGTCCGTCGAAGGCCAGCAGCATGCCCAGCACCGCCCGCGCGCGGCGATCGTCGGGGCTCCCCGCGAGGTGCTCCTCCAGCGCGGCCAGCGCCTCCCCGACGCGCCCCTGCTGGGCCAGCCGCTCGGCGGCCACCACGACGTCCACGCCGTCCTCGGCGAGGACGGGCGGCGACCACCACAGCAGGGCGATCGCGCACAGCGACAGGACGGTCGGCGTGCGGCGCATCGGCGGCCTCCCGGGGAGCGTCAGTCCCACATCAGGGGGTTGGTCGCGGCGCCCCAGAAGTCGTCGCCGGGGGTCGAGATCACCTGGGCGGCGGCGGTGGCGATGTCGATCGACAGGATCTCGCCGTCGGTGTTGAACCCGTACATCACCCACTCGGCGAAGCCGACCCCGAACATCGAGCCGGCGCCGGTCTCGCCGGTCACGGAGAGCTGATCGCTGGCCGGGTCGTAGACCACCAGCGTGGTGGACTCGGCCCACTCGTCGGAGGGGAACACCAGGCAGTACATCAGCCCGTCGGGCAGCCCGACCATGTCGCCGGCGAAGACCCAGCCGTCCAGCACGCCCCACGGCGTGATCGTGCCCGACGCCGGGTCCACCTCGTAGATCTCGCTCTCGTCGCCGACCAGCAGCGTGCCGTCGGACAGCGCGGTGGCGGCCAGGAAGTAGGCGCCGTTCATCGAGGCGACCTCGGTCATCGCCATCGTCTGCGGGTCCACCTCGTAGACCACGTCGTAGGAGGTGGCGTACATCGCACCGTCGATGTTGATCGCCAGGTCGGTGATCGACGGCTCGGCGAACGTCCCGATCGAGGTCATCGCGTAGGGCGCGTCCTCGTCCACCGCGAACAGCTCGGTGGCGGTGTGGGCGTACATCTTGGCGGACAGGAACTGGGTGTCGTCGTCCCCGCTGTCGTCGTCCCCGGCGTCGTCGTCCCCGGCGTCGTCGTCCCCGGCGTCGTCGTC
>CAZOYV010000245.1:0-12923 GCA_964584075.1 uncultured Rickettsiales bacterium | reverse complement strand
GGCGCGAGGACCACAAGGGGTAGTGGTCACTGGAGTCAAGGGCATACCCCTTTGCCTGCAAGTCAGCAGCGGCCTCCTGACGCAGATCGACATCTCGGGCCTGACCGAGGTGGTGGACTACTTCCAGCTCCTGAGTACCAGCTGCACGACCCTGGCGCTGCCAGGTCCACCGCCCGGGACCACCATCGGGGGGCCGATCATGATCTCCGACAACCCCTACCTCGTGCAGTGTGATCTGTGGGCCTGGGCCGAACCCTTCGACCTGGCCGGCGTGTTCGTCGTGGTGCACGACAACGACGAGACCGGCTGGCCAGGCTGCTGAGATCCGCGTCGGGGATCGGATTGGGCCTAGGATGGCCGTCGAGAGGGGGTGACGCACCGTGTCCGCTACGTCCATCGATCACCTGACCGCGCTCATCGAGGGCCGCCGAGCGGTCCGCCGCTTCACCGAGGACGAGGTCCCGGAAGACGTCCTCGAGGAGTGCCTGCGCCTGGCCATCCTGGCGCCCAACGCGTGCAACCTGCAGACCTGGGAGTTCCACGTCGTCCGCGAGCCGGCGTTGCGGCGCAAGGTCTCGGCGGCCGCGATCGACCAGAACGCGGCGCGGACGGCGCCCGTGCTTGTGGCCGTCGTGGCGCGGGTCGACACCTGGCGGTCCCACGCCCGCAAGCTGCTCGCCGAGATGCCACAGGAGGACCGCAAGCCGATCGTGGAGCGGTTCTATCGCCGCACCGTCCCGATCCAGTACGCGGTGGGTCCGCTCGGGGTGCTCGGCCCGGTCAAGCGCGCGCTGGTCGCCGCGGTCCGGCTGTTCCGCCCCGTGCCGTGGACACCGCGATCCCTCGGCGAGCTACAGATGTGGTCGGTCAAGTCCGCGTCGGTGGCCGCCGGCAACCTGATGCTCGCCCTGGCAGCCCACGGGTACGACACCTGCCCGATGGAGGGCTTCGACGAGGGGCGCGTCCGCCGCCTGCTCGGGCTACCCTGGTCCGCCCGCGTACCGATGGTCGTCGCGGTGGGGAAGCAGGCGCCCCGCGGGATCTACAACCAGCGGCAGCGCTTCGACCTGTCCCACAACGTCCGCTGGCGCTGACGGCCGTGGGGCGTCCGACGGAGCGTCACGGGCACCCACCGCCCGTGGACAGCTCCGGGCGCTCCACCAGCCGGTGGTCCTGCAGGGTGAAGACCCGGACCCGCTGCTCGGGCAGGCAGCCGGTGTGGCTCGAGGGGAGGTCGGTCTCGCGCAGCTCGACGCGTGGGCCGTCGGCGCCCGGCACGATCGACAGGCCGTCCGCCTGGGCGCCGACGGTGTGCTGGACCGGGACGCCCGGTGCCAGCGGCGCCTCCGGGTGGCGGCTGCCGATGTTGATGTCCCCCAACTGGACCACGGCCTCGGGATCGCGGACGTCGTAGAACAGGGCGCGGACGAGCTCGCTGCCGTCCGTGAGGCGGTTCTCCACCACGATCACCAGCACCGGTCGCGTCGTCGCGGCGGAGGGTTCGGGGACCGTGGCCCGGGTCCAGTCCAGGTCGAGCGAGAGGCTCGTGGCGGCCTCGAGGTCGAGGACACCGGCCACCATCGCGCGATCCGCACCGCCCGCGTCCACGACGGTGCCGAACCGCGGCTTGCCGTCGCGCTGGAACACCGGGAAGAACCGCAGGTAGGTCGTCTCCGTCTCGCGGAAGCGACCGAGCACCACGCCGGTCACGGACCCGCAGCGATGCAGGTCGTGGCCGCGGACCTCGACCACCTCGCCGTCGTCGAGCGTCGAGGCCACCAGCGACCGGAGCTGGTGGTCGTCCCAGGTGGAGACGTCCGAGGCCCGGGCGTGGCCGCAGGTCAGGACCAGGATCAAGACCAGGAGGGTGGTGCTGCGAGAGATCGTCATGGCAATTCCTCGGCGTGCGGCGACAGCGTATCAGCTCGCCTCGCCAGTGCGACCGGCGCAGGCACTCGCTGCGTCGATCTCGTCGGGACGATCCATCCTCGCCCCGGTGTCCGTGTGACCGGGAGTGCCCGGAAAGGGGATCACGATGCCAGCCCTGCCGAACGCCCACCGGACCCTGTCTGGCCTGGTCACCGCGCTCCTGGTCCTGTGCGCGGCTCCGGCCATTGCGGAAGACGAGCCCGCCCGGCCGGCCCGACGAGGGCCGTCGGACCAGGTCGCGCCAGCAGGCCCTGGCCTCGCCGATGTCGCCCTCGAGACGGGCCGGTACCGCGGTGAGGCCGTCGGGGTCCTGTATCCCACCCATCCCGAGATGAGCACCCTGGAGCTGCCTCCCGAGCTGACGTACCACCGTTCGCTGAACCACGCGGAGGGGTGGCACCTCGTCGTTGCGCGGCGAGGCGACGACTGGGTGATCCTGCTGACCGACGGTGCCGGTGTCGTCACCGACGACGTCGCCATCCTGGGTACCGCGAACGACTTCCGCTATCTCCACGACTGTGGCGGCGACGTCACCCCGGCGCTGGTCCGGGCAGGGGCGTGTGCCGGCGGAGCCACCACGGTCCCCGCGACACGGGCGTGGGTTCCCACCGGCGGCAAGCTCGTCGAGGGCGACCCGGACGAGATCGTCTGTGTCTGCGAGCAGCCACGGTGATCGAGGGCGCTGCGGGGACGACCGGCTCGAGATCGACGACCGCGAGGGTCGCCGGGCGAGGCCCGCCGCTCATGGGCAGAGGAACGCTCCGTCGACGATATCGACGGCCTCGTCGGGACCGCCATCGCTCATCATCACGCTGGCGCACTGGAACGTCCCGGCGTGGCTTGGGTGCCCGCCGACGATGTCGATGAAGCAGTCGGCGCCTCCGTTCATGCGACTCCCGGACCAGGGTGGGGCAGACCAGATCACCCCGAAATCGACGTCCTCGTGTGTGCCTGGCGGGATCTGCGTGACGGTCCACAGCCGCAAGTCCATCATCGCGCCTCCCTCGTGACCGATGATGCGCCAGCCCACGAAGTCCAGCTCCAGGCCGCACTCGACCAGGTCGTCGTACACGTGGTTCCCGGCCAGGCTGCCCGACGGCACCGTGAACACCATGGACGGCACGACGGGGATGATGCTGGTGTCGTCGTCCCCGCTGTCGTCGTCGCTGACATCGTCGTCGCTGGCGTCGTCGTCGCTGGCGTCGTCGTCGCTGGCGTCGTCGTCGCTGGCGTCGTCGGCCCCGGCGTCGTCGTCCCCGGCGTCGTCGTCCGCGGCGTCGTCGTCTCCGGCGTCGTCGTCTCCGGCGTCGTCGTCCGCGCCGTCGCAGACGCTCGCCCCGGCACAGTCCGGATCGTCGCAGTCGAACAGGCCGTCAGAGTCGTTGTCCGCGTCGTCGCTACACTCGCCCGGCTCGTTGCCCTCGATGTCGATCGGGCACCCTGCGAACAGCAGGGCGGTCGCCAGGAATGCCTTGAACATCGGGATTCGCATCGAACGACCCTCCGATGTCGAGGCTACCACGAGAACGGGCACAGGGACCGAGGACCGGGAGCTCCGGCACCCGTGCCCGTCGCGCCACCGCCTTGCGTCGCCTCCACCCGCGACCACCCCCTGGCGCGAGGTGGAGTGGGCCGGCGGGTCGTTCGTGTCATGCGTGGCATGACGGTGCTTTCGCGGCGGACACGGCAGGCCGGTGCACCGGGACCGGGAGACGATCGCGGCGCCTGTCCGACGACGGGCGGGGTGATCACAGGCCCGGTACGGAGGATGGGGACCACGTCGCGATCCCGTACGCCCCACGCGCCCCACGCGCCCGGCGGAGATCGGGGCGAGGACCGGACCTGGGTGGTGGACGGCGTCCAGCTCCCGGCGGTGCGCGAGGGCTCCCGCAACGGCCCGGGGCGGAGGACGCTGGCCAGGTTGCTGGGCGTCCGCCCGTCAGCCGTGGTGGAGGCGCAGATCGAGCGCCGGAGCCTGGACGCGCGCCGCCGGCCACCGACGTTCCGGTTCCGGATCCGGGTCGTGCTGCGGGGGGCGGAGCCCACCCGGCGCGGGCTACCCGGCGGCGTCACCGTGGGACCCGCAGCGGCGAGCGAGCGCCGCCGCCCGATGGGGGCGCGGGCGAGGCCGCCCCGCGGGATCCGCCCCGTGGTGGTCGGTACCGGGCCGGCGGGCTTGTTCGCGGCCCTGACCCTCTCCCGGCTGGGCCTGCCGCCGCTCGTGCTGGAGCGGGGCTCGCCGGTGGACCGGCGGCGGCGGGACGTGGCCCGGTTCCGGCGCGAGGGCGCCCTGGATCCCGACAGCAACGTCGTGTACGGCGAGGGGGGCGCGGGGACCTTCTCCGACGGCAAGATCTACAGCGAGGGGCGGGTGACCCACGCCCGGCAGGTGCTGGAGACCTTGGTGGAGCTGGGGGCGCCACCGGACATCCTGGTGGATCGCTGGCCGCACATCGGCACGGACCGCCTGGCGCCGATCCTGCGAAACCTGCGCCAGGCGATGGTCGACGTGGAGGTGCGCTTCGAGGCCGAGGTCTGCGGGCTGGAGGCGGATCGCGGCCGCCCGATGGCGCTGCGGCTGGCCGATGGGCAGCTCGTGGAGGCCACCCACCTGATCCTGGCCACCGGCCAGAACGCGCGAGACAGCTACGGCTGGCTCTCCGCTGCCGGGGTGGCCCTCGAACCCCGTCCGGGCGCGGTGGGGGTGCGCATCGAGCATCCCCAGCGGCTCGTGGATCGCTGGCTGTACGGGGGCGAGCGCAGAGGCGATCTGCCGCCTGGGTTCTATCGCGTGGCGCTGCGCGCGGGGCCGGAGATGCCCCGTCCGGTCCACAGCTTCTGCATGTGCCCCGGCGGTGTGATCGTCGCCGCGCCCGAGCGGGACGGCAGGGTGGTGACCAACGGGATGAGCGGCAGCCGGAGGTCGGGGAAGTACGCCAACGCGGCGCTGCTGGTCCCGGTGGACCTCGAGGACTACCGTCCGCACGGCGCGGACGCCCTCTGCGGGCTGCGCTTCGTCGACCAACTCGAGCGCCGGGCCTTCGAGGCCGGTGGCGGGGGCTTCGTGGCGCCGGCCCAGCGTGCGGACCAGTTCGCATGGGGTCTGCCGCCCTCGTCGGACCCGCGCTGCACCTACCGCCCGGGTGTTCGCCCCGCCGACCTGGCCGAGGTGCTCCCCGCGCCGGTCACCGCCTCCCTGCGCGTCGCGCTGCGGCGGCTCCACCGGAGGTGGCCCGGCTTCGCCGGACCCGAGGCCGTGCTGGTCGGCGTGGAGACCCGCAGCAGCAGCCTGGTGAGGATCCTCAGGGACGACGCGGGCCAGTCGCCCGGGCTGCGCGGCGTCTTTCCCGCCGGGGAGGGCGCCGGCTACGCCGGAGGCATCCTCAGCGCCGCCGCCGACGGCATCACCGCCGCGGAGAGGCTCGTGGCCTCGCTCTGACCGGCGGTGGCCGGGGACCCTCGACGACGGGACGCTCCGCGATCCCGGAGACGACGCCGGGATGGTCTCGATCGGCTGGTACACGCGGGAACGCCGCGCGGCGGAGGGCGATCCGCCGGCCCGCCGCGGTCCGTCCCCGGCAAGGAGTGGCCGGATCCCGCCACCGGTGGCCGGCGTGGCCGGTGAGGGAGGGGACGGCGGCCGGGCCTTCCAAGGTGCATCTCTTCGAGATCACTGGACTCTTTCCCGTGTCCAGGCCGTGGTACGGGGCTTGCAAACTGGCCGGGATGGGACGTGCAGGGGCCAGGCGGCGCTCCGATCGTCGGTCGCCGCGCCCGGCCCGACCACTCCCGAGCGAGGAGATCGCGATGCGTACTTCCTTCCACGAGGTCCTCTGGTTCGGAACGATCCTGGCCGCCTTGGTGCTCCACGGGGGCTGCGCCGAGGAGTTGGCCGACGACGACGCGGGCGACGACGACGCGGGCGACGACGACGCGGGCGACGACGACTGCCCCGGCGAGGAGGTGGAGTGCGCCGACGGGGAGTGCCACGACCTGCAGACCGACGACGCCCACTGCGGAGGCTGCTCGACGCCCGGCCTGGACGAGTACGCCTGCGCCGTGGGCACGATGTGCGTCGAGGCGACGTGCCTGCCCGGGGACAACCTGGAGCTGATGGACGCCGCCGGGCAGCTCCTCGGCGCCACCTGGCCCAACGCGCAGCTGGTGGACGTGCTGGGCGTCCCCTCGGTCTCGTGGGCCCACGAGGCCACCGAGTTCGGCCAGTGGCGGCTGGTGTTCCTGGCCAACGACGGCAGCGGCGCGGGCAACATCGAGCTGTGGTGGGACGTGGCGGAGGGCTTCGCCGAGCCGATCTACCACGACGATCCGTTCTACGGCGTGATGGACGCGCCGCTGCCCGACACGATGTCGCTGTCCGACGCCATCGCGCTGGTGCGCCAGGCCGGCTACCAGACCGCATTCAGCTCGGTGGCGATGAACACCCCGCAGTGGCCCGCCGTGCCCGCCCGGTACTCCTTCCCCGCCGCCGGTGGGATCCTGTTCGTCGACATCGGCAGCGGTGCCATCACCGTCGAGGGCAACGTGAGCTGATCGGGCCGGCGCAGAGGTCGAGCACCGGGCCTTCCTGGAAGACCTGCTCCCCAGGGTCGCGGACGGGACCCTGCGCGTCGTGATCGACCGGGTCTACACCCTCGACCAGATCGCGGAGGCGCACGCGCACGCCGACGGAGGCCACAAGGCGGGCAACGTCATCATCCGGATGGGGTAGCAGCGAGCGGGACAGACGGGCTGGCGTCGCGGCCCGGCAGGCTGCCGCCGTCGTGGGAGCGGTCGGGTCGTGGCGGAGACGCATGGGAGCCCCGAGGGGGAGGACGAGGAGCGCGGGAGTGGATCTTCGCGGAATTGCTGAGGAAGTACTGATGCGGCTGGAGGGATCTTTGGGCGCCTGGAGGGATGGTGAGGGATCGGGTCGTGTCGGTGGCGTGTCGTGGTCCGCGTGGTATCACAAGCCGTCGGTGAGCGTGTCGAGATCCTCGGCGAGATAGCCGGCGTCGCTTGCGGCTCCGCGGGAACCAACGTCATGTCTGGGCGTGATGGCCACCCGCTCGACGGTCCAGTCTCGGTACACCGGGAATTGGCCGAGGAACCTCTCCACGTGTCCGTCGAACACGGGCAGATGCCTGGCCAGTCTGGATGCCTGGCGCTTGCACGTCCCGAAGCGGATGCGCCGATCGGATTCGTGGATGGCGACCAGGTCGATCTCGGTACCCTGTCGGTCCCAGAACCCCTGGATCCGGCTGGTCAGCGGGAATCCGGGAAGACCCTTGCGGCTTCGCTCCTCGTAGAGCGCCCCGACCAGCCGTTCCAGTCCGGCGCCCTCCGCGTCCATCAGGCGACGGTCGGATTCGTCGATCAGTTCGTCAAGCGGCCGGAAGTTGATCGCCGCCACGGACGTTGCCAGGGCGGCCAGCCAGGAGCGCAGGAAGTTGTCGCGGATGTAGAAACGTCCGTTGCGGGCGCGAGGCTTGGAGAACACCGGCTGGAGCCGCTCGATCATCTGGAACCGATCGCGGAGCACGCGGATGTAGGCACCCACCTGGTCGGCGCTGCCCGGCTGGACGGAACGCGCGTGGGCCTCGACGTCGCCGTGCGAGCACCCGGGGTGCCGCGCGACGTACTTCAGGACGAGGTCGTATCGCCCGCGCAGCTCCCGCAGGAACCACTGATCGGCCTCGTGACGCAGGGGTGACGAGCTGGAAAAGAACATGCGCTCGAGGACAGCCCTGCGATCCGCTCCCAGCACGCCCTCCTCGAAGCCGTCGCGGTAGAACTTGGGAACGCCCTCGAACAGGTTCCACAGGAACAGCAGCCTCTCGGGCGTGGGTTCGGAGTGGGTTCGGAGGATCTCCAGGATGGAGGCCACGTCGAGGTGATCGACCGCCAGATCGTGCGTGATCCTGGCGAACAGGGGAGCCGAACGATCCTCGAGCAGCGCCACCATCTCCGTGTGGATCGATCCCAGTACGATCAGGCCGCCGGGCACGTGATCGGCGTCGGCCGAGAGACGATCGACCTCGAACTGGAGGTGGGACGTGAACTCGTAAAGCGCCTTGCGATGGAAGTACTGGAACTCGTCCAGGGCGATCACGTACCCGCGGCGTGCCAGATCCCCGATGGTGCCCGCGAGTTCGCGCAGCGAGGTCGGCCGCTCCACGTCCACGTGGAACGTCTCGAGGAAGTCGGCCGCCGCGGAGATGACACCGGCAGGGTCCGAGTCCGGTACCTGCATGTAGTACACGCGCCGCCGACCCGAGGTCTGCAACGCCTGCTGGATCAGGGTCGTCTTGCCGATGCGACGCCGCCCGGAGATGCGTGCGAAGAACCAGCGTCGTCGGGACAGGATGCGGCTGAGCTCTTCCAGCTCGCGACTTCGTCCATAGAAGCTCCAGGTCGCCACGGCCCCTCCGTTCGGCGTCAATGGAAAACATTTTCCATTAAACGAGCGAGCTGCGCAACAGATTGAATTCTCTGGTTGAATCAGGAACGCCCGGCTGGCGCTGGATGGGCACTCACGGTCTACGCCACCGCGCTGTCGAGGTATAGTCGCCCGGTATCTGGCCCGGCTGGCCTCACCACGAGCTTGGAGACGATTCGTGGGTACGGACGAGCTGCATCTGGGGTTCTTCGGGGGTGCGAGTGGCATCGGCGCTTCGTGCTTGCTCGTGCACTCGGGTCGCTCGAGCGTGGTGATCGACTGCGGCATCCGCCAGTCACGCGGGGAGACCCTGCCGGACCTGAGAGGACTCCAGGACACCCTGGGCGGCGAGGCGCCGGAAGTCGTCGTCCTGACTCATGCCCACCTGGACCACTCCGGGGCCTTGCCCATCCTGCTTCGCCAGTGGCCGGCCCTGCGCGTGATCACCACCCGTCCCACCGCGGATCTGGTCCGCATCCTGCTCCATGACGCGGTGCGCGTGATGGACACCGGCCGCGAGGAGGAGCTTCCCCTGTACGGCGAGGCCGACGTGGAACGGACCCTGGCTGCGTTACAGCCCGTCGAACCGGACGACCCCGTCCAGGTGCCCGGCGCCACGATCCGCCTGCTCCAGGCGGGTCACATCCTGGGCGCGAGCGCGGCGGCCATCGAGGTGGGTGACAGGCTCGTCCTGATCAGCGGCGATATCTCGTTTAGCCAGCAGCGTTCGGTTCCCGGCATGCCCGTACCCCGGCTGCGGCCCGACGTACTGGTGGTGGAGAGCACATACGGCGATCGATTGCATGCCTCGCGCGACGCCGAGGAGCAGAGGTTGTGCGAGCAGATCAAGCGGGCCATCGAGCGGGGAGGGCACGTCCTGGTCCCCGCGTTCGCCGTGGGGCGGGCCCAGGAGGTGCTGCTGACATTGCGTGACGCCATGCGGCGGGATGCGATCCCCCGCTTCCCGGTGTACGCGGACGGCATGGTGCGCGCGGTCTGCGCTGCGTATCGCGCGCACCCGGTCCACCTGCAACGGCGGTTGCGCCACGAGCTGGGGCGGGGACGCGACCCGTTCTTCGACGAGTTGCTGGGGTTCGCTCCCGTGCGCGACAGGGCGCACCGGGAAGCGATCATCGGTGGCCCGCCGTGCTGCGTGGTGGCCAGCTCGGGGATGCTCGCCGGCGGCGCGAGCCCGGTCTACGCCCGGGCCTGGGCCGATGAGGCGGACTCGCTGATCGCGATCACCGGGTACCAGGACGAGGAGTCTCCAGGCAGGAAGTTACTTCGGCTCGCCGACGGCGAGGAGCGCCAGCTGAGGCTTCCCGAGGGAACCGTGGACGTGCGCTGCGGCGTCGAGCGCTATCACCTCTCGGCCCACGCCGACGCGGATGAGATCGTCGGGCTTGTCCACCGGATCGATCCGGGATCCACGTACGTCGTCCATGGTGATCAAGGCGCCCGGGAGGCGCTCGGGGCGCGTATCGAGGCCGCCGTGCGGGGCCGGGTGACCCTGCCACGGGACGGCGAGCTGGCCGCGGAAGCGAGGCGGCCCCGGCGCCGGTCGCAGGGCTGGATCGGTCCTGGGATCGGCTCGGGCCGGCCGCTGGACATCGCCGGGCTGGCCGAGATCCGCGACCTGTGGCTGGCAGGAGACGCCCCGGGCCGATCCAGGGCTCGCACCGCCGAGGAGATCGCCCGAACCTGGTTCGGCGAGGTGGCCGGGCCCGACGAATCGGTCGCGGTCCGCGAGCTGCTTGAGACCGATCGATCTGCGTTCGAACCGGACCGCGAGCTGGCCTTCCGTTACCGCCCCGTTGCGCCGAAGACCACCCGCACGGGGCCGGCACCCATCTCGGAGGTGTTCGAGGTCATCGACCGGATGCTACCCCGGGAGGGCACGGGGCTCTATCGCCGATCGGCCCACCAGGACGAGCACCGGATCGTGCTGAGCTTCGAGTTCCCGGATGTCCAGGAACCCGCTGCAGCAGACGCGATCACCACCATCGCCCAGGAGACCGGATGGAGAGTCGACGTGCATCCCCAGCCTCACCAGGGAAGGCTTGGCGAGGTCGTGCGGGAGTTTCTGGCGGGCGTCGCCACCCTCACCGGCGGTCCCTCGCTGTTGCTCGATCGACGGACCGTACGCGTCCAGGTGGCTCCGATCCCACCCGACGCCGACGAGATCGCGGCACGGTACCAGGAGAGCACCGGATGGGCGCTGGAGCTTGACGCCGGTGAGCGGCCGGTGATCGGCGCCAGCAGCCGCGGTGACGGGGTCCAGACGGAGCTGTCATCCCAGGAGGCGAAGACCGTGGTGACCGCGCTGTTCGCCGACGTCGAGGAGCGCAAGCGACCGTTGAAGGTGTCCTTTCCGCCTGGAGCCCTGGTCCTTCACCTGGTCCACCCGGGACTCGCCGTCCAGCACCAGGAGCGGATGGCCACACTGGCGGAGCAGACCGGCCGCGACGTCCGGGTCCATCCCCATCCGGTCCAGCAGCGCCTAGTCGAACTCGTGAGGGAGCGGCTCCCCGACGAGTGGAGCGTCACGAAGCCCCCAGCTTTCGTTCCACAGCTGGGCGCGGTCCGGGTCCAGGTCTGGTCCTCCCCCCCCGCCGACCAGACCGAAGCGATCCAACGTCTCATCGAACAAGACACCGGGTGCCCCCTCGTCGTCGTCGAGGACGAGTGATCTTGGCGGAGCCTGCAGCAGCTCCGGGCGTGATCGGTTCGCTGGTGGTGGAGACGCGCAGGAGATTGCCAGATGCCGTTCGAGCGAGGCCAACCTCTTGTCATCGGGGTGGTTCTTGGCGCGGAACCTCGACACGTCATCGGGCCATGACACCCTGGTGACTGTCGCGCGCCACGCGTAAGATCCCGTGGAAACGTAGGCGGGGACTGGATTGGCGGAGACGCATGGGAGCCCCGAGGGGGAGGACGAGGAGTGAGCGCGGAAGCGGATCTGCGCGGAATTGCCGAGGAAGCGCTGATGCGGTGGAAGGGATCGAGGAACGCCTGGAGGGATGGTGGGGGATCTGGTTGTGTCGGTGGCGTGTCAGGGCCCTCGGGGCATCACAGGCCGTCGGTGAGCGTGTCGAGATCCTCGACGAGATAGCCGGCGTCGTTCGCGGCTCTCCGCGAGTCGACGTCATGCCTCGGCGTGATCGCCACCCGGTCGACGGTCCAGTCTCGGTACACCGGGAAGTGCTTGAGGAACCTCTCGACGTGTCCGTTGAACACGGGCAGATGCCTGGCCAGCCTGGAAGCCTGGCGCTTGCACGTCCCGAAGCGGATTCGTCGATCGGGTTCGTGGATGGCGACCAGGTCGATCTCGGTACCCTGTCGGTCCCAGAACCCCTGGATCCGGCTGGTCAGCGGGAATCCGGGAAGACCCTTGCGGCTTCGCTCCTCGTAGAGCGCCCCGACCAGCCGTTCCAGTCCGGCGCCCTCCGCGTCCATCAGGCGACGGTCGGATTCGTCGATCAGTTCGTCAAGCGGCCGGAAGTTGATCGCCGCCACGGACGTTGCCAGGGCGGCCAGCCAGGAGCGCAGGAAGTTGTCGCGGATGTAGAAACGTCCGTTGCGGGCGCGAGGCTTGGAGAACACCGGCTGGAGCCGCTCGATCATCTGGAACCGATCGCGGAGCACGCGGATGTAGGCGCCCACCTGGTCGGCGCTGCCTGGCTGGACGGAACGGGCGTGGGCCTCGACGTCGCCATGCGAGCACCCGGGGTGCCGCGCGACGTACTTCAGGACGAGGTCGTAACGCCCGCGAAGCTCCCGCAGGAACCACTGATCGGCCTCGTGGCGCAGGGGTGACGAGCTGGAAAAGAACATGCGCTCGAGGACAGCCTTGCGATCCGCGCCCAGCACGCCCTCTTCGAAGCCGTCCCGGTAGAACTTGGGGACGCCCTCGAACAGGTTCCACAGGAACAGCAGCCTTTCGGGAGTGGGTTCGGAGTGGGTTCGGAGGATCTCCAGGATGGAGGCCACGTCGAGGTGATCGACCGCCAGATCGTGCGTGATCCTGGCGAACAGGGGAGCCGAACGATCCTCGAGCAGCGCCACCATCTCCGTGTGGATCGATCCCAGTACGATCAGGCCGCCGGGCACGTGATCGGCGTCGGCCGAGAGACGATCGACCTCGAACTGGAGGTGGGACGTGAACTCGTAAAGCGCCTTGCGATGGAAGTACTGGAACTCGTCCAGGGCGATCACGTACCCGCGGCGTGCCAGATCCCCGATGGTGCCCGCGAGTTCGCGCAGCGAGGTCGGCCGCTCCACGTCCACGTGGAACGTCTCGAGGAAGTCGGCCGCCGCGGAGATGACACCGGCAGGGTCCGAGTCCGGTACCTGCATGTAGTACACGCGCCGCCGACCCGAGGTCTGCAACGCCTGCTGGATCAGGGTCGTCTTGCCGATGCGACGCCGCCCGGAGATGCGTGCGAAGAACCAGCGTCGTCGGGACAGGACGCGGCTGAGATCTTCCAGCTCGCGACTTCGTCCATAAGGGGTATGCCCTTGACTCCAGTGACCCCAAGATGTAGTGCCGAGTCGTGGA
>CAZOYV010000244.1:0-12971 GCA_964584075.1 uncultured Rickettsiales bacterium | reverse complement strand
TGTACCTGTGCAACCTCGACGCCCGCCGCGACTGGGGCCACGCCCGCGACTACGTCGAGGCGATGTGGCTGATGCTGCAGCAGGACGATCCGGCGGACTACGTGATCTGCACCGGGGAGAGCCACTCGGTGCGCGAGTTCGCCGAGATGGCGTTCCAGCTCGCCGGGCTGGATCACGAGCAGTACGTCGAGATCGACCCCCGCTACTTCCGCCCCGCCGAGGTGGAGTACCTCGAGGGGGACGCCACCGAGACCTACGAGCGGCTGGGCTGGCGTCCGCAGATCTCGTTCGAGGAGCTGGTCCGCGAGATGGTCGACTACGACCTGGAGCTGGCCCGCCGCGAGCGGACGCTGGTGGACGCGGGCCACGAGATCAACCTGCCCGAGGAGCACTGATGGACGAGCACCCCCATCCGTCCGCACCGCGCCACCCGATCCCGCAGGGGGCGAGGATCTACCTCGCCGGTCACGACGGGATGGTCGGCGGGGCGATCGCCCGCGCGCTGGGCCGGCGCGGGTTCGAGCAGGTCGTCACCCGCGAGCTGCACGAGCTCGATCTGCGCGACCAGGCCGCGACCCGGGCGTTCTTCGAGGACGTGCGCCCCGAGTACGTGATCCTCGCCGCGGCCAAGGTCGGCGGGATCCTGGCCAACGCCACCTATCCGGCGGAGTTCCTCTACGACAACCTGGCGATCGCGACCAACGTGATCGACTCGGCGTACCGCGTCGGCGTCACCAAGCTGCTCAACCTCGGCAGCAGCTGCATCTACCCCCGGCTCGCCCCCCAGCCGATCCCCGAGGACGCACTGCTCACGGGCCCTCTGGAGGAGACCAACCGGGCCTACGCGCTGGCCAAGATCGCGGCCATCGAGCTGTGCGACCACTACCGCGCGCAGTACGGCTGCGACTTCATCTCGGCGATGCCGACCAACCTGTTCGGCCCCGGTGACAACTTCGATCTCGAGACGTCCCACGTGGTGCCCGCGATGATCCGCAAGGCCGAGGACGCCCGCCGCGAGGGCCGCCCGAGCATCACCCTGTGGGGCACCGGCGCCCCCTACCGCGAGTTCCTCTACGTCGACGATCTCGCCGAGGCGCTGCTGTTCCTGATGGAGCACTTCTCGGCGCCCGGCCCGCTCAACGTCGGCACCGGCGAGGATCTGACGATCCGCGAGCTCGCCGAGCTGATCTGCGAGGTGGTCGGCTTCGCGGGGACGATCGAGTGGGACGCCACCAAGCCCGACGGCACGCCGCGCAAGCTGCTGGACGTGTCCCGGCTGCACGCCCTGGGCTACCGCCACACGACGTCGCTGCGCGAGGGGCTCGCGCGGACCGTGGCGTGGTACCGCGACACCGCGCGCGACCAGCTGCGGCTGGGCGACGGGTAGCTCCTACACCACCGTCCGGAACCAGTCGATCGTGCGCCGCAGCCCGTCCTCGAGCGGGACGGCCGGCTCCCACCCCAGGTGCTGCCGCGCTCGGCCGATGTCCGGCCGCCGCTGGCGGGGATCGTCGGGGGGCAGCGGCTCGTGGACCACCGCCGAGGCGGACCCGGTCAGGCGGCGGGTGGCCTCGGCCAGCTCGAGCATCGAGAACTCCCCGGGGTTGCCCAGGTTGTGGGGCTGGTGGCAGCCCTCGCCCTCGTACTCGATCAGGCGGACCAGGCCGTCGACCAGGTCGTCGACGTAGCAGAACGAGCGAGTCTGGCCGCCGTCGCCGAACACCGTCAGCGGGTCGCCGCGCAGCGCCTGGATGATGAAGTTGCTGACCACGCGGCCGTCGTCGGCCGCCATCCTCGGTCCGTAGGTGTTGAAGATCCGGGCGATCCGGATGTCGACCGCGTTGGCCCGGTGGTAGTCCATGAACAGCGCCTCGGCGCAGCGCTTGCCCTCGTCGTAGCACGAGCGGATCCCGATCGGGTTGACCCGCCCCCAGTAGGACTCGGGCTGGGGGTGCTCGTCCGGGTCGCCGTAGACCTCGCTGGTGCTGGCCTGCAGCACGCGCGCGCCGGTGCGCTTGGCCAGGCCGAGCATGTTCAGCGCGCCCATCACGCAGGTCTTGATCGTCTTGATCGGGTTGACCTGGTAGTGCACCGGCGAGGCGGGGCAGGCCAGGTTGAAGACCCAGTCGACCTCGACCAGGATCGGCTGGATCACGTCGTGGCGGATCACCTCGAAGCGCGGCTCGCCGCGCAGGTGGGCGATGTTGCGCTTGCTCCCGGTGAAGTAGTTGTCCAGCGCGATCACCTCGTGGCCGTCGGCCAGCAGCCGGTCGCACAGGTGGGAACCCAGGAACCCGGCGCCACCCGTGACCAGGACCCGTCTAGTCATCGCTCCACCTCTTCCGGCGTCCCCGCCGCACCGCCCGATCCAGCACCTCGACCCCCCCGGCCGCCGCGATCAGGAACCAGCAGATCATGACCGCGAACCCGGTGTGGACGCCAGGGGCGCCCCGCAGCTGGTACACCGCCCAGATCGGCATCGCCACCAGCGCCGTCGCCACCGCCACCGCCAGCGGCCCCAGCAGCGCCGTCCAGCCCAGCCAGGTCAGCGACCGCCTCCAGCTCAGGCCCGCCAGCACCATCCCCGAGAACACCCCGACGATCGCGCCCCAGCAGCCCAGCACGAGGAACACCGCGGTCTCGAAGTCGACCGGCAGGTTGGGCAGGCCCGCCCACCAGGCCGCCGCCGCCGCCATCAGCGGCAGGGGCACCGGGAGCCACAGGAGCCAGGAGGGGGAACGTGGAGCGGGCACCGCGTGGGGCCGGGGGTCCGCGGCTAGCGCACCGGCGGGTCGATCACGCGCGCGCCGGTGACGTCCATCGTGGCGCGCGGGACGTCCACGATGTTCACCTCGAACTCGAGCTCGTGGTACAGCGAGCCGTGGGCCGGGATGACCTCCTCGAGCACGATCTCCTCGGTCTTGACCTCGCGGGCCATGTCCTTGTCGGTGCTGTCCCAGAAGTGGACCAGCAGCACGATGCTGTCCATGTCGTACTGCGAGGTGTTGCCGATCGTGAACGACAGGATCGTGAGGTGCTCGGTGTCCTGGGGCTTGAACTCGTCCATCACGACCTGCCAGTCGTTGATCGACGGGTCCATGTACTGCCCCGGGTTGAACATCGGGTCCCACTTCTTGTACTCCTCCTTCTCGAGGTAGTACCCGGGGAGCAGGTCGTCGATGCCCACGAAGCCCTGCTGGCCGTTCTTGGTCTCGACCTTGTAGAAGTCGCCGTGCTTCAGCACCAGGCTGACGCGCTCGTCCTTCTTGAGGTTGGTGGACGCCGAGGCGCTGGCGCTGGGGCTGCTGCGCAGCGGGCAGTCCTTGGTCACCAGCGCGTCGCGGGCGGCCAGCGCGAAGGTGCCGGTCTTGATGTCCTTGTCCTCGGGGTTGGGCGGGTTCATCATCACGTACAGCATCACGCCGAAGGCGATCACCACGCCGATCCCGGTGACGATCAGCACGATCTGCCGCAGCGTCTTCTCCGACCGCTGCTTCTGGAAGTCGGCCTCGTCGGGGCCGCCGCCCTTGGTCCCGCGGATCAGGCCGTCGAGCTCGGGGAGCTCGGCGGCGTAGACCCAGCCGGACTCGCCGGGACGCTGGATCAGATCGTCGGGCTGGACCTTGCCGCTCGCGGCCCAGATCTTCAGCTCCGCCATGTCCTTGGCGATGAACTGCTGATCGCCTCGTGTGATGCGCCACGTCATAGGACAATCCTCGGGTGAACGGATCGGGCCATGAAGGCGGCCCCCAGTGTCGCCGAGAGATACTACAGTGGTGCGGCCTCGGTCAATCGAACCGGGATGGTTTCCCATTGATTTGACGAGGGTTTTACGGTATCTCCGACCTCCCCGGAGGGGGCCAGCATGAAGAAGATCGTCTGCGTCTCGCTCGGCAGTCCGGATTACGATTACGAGTTCGAACGCGAGGTGTTCGATCAGCGCTACCACATCCGTCGGATCGGCACCGGCGGGGACGTGCGGATGGCCCGCCGGCTGGTGCGCGAGCACGACGGCCAGGTGGACGCCATCGGCCTGGCCGGGATGTCGGTCCAGTTCCGCGTCGCGGGCAAGACCTACCACCACCGCGACACCCTCCGGATCGCCCACTCCGCGCGCTACACGCCGGTGGTCGGCGGCCGCGGGCTGAAGCGGATCCTCGACCGCTGGGCGGTGCGCGATCTCGCCGCCCGCGAGCCCGGGATCTTCACGCGCAAGAACGTGTTCTTCCTGTCCGGCGTGGCCAACTGGGACGTGTACACCGTGATGCGGGAGTACACCGAGAACATCAGCTTCGGCGACCCGATCCTGCACTTCGGCGTGCCCACCGTGCTGCACGACGCCAGGGCGTTCCGCCGCTACGCGCGGGTCTCGATGCCGATGCTCACGCGGCGCCCGTACGTCACGTTCTTCCCCCGCGGCAAGACCGCCGACGAGCTGCAGCACCTGCTGCTCAGCCAGCCGTACCAGAAGGCCGACGTGATCGTCGGCGACCTGTCGCTGGTGCTGCACTTCACCCCGTCGGACCTGCGCGGCAAGACGGTGCTGACCGACACGATCGACGAGGAGCGGCTGGCGCTGCTGCGCGAGCGCGGGGTCGACGTGGTGTGCACCACGACCCCCGAGGTGTTCCCCGGCGAGCGCGCCGATCTCAACGTGCTGCAGGCGATCTTCATCGCCCACCTGGGCAAGCCGCCCGAGCAGATCACCGACAACGACTACCTCGAGCTGATCCGCCGGCTCGAGGCCCGGCCGCGGGTGATCTTCGCCCAGGGCCGCCACGTCCGCCGCCGCAAGTTCGCGTTCCTGTACTGCCCGGACACCCAGCGCGACCTGCTGCGCCACCCGCGCCTGCGGTGGCTGCGCGGGATGCCCGAGACGGTGCGCGGGACCGTCGAGCAGGTCGCCTCCAAGGTCTCGCCGACGTACTACGGCACGGTCCACGGGATCCGCAGCAAGACCGGCGAGGAGGCCGAGGGCGTGGTGCTGCTGCTGCCCACCACCGCCGCGGAGCTCGACGACCAGCCGGTGGAGGTCGTGGAGCGCCACGTGCGCCAGGCCGCGCGGCTGGCCAAGCGGCTCGGCGCCGAGATCCTCGGGGTCGGGACGTTCAGCCACAACCTGGGCGTCGCCGGCAGCCGCGTCGCCGCCGACGAGACGATCCCGATCACCAGCGGCCACTCGATGACCATCTCGGCCACGCTGTGGGCCGCGCGGGACGCCTGCATATCGATGGGGATGCCGTTCTACGGCGACACGCTGATCGACGCCCAGTGCCTGGTGTTCGGCGCCGAGTCGGCGGCGGGCAAGGTGGTGGCCGAGATCGCCTCGCTGGCGTTCCGCAAGGTGACGCTGATCGGCGAGGAGCCGGACCGGCTGCTGGACTTCACCCGCGAGCTCGAGACGCGGCACCCCGACGTGCGCTACGAGGTGGGCCTGTCCGCCCGCGACCACCTGGCCGAGGCCGACATCGTCGTCACCGGGGTCAACCCCGAGTGGCGCCGCCCGTTCGACATCTCGCTGCTCAAGCCCGGCGCCGTGGTCTGCGACTGCGCGCGGCCCCAGACCTTCCGCCGCACCGACGTGGTGGCCCGCCCCGACGTGCTGTTCATCGGCAGCGGCGAGGTGGAGCTGCCCGGCCCGGTGGACCTCGGCGTCGACCTCGGGCTGCCCCCCAAGATCGCGTTCGCCTCGATGGCCGAGCCGGCGCTGCTGACCCTGGATCGGCGCTTCGAGTGCTTCACCATCGGCTTCGACGTGCACTACGACCGGGTCAAGGAGATCTACAAGTCGGCGCTGAAGCACGGCGTCCGGCTCGCGGCGATCCGGGGCCCCTCCGGGATCATCACCGACACCGAGATCGCGCTGGTCCGCGAGCGCGCCGAGCTGGCCCGCAAGGCGGTCGACTCCCCGCCGCTGGAGCTGGCCTCCACCGTCGAGGCCGTGATGCCCGCCGCCCTCGGGGACGCGATCAAGTAGCCGCGCGCATGAAGCTCGTCATCCAGATCCCCTGCTACGACGAGGAGGCGACCCTCCCGCAGACCCTGCAGGACCTGCCCCGCGAGATCCCCGGCGTCGACGTCATCGAGGTCCTGATCGTCGACGACGGCAGCCGCGACCGCACCGTCGAGGTCGCCCGCGAGCACGGCGTCCACCACGTCGTGCGGTTCCCCCGCAACCGCGGCCTGGCCCACGCCTTCAAGGCCGGCCTCGACGCCAGCCTGCGCCTCGGCGCCGACGTGATCGTCAACACCGACGCCGACAACCAGTACCGCGGCGAGGACATCCGCCCGCTGGTGGCGCCGATCCTCGCCGGCGAGGCCGACATCGTGGTCGGCGACCGCCAGACCGACACGATCCCCCACTTCGGGTTCGTCAAGAAGAAGCTGCAGAAGCTGGGCTCCGCCGTGGTCCGCCGCGTCTCGCGCACCGAGGTCGCCGACACCACCAGCGGCTTCCGCGCGTACTCCCGCGAGGCCGCGCTGCGGCTCAACCTGGTCAGCGAGTACACCTACACGCTCGAGACGATCATCCAGGCCGGCCACGGCCGGATGGCCGTCGACTCGGTGCAGATCCGCACCAACCCGATGACCCGCCCGTCGCGGCTGTTCAAGGGCATCCTCCAGTACATCCGCCGCCAGGTCGGCACGATCCTGCGGATCTTCATGATGTACCGCCCGCTGTACACCTTCCTGTGGCTCGGCGGCCTGATCTTCGCCGTGGCGTTCGGGATCGGCGTGCGCTTCGTCTACTTCTGGATCGCCACCGGCAGCGGCAGCGGCCACGTGCAGTCGCTGATCCTCGCCGGCGCCCTGCTCGGCGTCGCCGCCCAGGTGGTCGTGATGGGCCTGCTCGCCGACCTGATCGCCGCCAACCGCAAGCTGATCGAGGACGTCCTGGTGCGGGTCAAGCGCGTCGAGAGCGGGGTCGAGGCGTCCCGGGAGCCGCGGGGCGAGGACGGGTAGCCCGCGTTCGTGACATTCGTCCAGTCGTTCGACGAGATGTCATGCATTTCGTCGAGTGGTTTGACAAACCGACGAGTTCTCGTCCGGCTCCGATGACCTGTTTTGCGGAAAATGTATCGTAAACGCTATAATTAATTCGAGAGGGGATGGCCCGGGTCCGATGCCTCACGACTGGATCGACGTCGCCACCGCCGCGCGGTTCCTGGACGTCAACCAGGCCCGGGTGCGGGCGATGATCGCGGCCGGCCTCCTGGACGCCCGGAAGGTCGGGGGTCGCTGGTTGCTCGATCCGGCCAGCGTCGATCGCCGGCGGGTGCGTGACGTCCCGGCGGGCCGGCCGATGGGAGCGCGAAACGCCTGGGGGCTGCTGTGGATCGCCGCGGGAAGGAACCCCGGTTGGCTCTCCCCGTGGGCCCGGTCCCGGGTCCGTCGACGACTCCGGGAGGAGGGTGTCGTCGCCCTCGCGCCGCGCCTCCACGGGAGAGCCTCGTTGCGAGCGTTCCGGGCCCATCCCTCCGATGTGGACCGGATCGCGAGCGATGGTGATGTCGTCCGCACCGGGGTCAGCGCGGCGTCCGGGCACGATGTGCCCCTGGTCGCCCCTGGACAGGTCGACCTGTATGTCCACGAGCCGGACCTGCAGCATCTGGTCGAGCGCTATGCCCTGCAGCCAGAAACGGCGAGACCCAACGTGACGGCCCGGGTGGTCGCCGGCCTCTGGCCGTTCGAGCCCGGCGACGAGATCGCGCCCGCGTCGGCCGTCGGCGTCGATCTGCTGGAGTCCACGGATGCCCGCACGAGCCGGGAGGGGTTGCGCCTGCTGGAGCGGCTGGAGGCGACATGGTCGATCTGACCGGACTCGACCCCGTGTCGGGCGCACTCTGGGACGCGCTGATCGATCTCGCCGCCGTGCGACGCGGCGGATGGACGCTCATCGGAGCCCAGATGGTGGCCCTGCATGGCCTGGAGCATGGACGGGTCCTGGCCCGTTCCACCACCGACGCCGACGTCCTCGTCGACGCGCGTTCTCCGCGATGGGGGACCGCCGCTCTGTCGCAGCTCCTGGTGGACCGGGGATTCGAGCTCGAGGGATTCGACTCCTTCGGCATCGGGCACCGGTTCGGGGACGGACGGGTCCGGATCGACGTCCTGGCTCCAGATGGACTCCCCGTCACCAGCCCGGATCTCGTCACGACCGTCGCCCCGGCCCGGACCGTGTCCGTGCCGGGAGGGACGCAGGCGCTGCGCCGATCGCGGCATGTCGGCGTGCACCGAGGGGACCAACCCGGGTCCGTCCCGTGCCCCGATCTCCTCGGCGCGATCCTGATCAAGGCGAGGGCCGTGGACGTGGACGACGTCCCACGGGCGCAGCTCTCCGATCTCGCGTTCCTGCTCGGGCTGGTCGAGGACCCCCGGGCGCTGGCCGGTCAGCTCCGGGGCAGAGAGCGGAGCTGGTTGCGGCGAAGAACCGATCTGCTGGACCGATCCCATCCGGCGTGGGAATCTCTTCCCGATCGGGAAGCCGAGGACGGTCACATCGCCCTGAAGATCCTGGCCGGGGTGTGATCTCCGCCGGCGAGCCCCTCGACGTCCACGGCGACGGCGCGTCGACCCGCGACTACACCTGCGTCGAGGACGCCGCCGACGCCCTGCTCGGCGTCGCCGCCCAGGTGGTGGTGATGGGCCTGCTCGCCGACCTGATCGCCGCCAACCGCAAGCTCGTCGAGGACGTGCTGGTGCGGGTCGAGCGCATCGAGAGCGGGGTCGCGGCGGCCCGCGAGCCGCGGGGCGAGAACGGGGAGCCGGGTTCGTGATAACTCGTCCAGTCGTTCGACGAGATGTCATGCATTTCGTCAAACGATTTGACAAGATGATACGATAGCGACACGATCGAGGCCATGCTGTCACGGGACCTGCGCCTCGCCGATCTCCACCGGCGTGCCGTCGAGAAGGGGCGGGGATACCCTTCGCGGCGCGACCTCTTCGACGAGCTGACCCGCGAGCGGGGGAGGCACTTCACGGGGATCGCCGGCCCCCGCGGCGTGGGCAAGACGGTCCTGCTGCAGCAGCTCGCGGACCGGGACGAGCACAGCTTCTACCTCTCGGCGGACACCCTGGACGGGGAGGATCTCTTCGAGGTCGTCCAGCGCCTGGCCGAGTCCCTGCAGGTGCGCCGCTTCCTCATCGACGAGATCCACTTCAGCCCGGACTACCCCGCCGCGCTGAAGCGGATGTACGACTTCCTCGACCTGCAGGTCGTCTTCACCAGCTCGCTGTCGCTGTCGCTGCTCGACTCGGCCCAGGACCTCTCGCGGCGGGTCCGCGTCCTGCGCCTGCCGCCGTTCACCCTGCGGGAGTACCTCGCCTTCCGCCACGGCGAGGCGTTGCCGGTGCTCTCCCTCGAGGACATCGCGGCGCGCCGCTGGAGCCGCGGCCACCTGCTCGCCGCGTCGCACCTCGAGCGCTACCTGCGCGGTGGGGTGATGCCGTTCGCGCTCGAGGAGCGCGACACCCTCGAGCTGCTGGGCAACGTCCTCGAGCGGATCGTCCACCGCGACATCCCGCGGGTGGCGCGCCTGCTGATCGAGGAGACCGGCGCGATCGAGCGCGTGGTGCGGTTCATCGGCCGATCGGGGGTGGACGGCATCAACTACTCGTCCATCGCGCGCAACCTGGGGATCACGAAGTACAAGGCGGAGGCCTACGTCGATCTGCTGGAGCGGGCGTTCGTGCTCCATCGCGTGCTCCCGGCGGGGACCAACGTGCTGCGCGAGCCCAAGGTCCTGATGACCGTCCCCTACCGGCTGCTGTACCGGGACTACGAGGACGCCATCGGAGGGCTGCGCGAGGACTTCGCGGCGGGAATGCTGCGCGCGGCGGGTCTCGAGGTCCAGTACCTCAAGTCGACGCGCGGCGCCAAGACCCCGGACCTCCTCGTCCGCACCGCCGGCGGGAAGCTCGCCGTCGAGATCGGCGGCCGCGGCAAGGGCCGCACGCGGTTCAAGGGGATCGCCGTCGAGCACAAGCTGATCTTCGGCCACGACATCCGCACCGACGGCATCCGCCGGCCCCTGCACATGCTGGGGTTCCTGGCCTGAGCCGATTGAACTTCCCACGTTCGATCTGCACAGGTGGACCTCCGTGATCATGGTGCGGCCTCCCCGCGGTGGGCCGATCCCGCTACCATGTCCGCTCCGCCCGGCCTTCCCCGGGCGGGAGGAGCGTGCGACGTGCCCGTGCTCGTCACCGGAGGGGCCGGCTTCATCGGCTCGCGCTGCTGCGAGCGGCTGCTCGAGCAGGGCCGCGAGGTGGTGTGCCTCGACTGCCTCGACGACACCTACGACCCCGCGCTCAAGCGCGCCAACCTGGCCGCGGCGCGGGACCACGCCGGGTTCCGCCTCGTCGAGGGCGACGTGCGCGACGCCGCCCTGCTGGCCGGCGTGCTGGGCGACGGCGGCCCCTGGTCGGTGCTGCACCTCGCCGCCCGCCCGGGTCCGCGCGCGTCGGTCCGGCAGCCCCGGCTGTACTTCGACGTCAACACCCTGGGCACCGTCACCCTGCTGCACGCCTGCGCCGACGCCGGCGCCGACCAGGTCGTGTTCGCCTCGTCGTCGTCGGTCTACGGCGGCGCCGCCACGCCCCCCTTCCGCGAGGACGCCCCGCTGGACCGCCCGGCCTCGCCCTACGCCGCGTCCAAGGCCGCCGCCGAGCTCGCCGCCCACGCCGTGGCCCGCACCCGCGGGCTGCCGGTCACGGTGGCGCGGTTGTTCACCGTGTACGGCCCGCGCCAGCGCCCCGACATGGCGATCGCCACCTTCGCGAGGCGGATCCTCGCCGGGGAGCCCCTCGACGTGTACGGCGACGGCACCTCCACCCGCGACTACACCTACGTCGAGGACGCCGCCGACGCCCTGCTGGCGATGCTGGCGCGCCCCGTCCCGTGGGACGTGTTCAACGTCGCCAGCGGCCGCCGCGTGGCGCTCGCCACCGTGATCGACGCCCTCGAGCACGAGCTGGGGCGCACGGCCGAGCGCCGCCACGTCGAGCCGCCCCCCGGCGACCTGCCCGCCACCGAGGCCGACCTGGCCCACGCCCGCGAGTGCCTGGAGTACGCTCCGCAGGTCCCGTTCGAGCAGGGGCTACACTGGTACTGCGCATGGCTGACGACCTCCGCCGGCTGAGACCCTCGCCCGTCGCGCTGTTCCTGATCGCCCTGCTGCTGGTGGTCGGCCTGGTGATCGTCAAGAAGCAGCGCTGGCACAGCCCGCGTCCCGCCGACCCGACCCCCGCCGCGGTGCCCGAGGCGGTGGGCCCCAGCGACGGCACCCACCTGTACACCGCCCCGGCGATGCGCGTGCTGCTGCGCTCCTCGCGCCAGCCGCTGGACCCCGACGACGACGAGGGCTGGCCCTGCCGCGTCGAGGTCGTGCAGCACGGCGACCGCCACCTGCGCGTCTGCCACCTCGATCTCGAGCGCTACGTCGCCCAGGTCGTCACCCACGAGCTCCCCGCCTCGTGGGGCGAGGAGGTCAAGAAGGCCCAGGCCGTCGCCGCCCGCTCCTACGCCCTGACCGAGCTGGACCCCGACGCCCCCTACGACATCCGCGCCTCGGCCCTGGCCCAGAACTTCCGCACCGGCCAGCCCGACCCCGGCGCCGTCGCCGCCACCGAGGCCACCCGCGGCGTGGTGCTGACCCAGGACGGCCGGATCGTGCGCGCCTTCTACCACGCCTGCTGCGGCGGCCAGACCGTCTCCCCCCGCGAGTTCTGGGGCATGCACTTCCCGCGGATCCCCTCGGTGGAGTGCGAGTACTGCGCGGCGTTCTCGCTGTACCGCTGGACCCACGAGACGACCCGCGAGGAGCTCGGCGAGCGGCTGGGGCTCGACGTCGAGGACGTGTGGGTCGAGAGCGCGGACAGCACCGGCCGCGCGACGCGCGTGGCGATCGAGACCCCCGAGCAGCTGGTGGTGATGACCGGCGAGGAGTTCCGCGCCGCGGTGGGCTTCACGCGGCTGCGCTCGACCGGGTTCGGGGTCGCCATCGACGGAGAGACGGTGCGGTTCGACGGGCGGGGCTCCGGCCACGGCGTGGGGATGTGCCAGTGGGGCGCGCGGGGGATGAGCGTGGCGGGGTTCGGGTGGGCCGAGATCCTGGGGTTCTACTACCCGGGCAGCGCGATCGAGGAGGACGGCGGCGTCAGCCGGTGAGGAAGTCCCGGACGGCGTCGACCACCTCGGCCTGCTGCGCCTCGCTCAGCTCCGGGTAGATCGGCAGCGCCAGCGTCTCCCGGGCCGCCAGCTCCGAGGCCGGGAACGCGCCCTCGGCATGCCCCAGGTAGGCGAAGCACTCCTGGAGGTGGAGCGGGACCGGGTAGTAGACCTCGTGCCCGATCTTCCGCTCGCGCAGGTGGTCGCGCAGCTCGTCGCGGCGCGGCACGCGGATCACGTACTGGTTGAAGATGTGGTGGTCGGTGACCACCCGCGGGAGCTGGACCCGCCCCTCGTCGACCAGCCCGCGGTCGGCGAACAGCGCGTCGTAGCGCTTGGCGTTGGCCTGCCGCCCCGCGGTCCAGGCGTCCAGGTGGTCCAGCTTGACCAGCACGACCGCGGCCTGCAGCGCGTCGAGCCGGAAGTTGCCGCCGATGAACCGGTGGTGGTACTTGTGTTTGGCGCCGTGGGCCCGCATCCGCCGCAGCAGCTCCAGCCGCCCCTCG
This sequence comes from uncultured Rickettsiales bacterium, assembly GCA_964584075.1. Lineage (GTDB taxonomy): Bacteria > Myxococcota_A > UBA796 > UBA9615 > CAYRNR01 > CAZOYV01. The sequence goes on along the minus strand of CAZOYV010000244.1, from coordinate 293 downwards.
TCGCGGGTGGTGACCATCCCGCCGTCGCCGGCCGCCCCCAGGTTCTTGCTGGGGAAGAACGAGAAGCACCCGTAGTGCCCCACCGATCCCGCGACGCGCCCCTGGTTCCGCGCGCCGATCGCCTGGGCGCCGTCCTCGATGACCGTCAGCCCGTGGCGCTCGGCGATTGCCGCGATGGCCTCCATGTCCGCCATCTGCCCGTAGAGGTGCACCGGGATGATCGCCCTGGTGCGCTCCGTGATCGCCGCCTCGATCCCCGCCGGGTCCAGGTCGTAGCTCACCGGGTCGATGTC
>CAZOYV010000243.1:0-12998 GCA_964584075.1 uncultured Rickettsiales bacterium | reverse complement strand
CTAGCAGCCGCGGTGGGGGATCCTGATAGGATGACGGCGGAGGAGGTGGAGATGGACGAGGAGCAGGGCGGAGCGGGTGCAGCGACGTTCGTGCCGCGGGCCAACGTCGCGATGCTGGCCGTGGGGATGGGCATGGAGGCCGCCGCGATCGGCGTCGCCGCCACCATGCTGTTCGTCCGCGACGGCCACTGGGCCTGGTGGATCCTGCTCGCCTTCGGCCTGCTGATCGGGCCGGGGGCGCTGCTCAAGTACCTGTCGGCCGCGCGCTGCCGGGGCGACGCCGACCAGCTCCACGGCTACATGGGCAAGGGCTTCGGCGCGATGCCCTGGGGCGAGGTCCAGTCGGTGGTCGTCCAGACCGCGCGGCTGCGCGTGACGGGCCCGGCGGGCACGATCATCGTCAACCTGGCCTACCTGACCAACCGCGACGAGCTGATGGCCTACGTCCGGGGCCGCTGCGAGGCCCACGGGATCCAGCACACGCTCTAGCCGCCCCGCGGGCCCCCGGCGCCGGCGCCACGGCCCGCTCCGCGGGCAGCGGCCCCACGTGCACCGTGATCCGCAGCGACCCGGTGGGCTCCAGCGGGCTGCAGCACTCCCCCTCGGGTTCGACCCGATCGGCGCGGACGAGGGCGATCGTGAACACCCCGCTGAGATCCAGCCGTGGCAGCAGGTGCGCGGTGATCCCGGCGGTGGCGCCGAGGTAGTGGGTCACCCCCCGCGCCGTGCCGTCCTCGCTGCGGGGCTGGAACTCCTCGCGCAACGTGTAGCGCGGCCCGACGAACCCGCGCAGCGCGCCGCCGAGCGCCAGCGGGACGTCCGCCAGCGCGTGGAACCCCAGGTGCCAGGCCCACGCCCCCTTGCGGTGCCCGTCGACCCCCGCTCGCGGGGCGAGCACGACCAGGAACCCGTTGGTCCTGGGCCGCCCGGTGAGGAACGTCGGGCCGATCGCGTTGGCCGCGTGGAACCGGTCGCTGCCGGGGTAGGGGTCGGCCTCGAACGCCAGGGTGATGAACATCCACGGCGCGATCCGGTCCTCGACGGTCAGCCCGATCATCAGCGGGTGGACGCGGTCCTCGAAGCGGTGCGGAGTCCCCACCAGGCCCGAGACCTGCAGCGGCCCGCCGCGCGCATCGGGGGGCGCCATCGACAGCACCGCGCCGGGGCCCGGATCGGCGCCCGCGGGAGAGGGGGCCAGCGCGATCAGCGCGGCGGCGAGGGCGAGCCGTGTCGGGGAGAGAGGGGCGCGCATCCGGTCCTGTCGTGCGGGGAGGGGTCGCGGGCGGGCCCGTCAGGGGCAGTGCCCCGCTGCCTCCCAGGTGTCGACCATCGCCGGGGTCACCCGGACCAGCCCGGCGGTCGGCTGCCCGGTCCCGGGGTCCTCGCCGTGGACCGTCGCCTCGTGGGAGTACAGGTCGGTGATCAGCACGTCGACGCAGAACGGCCCGGCGCCGCCGGGGCACGGGTTGCAGGGGATCCCCAGGGAGGCGAGCAGCTCGCAGGCGGCCCCCATCTGGCCGCCCGGATCGATCAGCGAGTCGAGCGCGCGCGTGTCGATCGCGCCGGAGACGGTCTCGGCCACGATCTGGTCGCCGGCGGGCGGGATCGAGCCCTGGCTCTGGAACCCGTACGTGGTGCCAGGGTTGCCCTCCAGCATGTAGTGGATGTCGGTCGGTCCCGCGGAGAACCCCGGGTCGGTCCAGACGCCGGGGGGGGCCCAGGCCAGGTCCCAGGTGGGCTGGCACAGGTCCTGGACGTAGTCCGGACCGGCCTTCGGGGCGACGCCGCCGTACAGCACGATCGTCCCCGCCCCCGGATCGATGTCCTCGACGTGCAGGACCACCGGGTAGTCCGACGCGTACTGCTGCAGGATCGCGCCCAGCCCCGCGGGCTGGACGAAGTTCGCGTTGTCGTGGTCGCGCACGAAGTCCCGCCCCACCGCGGGGTGGCCGGGGGTCGTGTCGTCGTCGCCGGCGGTGTCGTCGTCGGAGCTGTCGTCGTCGCCCGCGGTGGTGTCGTCGTCGGAGCTGTCGTCGTCGCCCACGGTGGTGTCGTCGTCGCCGATGTCGTCGATGTGCGTGTCGCACCCGCCGGCGAGCCACAGCGCGGCTGCCGCGAGAATCCAGGCGGTCGGGCTCGTGCTCATCGCCTCCTCCCCCGTTCGATCGCGGCCCATCATGCCACGGCGGTCCCCGCAAGGGCAGCCGCGGACGGCGAGGGGCCGGGTGGGCACCGCGGGAGAGGAGGCTCAGTACGCCTCGGGCTCGCTCAGCACCTCGTCGGTGACCTTGCCGCGGAACGTGTAGTAGACCCAGCTCTGGTAGGCGATCACGCCGGGCACGCAGATCCCCGCCACGACCAGCATGATCGTCAGCGTCAGCGGGCTCGACGACGAGTTGTGGACCGTCAGCGTGGCCGCCGGGTCGAGGCTCGAGGGGTACAGGTTGGGGTACAGCCCCGCCACGCCCCACAGCGTGGCCCCACCGATCGCCGCGGCGCTGCCGCCCCAGGCCTGCCACCAGCGCCCGCCCTGCATCCGCCAGCGGGTGAACAGCAGCCCGGCCACCGCCAGCAGCGGGAAGACCCACATCCAGACGTGCTGCAGGTAGTTCTCCCACAGCGGCGTGGCGAACCACGAGGTGACGAGGAACGCCACCGCCACCAGCACGGTCGGGATCCAGAGCGCCTTCGCCATCCGCGCGGCGCGCTCGGCGAGCTCGCCCTCGGCCTTGATCGCCAGCCAGTTGCTGCCGTGGACCGCGAACAGCAGCACGAACAGCACGCCGCCGAGCAGCCCGTAGGGGTTGAGCAGGGTCAGCAGGTTGCCGTGGAAGATGCCGTCGACGTCGACGGGGACGCCCCGGAAGATGTTGGCGAACGCCACCCCGAGCAGCAGCGCCGGGACGAACGAGCCGATGATCATGCACCAGTCCCAGATCGACCGCCACGCAGGGCTGTCGACCTTGTTGCGGAACTCGAAGCTGACGCCGCGCAGGATCAGCCCGAAGAGCAGCAGCAGCAGCGGCAGGTACAGGGTGCTGAACATCACCGCGTAGGTCTTGGGGAACGCCGCGAAGGTCGCGCCGCCGGCCGTGATCAGCCACACCTCGTTGCCGTCCCAGAACGGCCCCTGGGCGTTGAAGATCACGCGCCGGTCGCGGTCGCTGCGGGCCAGGAACGGCATCATCGTCCCCAGCCCGAGGTCGAACCCGTCGAGGACGAAGTACCCGGTCCAGAGCACGCCCCAGAGGATGAACCAGATGGTCTCCATGGCTCACTCCCCCCCTTGCGCCGGCGCCGCCGGGGCGTGCTCGACGGGTCCCTTGCGGGCGTACTTGACCAGCAGCCAGAAGTCGATCGCGCCCAGCACGCCGTACAGCAGGATGAAGGTGATCAGCGTGGGGAACACCTGGGCGGTGGTCACCGGCGAGACCGCGTCCTCGGTGCGCATCAGGTTGTACACGATCCACGGCTGGCGCCCGATCTCGGCCAGGGTCCAGCCCAGCTGGATCGCGATGTAGGGCAGCGGGATCGCCCACGCCAGCACGCGCAGCAGCCACGGCCAGCGCTCCGGGTCCTTGCGCCGCCACCACGCCAGCCCGGCCAGCGCGACGAACACGAACGCCAGCCCCACCATCAGCCGGAACGAGACGAACGGCACGATCACCGGCGGCCGGTCCTCGGGCTCGAACTCCTCGAGCCCCACGATCACGGTGTCCTTCTTGTAGCCCGCGAGGATGCTGACCACCGAGGGCACCTCGAGCGCCTCGATCTTGTTGGTCTCGTTCTTGGGATCGGGCCACAGGATCAGGTACATCGGCACGTCGTCCGACGTCTCCCACTGGGCCTCCATCGCCGCGAGCTTGGCCGGCTGGGTGTGCTTGAGGATCTCGGCGCTCATGTGGCCCTGGCCGATCTCGAACACCGCGAAGATCAGGGTCCAGATCGCGGCGAACCTGAAGCTCTTGCGCATCACGCCGACGTGCTGGCCGCGGAGCAGGTGGTAGGCGCTGACCCCGAGCACGAAGAACCCGCCGAGGATCCACGCGCCGCCCACGGTGTGGACGAACTCCAGCAGCGCGAAGTCCTGGGTGATGATCGCCAGGAAGTCGTCGAGCTCGGCGCGGCCGTTGCGGATCACGTAGCCCACCGGGTGCTGCATCCAGGCGTTGGCGACCAGGATCCAGAACGCCGAGACGTTGGTCGCGATCGCCACGATCCAGATCGCGCCGGCGTGCAGCGACGGCCGCAGCTTGTTCCAGCCGAAGACCCACACCGCGATGAACGTCGACTCCAGGAAGAACGCCAGCGTCGCCTCGATCGCCAGCAGCGACCCGAAGATGTCGCCGACGTACTCGGAGTAGCGCGACCAGTTGGTCCCGAACTGGAACTCCAGCGTGATGCCGGTGACGATCCCGACCGCGAAGTTGATCAGGAACAGCTTGCCCCAGAACTGGGCGGCCTTCTTGTAGTCCTCGTCCCCGGTCCGCACGTAGATCGTCTCGAGGATCGCGATCATCGGGGCGAGGCCGAGGGTCAGCGGCACGAACAGGAAGTGGAAGTACGTCGCGACGGCGAACTGGATGCGCGACAGGGTCAGGGGGTCCACGCGCGTCACCTCCTCGTCGACCCGAATGGATAGACCGTCGCGCGCGTGGAGTCAACTCAAACGGTAGACATTAAAAGTCCATCAGATCACTGGCATTTTTGCCTGGCGCGGGACCCGCCCCGTCCGAGCTGCTACGCTTGGGGAGGAGAGGGGCCTGCCATGACGAGATGGCTCTGGATCGCCGTCGCCACCGTGGGCGTCGTGGCCCTGGGCTGCGACCAGTGGGAGGGCGACGAGGACGGCGAGTGCAGCGACGGCAAGGACAACGACCGCAACGGGGTGTTCGACTGCGGCGATCCGGGCTGCCAGGACGCCCCCGAGTGCGACGACGGCGACGACGACGACAGCGGCGACGACGACACGGGCGACGACGACACGGGCGACGACGACAGCGGCGACGACGACAGCGGCGACGACGACACCACGCCCCCCGACGACGCCGACGGCGACGGCTGGATCGCCGAGCTCGACTGCGACGACAACGACCCCGAGATCCACCCCGGCGCCTTCGACTGGTGCGGCGACAACATCGACCAGGACTGCTCCGGCACCGCCGACGACGCCGAGGTCCGGCTCAGCCAGCCCGACGAGGTACCGCTGCCGTTCACCTACAGCGCGCCGGCGATCGGCGACTTCCGCGGGCTGGACATCGTCGACCTCGGGGTCGCCTCCTACCAGCTGGAGATCTACGTGCTGCGCGGCGACGGCGTGGGGGGCTTCAACACCGTCGACCACTTCACCGGGCTCAAGGGCGTGGTCGACCTGGTCACCGGTGACTTCGACGACGACGGCGACCTGGACCTGCTGGCCAGCGAGCTGAGCTGCCCGCTGACCGCGATCCACAACCCGGGCAACGGCGCCTTCGGGCAGATCCAGGGCATCTCCTGCACCGGCCAGCCCGAGGGGGGCGCGGTGGCGGATCTCGACGGCGACGGGCGGGACGACATCGCCTACGTGGACGACACCACCGGGGAGCTGCTGGTGCTGCGCGGCACCGGGGCGTTCACCTTCGAGCAGCTGGCCGCCCAGGCGCTGCCGGTGCTGGGCGCCGAGGTGGCGCTGGCGGACTTCGACGGCGACGCCGACGTGGACCTGGCGGTCTCGGGGCGGGCCGGCCAGGGGGTGGCGCTGATCGGGAACGGCGACGGCACGTTCACCCCCGGCACGCCGGTGGGGACCACGGGCTCGCTGGAGCACACCTTCCCCGCGGATCTGGACGGCGACGGGCTCGACGACCTGGTGGTGGTGCTCGCCGGCGGGGCCGGGGTGCGCGTGGCGCGGAGCCTCGGCGGCGGCCAGTTCGATGCCCCCGCCGACTACCCGCTGGTGGGCGTCGGCCTGTTCGGCGGGGCGATGGACGTCACCGGCGACGGCGACCTCGACGTGCTGATCGGGACCTCCACCGGGATCGAGATCCTGATCAACGACGGGTACGGTGCGCTCGACGACGGCTTCTTCTTGCCGCTGGACCTGGGCGCGCTGTCCCGACCCACGGTGCACGACCTGACCGGCGACGGCAGCCCCGAGCTGATGTTCGCCTCGCCGGCGCTGATCGGCTGGTACCGGTTCTTCACCTGCTGAAGCGAGGCTCCCGATGACGCTGTGGCTGCGCGGCGGGATGGTGCTCGACGAGCGCGGCCCCTACGGCGCCGACGTGGTGGTCGCGGGGGAGCGCGTCGAGGCGCTGGGGGTGGTGCGCCCGTTCGGGCCGTACGAGGAGATCGACTGCCGCGGGCTGTGGCTGCTGCCCGGCGGGATCGACGCCCACACCCACCTGGAGATGGACACCGGCGCGGCCCGCACCGCCGACGACTTCTTCACCGGCTCGCGGGCGGCGGCGCTGGGGGGCACCACCACGGTGCTGGACTTCGCCAACCCGGACCGCGGGGAGCCGCTGGTCGCCGCCCTGCAGCGCTGGCGGGCGGCGGCGGCGGCGCGCATCGCCGTCGACCACCGCTTCCACGTCTCGGTGATCGACCTGGGCGCCGGTCAGCTCGACGAGCTCGGGGCGCTGGTCGCCGCGGGGGTCGGCAGCCTCAAGGTGTTCACCACCTACCGGGGGCGGATGATGCTCGCCGAGGGGGACCTGCGGCGGGTGCTGCGCGCCGCGGCGCGGCACGGGCTGCTGACCGTGGTCCACGCCGAGGACGACGCGCTGATCGGGACGCTGGTGGCCCGCGCCCGGGCGGCGAGGCGCACCGCGGCGATCCACCACGCGCGGACCCGCCCGCCCCGCTCCGAGGAGCGCGCGGTGCGACGCGTGATCGAGCTGGCCCGCGCCGCCGGCGCCGCGCTGCACGTGGCCCACCTGAGCACCGCCGGCGCGGTGGACGCGGTGGCCGCCGCGCAGGCCGCGGGCGCCGACGTCAGCGCCGAGACCTGCCCCCAGTACCTGTGGCTCGACGAGGCGCTGCTGGCCCGCCGCGACGGTCGCCGCTACCTCTGCACCCCGCCGCTGCGCACCCGCCGCCACCGGGACCGGCTGTGGCGCGGGCTGCGCGAAGGCACCGTCGGCGCCGCGGTCACCGACCACTGCCCGTTCGCCGACCGCGACCGCGACGGCCACCCCGGCTTCTCCGCGGTCCCCAGCGGGCTGCCCGGCGTCGGCCTGCGGCTGCCGCTGCTGCTCGAGGGCGTGGCCCGCGGCCGGCTGTCCCCGGGGCGGCTGCTGGAGGTGTGGGCGGCGGGGCCGGCGCGGCGCTTCGGCCTGGCCCCGCGCAAGGGCCGCATCTGCCCGGGCGCCGACGCCGACATCGTCGCCGTGGACCCCCTCGCCGCCTGGACGATCGGCGCCGAGGGCGCGCCCCCGGGGGTGACCAACCCCTACCGCGGGATGCGCGTGCGCGGGGCGGTTCGCTGGGTGCTGCGCCGCGGGGCGTGGCTGGTGGAGGACGGGGTGTTCGGGGGGGAGCCGGGGTCCGGGCGCTACCTGCCCTGGACCCCGGCGGAGGCGCGGCCGGCTACTCGAAGGTCTCGACGATGAACTGCACGCGGCGGTTCTTCTGGTGCGCCTCCTCGGTGTCGGCCTGGTCGACGAGCCGCTCCTCGCCGTAGCCCACCGCGGTGAGGCGCTCCGCCTCGATACCCTTCTTGATCAGGTAGGTGCGGACGGCGTCGGCGCGCCGCTGGCTGAGCTTCTTGTTGCTGGCGTCCGAGCCCTGCTTGTCGGTGTGGCCCTGGACCTCGACCAGCTTGATGTTGGGGTACTTCTGCATGATCGTGACCACCGCGTCGAGCACCGGGTGGGACTCGCTGCGGATCGTGGCCTTGCCCAGGTCGAAGTACACCTTCTCGAGGATCACGATCTCCTTCTTCTCGAGGTCGATCTTGGCCTTGGCCTCGTCGGGGCAGCCGTCCTCGTCGTCCACCCCGTTGAGCACCTCGGGCTCGTCGGGGCAGGCGTCGTTGACGTCGAGGATCTTGTCGCCGTCGTTGTCCGGGTCGGGGCAGCCGTCCTGGTCCTCGAACTGGTCGACGTCCTCGGGGTTCTTGGGGCACTGGTCGACGTCGTCGGCCAGGCCGTCGCCGTCGGTGTCCGGGACGTCCTCGGGGCAGCCGTCCTGGTCCTCGAAGCCGTTGACGTTCTCGGCGTCGTCGGGGCAGGCGTCGTCTACGTCGAGGATCCCGTCCTGGTCGTTGTCGACGTCGGGGCAGCCGTCCTGGTCCTCGAACTGGTCCTTGTCCTCGGGCTGCTCGGGGCAAGCGTCGTTCTTGTCGCTGATCCCGTCCTTGTCGGTGTCCCTGGCCGGGGTCGGGGCGTAGCCGACGCCGAACACGACGCGGGCGTCGGGGGCGGTGAAGCCGTGCCCGATCGCGGTGCCGCCGGCGACGGTGATGCCCAGCCCCGTGGCCGGGTGCAGCGTCACCCCGCCGAGCCACTCGACGGGGTTGTTGCGGGTCTCGCCGCGGGCCTCGCCGTAGACCTCGGCGTTGATGTCGATCACCTCGTGCGGGGTGACCCCCACCGCGGCGCGGAAGGTGAAGGCGTTGCCCGCCGTCAGCTGGGCGAACTGCTCGGAGCGGGTGATCCGGTAGCCGAGGTTGCCGCCGATGCGCACGATCCCGACGTGGCCGGTCAGCGCCAGGGTCGGCGTGAAGGTCACGGTGGAGCGCCCGGCGTACTGGTCCTCGTTGCCGGTGGGGAACGTCACCGGCAGCACCAGGCCGAGCCCGAAGCCGCGCTTGGACGGGTCGAGGAACGTGACCTTCGGGATCACCCGCAGGTCGCCCGCCGCCGGGCCGGTGAACGGCGAGAAGTCGCCGAGGTCGGCGTCGCCGGCCATGTACAGGTGCAGCGGCATGTCGATCGCGATGTCGGCCACGCCGAAGCCCAGCGCGGCCTGCAGGTCCATCGTCAGCAGGTCGCTGACGATCCGCTCCGGGTCCCCGCCGCCACCGGGGTAGTACACGATCGGCTCGTGGGCGTAGCTGATCCACATCCCGAACGCCGGCTGCCAGAGGCCCAGCGACTGGGCCGACTGGGTCACGTAGAAGCCGGTGCGATCGGCGTGGGGCTGGAAGTGCTGCGCGTCCATCGCCGGGGGCGCGGCGGCCGCCGGCGCGGCGGTCAGGGTCAGGGCGACGGCGATCAGCATCCACGGCAAGGTCTGGTTCCGCATCGAGTCCCTCCTCGGGTTCGCTCTCTTCGGTCGGTGTTGGGACAGGTCCACAGGTCCTGGAAGCAACCCCCGTGCCAGCTCGAACGAGCCCCCCGATCCGCCGCGGTCGCCGCGGAGGACGCCGTGGACTGTTCCGAACTGTCTCGCTCCTGTCTCGATCTGGATCAGCGGGCCCCCGTTGGCGGCCCCCTCGACGGTGTAGACTACCACCGTCATGGCTGCCATACGATTCCATCTGGACGGCGCCCCGGTGGAGGTCACCCCCGCCGAGGGGGACAAGCTGCTGGACCTGCTCCGCGATCGGCTGGGCGTGACCACGATCAAGAACGGCTGCGGCACCGGGGCCTGCGGGGCCTGCACGGTGCTGGTCGACGGCCGCGTCCGCCGGGCCTGCACGCTGCGGCCCGAGCGGGTCGCGGGCTGCCAGATCGTCACCGCGGCGGGGCTGCCGGCGCGGCCGCGCGAGATGCTGGCGGCGTGCCTGGCCCACGGCGGCGCGGTGCAGTGCGGGTTCTGCACCCCCGGGATGCTGGTCGCGGGCGTGGCCCTGCTGCTGGGCGACCCCGACCCCGACGAGGCGGCGATCCGCAAGGCGCTGCGGGGCAACCTGTGCCGCTGCACCGGGTACGCGGCGATCGTCGCGGCCGTCTCCGAGGCCGCCCGCCGGCTGCGGGACGATCAGCCGCCGCCGCCGCCCCCCGAGGGCGGCGCGGTGGGGGCGCCGTCGTGCCGCGAGGGAGACCTGCGGCGGGCCCTGGGGAGCCACCCGTTCGTCGACGACGTGCGCGTGCCCGGGATGCGCCACGGCGCGGTGGTGCTCGCCGGCGTGGCGCGCGGCCGGCTGCGCGCGCTGGACCCGGCCCCGGCGCTGGCGGTCCCCGGGGTCGAGCGCGTGATCACCGCCGACGACGTCCCCGGGCAGCGCCACACCGGGATGATCCACGACGACTGGCCGATCTACGTCGCGGTGGGGGAGGAGACGCGCTACGTCGGCGACGCGCTGGCCCTGGTGGTCGGCACCACGCGGGCGGCGGCGCGCGCCGGCGCCGAGGCGCTGGAGCCGGAGCTGGAGCCCCTGCCCCCGCTGACCCGCCCCGCGCAGGCGCTGGCCGACGGCGCCCCGGCGCTGCACCCCGGCGGCAACCTGCTGTCCCACAGCGTGGTCCGCCGCGGGGACGCCGCGGCCGCCCGGGACGCCACGGTGCACCGCGCCGAGGACACGTTCTCGCTGCCGGTGGTGGAGCACGCGTTCCTCGAGCCGGAGTCGGCGCTGGCGCTGCCCGCGTCCTACGACGGCCCGCTGCCGGCGCCGTTCCCCGCCGACTGCCGCGGCACGCTGACGGTGCTGTCGGCGACCCAGGGGCCGTTCTCCGACCGCCGCCAGATCGCGTCGCTGCTGGGCTGCCCCGAGGGCGACGTGCGCGTCGTGCTGGTGCCCCCCGGCGGGGGGTTCGGCGGCAAGGAGGACCTCTCCGTCCAGCACCACGCGGCGCTGGCCGCCGTGGTGTGCGGCCGGCCGGTCAACGTCACGTTCACCCGCCGGGAGTCGATCCTGGTCCACCCCAAGCGGCACGCGATGACGGTGCGCACCGCGATCGGCTGCGACGCCGACGGCACGCTGACGACCTGCGAGGCCGACATCGTCGCCGACACCGGGGCGTACGCCTCGCTGGGCGGCGAGGTCACCGAGCGCGCCGTGGTCCACGCCACCGGCCCCTACCGCTTCGCTGCGGTGGAGCTGCACGGGCGCGCGGTCTACACCAACAACCCGCCCGCGGGCGCGATGCGCGGGTTCGGCGTGCCCCAGGTGGCGTTCGCCGTCGAGGCGCTGATCGACCGGCTGGCCGACGCCTGCGGGATCGACCGCCTGGACTTCCGGGCCCGCAACGCGCTGCGCCCCGGGTGGACGTTCTCCACCGGCCAGGTCCTCGAGGAGGACGTGCGGTTCGTCGAGACCCTCGAGGCGATCCGGCCCGCGTACCGCGAGGCCCTCGCGGCGAGCAAGACCGTCGGGCTGGCCGGCGCGATCAAGAACGTCGGGATCGGCGTCGGGGTGCCCGACCTGGGGCGCGCGCGGCTGGAGGTCCGCGGCGGGCGGATCGTGGCCTACTCCGGCGCGGCCTGCATGGGACAGGGGATCGAGCCGGTGCTGCGCAACGTGGTCTGCGACGTGGTCGGCGTCGCGCCGGGCGACGTCGACGTGGTCCTCGGCGACACCGGCTGCACCCCCGACGCCGGGGTCACCACCGCCTCGCGGCAGACCTACCTGACCGGCACGGCCTGCCGCCTCGCCGCCGCCGAGCTCGTCGAGGCACGGGGCGCCGGGGACCTCGCGGCGCTGGAGGGGCGGGCGTTCGCCGCGGAGTTCGGGCCCCCCACCGACGCGATCACCGCCGAGGTCGAGGTGCCCCGCTCCCACGTCGCGTTCGGCTTCGCGACCCAGCTGGTGGTGCTCGCCGACGACGGCGGGATCGAGCGGATCGTCACGGCGCTGGACGCCGGCGTGGTGGTCAACCCGCTGGGGGTCCGCGGCCAGGTCGCGGGCGGCACGGTGATGGCCCTGGGCTACGCACTGAGCGAGGATCTGGGGCTCCAGGACGGGATCCCGGCCCACACCAGCATGGCGCGGCTGGGGCTGCCGCGGACCACCGACGTGCCGCCGCTGGACGTGATCCTGCTCGATGGCGCCGAGCCCGGGGCCGGGGCGTCGGGCAGCCCGCTGGGGGCCAAGGGCATCGGCGAGGTCACCGCGATCCCCACCGCCCCGGCCGTCGCCGCGGCGTACCGCCAGCGCTCCGGGCTGGCGCTGACCGCCCTGCCGCTGCCGAAGGAGGCCCGCAAGTGAGGCGCGTACATCCAGGACGCGCGAGAGCGCAGAGGGCGCCCGTCCATGGCGCGGAGGGCACAGAGGTGGAGAAGTGAGCTCGCTGTTCCTCCAGGGGGGGACGCTGGTGCACCTGGACCCCCCCGCGGTCGAGGAGGGCAGCCTGCGCGTGGTCGACGGCCGGATCGACGCTGCCGGCGAGGCGGTGCAGCCGCGGGCCGACGAGCAGGTGATCTCGATGAAGGGCCGGCTGATCCTGCCGGGGCTGGTGGTCGGCCACCACCACCTGTACTCGGCGCTGGCCCGCGGGATGCCGGCGCCCGCCGAGCCGCCGACGACGTTCCTCGAGACGCTGCAGCGGGTCTGGTGGCGGCTGGATCGCGCGCTGCAGCCCCGGGACGTCGAGCTCGGCGCGTGGGTCGGGGTGATGGACGCCGTGTCGTGTGGCGCCACCTGCATCCTCGATCACCACGCCTCGCCCGGGTGCGTCGAGGAGAGCCTCGAGCGGGTCGCCGAGCCGTTCCGCGCGCTGCGGGTCCGCGGGGTGCTGTGCTACGAGGTCTCCGACCGCGACGGTCCGGAGATCCGCGACCAGGGGGTCGCCGAGAACCGCCGCTTCGCCGAGGCCTGCGCCGGCGACGACCTGCTCGCCGCGACGGTCGGGGGCCACGCGGCGTTCACGCTGGGCGACGAGAGCCTGGCCCGGCTCGCCGAGGTGGTGCGCGACACCGCCGACACCTGCCTGACCGTGTGCAACATGGAGAACCTCGACCCGATGGGGATCCACACCGGTGAGAGCGTCGTGGTGGCGCCGAGCCAGACGCTGGACAACCACGAGTACCACCTGCTGCGTTCGACTGCCATTCGGGTCATCCGGCACCTCGGTGTGGTCGGGGAGTGCAACATCCAGTACGCGCTCGATCCCAAATCCGAGGACTACCGGATC
>CAZOYV010000242.1:0-13096 GCA_964584075.1 uncultured Rickettsiales bacterium | reverse complement strand
GGGTCGCGGAGGTGACGATCCAGGGCAGCGAGATCACGGGCCAGTACACCGACGGCCGCAGCTTCACGACCTACGCGCCCGAAGGCGCGAACGTCGTCGAGCCGCTTCGGAACTCCGACGTGCGCATCCGCTCGGAGCCCGCGGACAACGGCATGCCGTCGCTGCTGGGCGTGCTGATCTCGTGGTTCCCGATGCTGCTGTTGATCGGCGTGTGGATCTTCTTCATGCGCCAGATGCAGTCGGGCGGTGGCAAGGCCATGGGCTTCGGCAAGTCGAAGGCCAAGCTTTTGACCGAGAAGGCCGGCCGCGTGACCTTCGGCGACGTCGCCGGCATCGACGAGGCCAAGGACGATCTGCAGGAGATCGTCGAGTTCTTGAAGAACCCACAGAAGTTCCAGCAGGTCGGCGGCCGTATCCCGAAGGGCTGCCTACTCGTCGGTCCTCCGGGCACGGGTAAGACGCTGTTGGCCCGCGCCATCGCCGGCGAGGCCAACGTGCCGTTCTTCACCATCTCGGGCTCGGACTTCGTCGAGATGTTCGTCGGCGTCGGCGCCAGCCGGGTCCGCGACATGTTCGAGCAGGCCAAGAAGCACGCGCCCTGCATCGTCTTCATCGACGAGATCGACGCGGTCGGACGGCACCGCGGTGCCGGCCTCGGCGGCGGCAACGACGAGCGCGAGCAGACCCTGAACCAGCTGCTCGTCGAGATGGACGGCTTCGAGTCCAACGAGGGCGTGATCCTGATCGCCGCGACCAACCGCCCCGACGTGCTCGACCCGGCGCTGCTGCGCCCCGGCCGCTTCGATCGCCGCGTCGTGGTGCCGCTGCCGGACGTCAAGGGACGGGAGGGGATCCTCGAGGTCCACACTCGCAACGTGGTGATGGCCGACGGGGTCGACCTGGCCGAGATCGCCCGCGGGACCCCGGGGTTCTCCGGCGCCGACCTGCGCAACCTGTGCAACGAGGCCGCGCTGATGGCCGCGCGCCACGGCAAGGACCAGGTGGAGCAGGAGGACTTCGAGCTGGCCAAGGACAAGGTGATGATGGGCAGCGAGCGGCGCTCGCTGATGCTCAGCGAGACCGAGAAGCGCCACATCGCCTACCACGAGGCCGGCCACGCGATCGTCGCCGAGCAGATCGAGGGCGCCGACCCGCTGCACAAGGTCACGATCATCCCGCGCGGCCAGGCGCTGGGGCTGACCCAGCAGCTGCCGGTGGACGAGCGCCACACCCACGACCGCCGCTACCTGATCGCGCAGATCACGGTGCTGATGGGGGGGCGCGCCGCCGAGGCGCTGGCGCTGGATCGCTCCACCACCGGGGCGGGCAACGACATCGAGCGGGCCACCGAGATGGCGCGCAAGATGGTCTGCGAGTGGGGCATGAGCGAGAAGCTCGGCCCGCTGGCGTTCGGCAAGCGCGAGGAGCAGATCTTCCTCGGCCGCGAGATCTCGCGGCACCAGGACTACAGCGAGAGCACCGCGGTGGACATCGACGCCGAGATCCGCGGGATCGTCACGTCGTGCTACGACAAGGCGCTGTCGATCCTCGAGGAGCACATGGGCGCGCTCCACGCGGTGGCCGAGGCGCTGCTGCTCAAGGAGTCCCTCGACGGCAAGGAGGTCGAGGACATCATCGGCCGTGGCGGCGCCGCGCCGCCGGTGACCAGCGAGCCCGAGCCGGAGCCGGAGCCCGACCCGGAGCCCGAGCCGGAGCCCGAACCGGAGCCCGACCCGGAGCCCGAGGGGGCCCCGCCCGAGCCGTCCCCCGTTCCCGCCGGGTGATCCCCGGCGCCGGCCCAGCCCCGTGATCCTGACCCCGACGGCGAGCGTGGCGCTGCCCTGGCGCGGCGGCGTGGTGCGCTGCGGTCCGCGGCCCCTGGTGATGGGGATCCTCAACGTCACGCCCGACTCGTTCTCCGACGGCGGCGCGTTCCTCGACCCGGCGCGGGCGGTGGCCCACGCCGAGGAGATGGTGCGGGGCGGGGCCGACGTGCTCGACGTGGGTGGGGAGTCCACCCGGCCCGGCGCCGGGGAGGTCTCCGCCGCCGCCGAGATCGCCCGCGTGATCCCCGTGCTGGAGCGGGTCCGCGACCTGGGCGTGCCGATCTCGATCGACACCACCAAGGCCGCGGTGGCGCGGGCGGCGCTGGCGGCCGGGGCCGACTGGATCAACGACGTCTCGGCGCTGGGGTTCGACGAGGAGATGGGCCGGCTGGCGGCCGAGGCCGGCTGTCCGGTGGTGCTGATGCACATGCGCGGGAGCCCGCGCACGATGCAATCGGACGTTCACTACGATTCCGTCGTGGACGAGGTGTTAGACTACCTCGTCGACCGGGCCCGGACCGCCGAGGCGCTGGGGATCGCGCGGGATCGGATCCTGCTGGACCCCGGCATCGGCTTCGGCAAGGCCCCGCACCACAACCTGCAGCTGCTGCGGGCGGTGCCGCGGCTGGTGGAGACCGGCTACCCGGTACTGGTGGGCGCCTCGCGCAAGTCGTTCCTGGGGGCCTGCTTCGGGCAGGAGCCTGGGCAGCGGCGCGAGGGGTCGATCGCCGCCGCGCTGGCGGCGGCCGCCGGTGGGGCGCACGTGGTCCGCGTCCACGACGTGGTCGAGACGCGCCGTGCCCTCGACGTGTGGTCCGGGATCGCCGCCGCGGACGAGCGTGGAGGCGGCGACGTGGAGTAGGGGATGACCGAGCTGCTCGGCAACTTCCGCTGGGTCGACGTGCTCGACATCGTCATCCTGTACTACGTCTTCTACCGAGCGCTGCTGATCCTCCGCGGGACCCGGGCGTTCCAGGTCCTGTTCGGCGTGGTCGTGATCTCGTTCCTGTACTTCCTCAGCGAGTGGCTGCAGCTCTCGACGGTCAACTGGATCCTCAAGGAGCTGTTCGGGTACCTGATCCTCGCGATCGTGATCATCTTCCAGTCCGACATCCGCCGCGGCCTGGCGCGGATGGGCGTGCCGTTCCTCGGCGCGGTCCAGAAGCAGGAGGAGGTCCAGGTCTTCGAGGAGATCGCGCGCGCCTGCTTCCGCCTCGCCGAGCGCGCCGAGGGGGCGCTGATCGTGGTCGAGCGCGAGGCCGACCTCAACGGCATCGTGGCCGAGGGTACGCCCATCGACTCGCGGGTCTCGGCCGACCTGCTGGTCTCGATCTTCAACAAGAACTCGCCGATCCACGACGGGGCGGTGATCATCCGCGAGGGGCGGATCGAGGACGCCGGCTGCTTCCTGCCGCTGTCGTCCAACCCCGACATCGACAAGTACATGGGGACCCGCCACCGGGCCGCGCTGGGCCTCACCGAGGAGACCGACGCGCTGGTGTTCCTGGTCAGCGAGGAGCGCGAGGCGGTCTCGCTGGTGGCCGGCGGCAAGCTCACCGCGGTGGCCGACACCGACGCCCTGCGGCTGGCGGTCAACGCCGCGACGCGAGCCCACGAGGAGGAGGAGGACGAGGACGAGGCGCCCCCACCGACCCACCCGTCGATCGAGATCGCGGCGATATCCCAGGAGCTGTTCACCCCCGGCCTGTCCGGTGAGGAGGTCCGGCCGGTGGACGACGAGCGCGGCGCCGCCGGGGACGACGAGGACCCCGACGGGGAGGCGAGACCGTGAGCGCGCTGGGCGAGCGCCGATCGTCGCGGGAACGCCGCGCCTGGTGGCCAGCCGTGGTCCGCGCGCTGCGCGACTCGGTGCGCAAGAACCTCAGCCTCAAGATCCTCGCCGCGGCCCTCGCGATCGTCGCCTGGCTGCTGGTCCAGGGGCGGCCCACGGCCGAGCAGTACGCCACGATCCGGCTGGACTACGTCTGGCCCGACGAGCTGGTGCTGGACGGCGAGCCGGTCCAGGACGTGCTGGTCAAGGCCGTCGGCCCGCGCAGCCAGCTCCGCGAGCTGGACCGCCGCGATCTGCGCTACCAGATCGACCTGAGCGACACGGCCCCCGGCGAGACGACCCTGAACCTGATGGGCGAGCCGGTGACCGACTTCCCCCCGGGGCTCGAGATCACGACGATCAGCCCGTCGTCGCTGACCTTCCGCTTCGACGAGCGGATGACCTTGCCGCTGCCGGTGACGGTCCCGACCCGGGGCGAGGTGGCGTTCGGCTTCGAGGTCCGCGAGATCGTGGTCGAGCCGGCCGTGATCACCCTGTCCGGCGCCAAGCCGGACCTGGAGACCCTCGAGGAGGTCAAGACCAAGGCGCTGGACCTGACCGGCCGGGAGCGGGACTTCGCCGAGATCCTGCAGCTGGACCTCGGCACGCTGCGGGTCCGCCCCGAGCACGAGCCCGAGGTCACGGTCAACGTACACCTCGAGCAGATCATCGAGGAGCGCGAGCTGGTGGTGCCGGTCCGCGTGCCGCCCTCGATGGCGGGGGCCAGCGTCGAGCCCGCCGAGGCCACGGTGCTGCTGCACGGACCCGCCCGGGAGCTGCACAAGGTGATGGCCGCCAACCTGGAGCTGCACGTCGAGGAGGGCGAGGTGGCGTTCCGGCGCGGCCAGGCCACCCTCCCGTACGACCCCAACGGGGAGGCCATCGACGGGGTCCAGGTCGTGCTGCGCCGCATCGCGCTGCCCGAGTCGGTGGAGATCAGGGGGGTGCGCCCGCAGTCGTTCACGCTGGTCCAGGGGGAGCGATGAGCGCGGTCGGTCGCACCGCGCGGCGGTACTTCGGGACCGACGGGATCCGGGGCGTCGCCGGCGAGCCCCCGCTGACCCCGGGGCGGGTGTTGCGGCTGGGGCGCGCGCTGGCCCGGCGCTTCGGCGGGACGGTGGTGGTCGGCGGCGACACGCGCCGATCCACGCCGGCGCTGCGAGACGCGCTGACCGCCGGGCTGCTGGCCGACGGCGCCGAGGTGGTCGACGTCGGCGTGCTCCCCACGCCTGCCGTGGCGGGCGAGGTGGTGCGGCGGGGCGCGGCCGCCGGGGTGATGATCACCGCCAGCCACAACCCCTACCGGGACAACGGGATCAAGGTCTTCGCGGCCGACGGCGGCAAGCTCGGCGACGGCGACGAGGCGGCCCTCGAGGACGTCCTCGACGCGGTCGACCCCGACGCCCCGGGGCAGCCGGGCGCGTGGCGGGCGGACCACGACGGAGCGGCGCAGGCCTACGTCGAGGCGCTGGCCCGCTGGGCCGCGGGCGGCGAGGGCCTGCGGGTCCGGGTCGACGCCGCCCACGGGGCCGCCGCCGGCGTGGCGGGCGAGGCGCTGCGGTGCAGCGGCGCCGCGGTCGACGTGGTCGGTGACGCCCCCGACGGGAGCAACATCAACGCCGGGGTCGGTGCGCTGCACCCCGACGGGCTGGCCGCCGCGGTCGCGGCCGGGGAGGCCGACCTCGGCGTGGCGCTCGACGGGGACGGCGATCGCTGCATCCTGGTGGGCGAGGACGGCGCCGTGATCGACGGCGACGTGGTGATCGCGCTGCTGGCGCTGCACCGCGGCGACCGCGAGGTGGTGGGCACCGTGATGACCAACGAGGGGGTCGTGCGCCACCTCGCCGAGCGCGGGGTCGCGGTCCACCGCGCGCCGGTCGGCGATCGCCACGTGCTCGCCGCGCTGCGAGACCGCGGGGCGACACTGGGAGGGGAGTCCAGCGGTCACGTGATCCAGCTGGACCGCGGCCCCACCGGCGACGGGCTGGCCACCGCGCTGGCGATGATCGCGCTGCGCCACGACGCGGGCCTGCCGCTGTGCGAGCTGGCCGCGCCGATCCCGCGGTTCCCGTCGGCGCTGCGCGGGGTCCGGGTGACGAGCAAGCCGGCGCTGCAGGACGTCCCCGAGATCGGGGCGGCGGTGGCCGACGCCGAGGCCCGGCTGCGGGACCGGGGGCGCGTGCTGCTGCGCTACTCGGGCACCGAGCCGCTGCTGCGGGTGTTCGTCGAGGGGGCCGACGAGGGCCTGGTGGCGGAGCTCTGCGCGGAGCTGGTAGAACGCGCCGGACGTGCGCTGGGGGCGGACGCGAGAGAGGGCTGAGATGGCAACACTGGGTGTCAACATCGATCACGTCGCGACCGTGCGGCAGGCCCGCGGCGCGGCCTACCCGGACGTGGTCACCGCCGCCGCGATCGCGGAGATGGCGGGCGCCGACCAGATCACGGTCCACATCCGCGGCGATCGCCGCCACATCCAGGAGCGGGACATCGAGATCCTGATCCGGACGGTCCAGACCCGGCTCAACGTCGAGATGAACACCACCCCCGAGATGGTGGAGCTGGTCGGGAGCCTGCGGCCGCACCAGGTCAGCCTGGTCCCGGAGCGCCCCGACGAGATCACCACCGAGGGGGGGCTCGACGTGGTCGCCCACCTCGACGAGGTGCTGCGCGCTCGCGACGCGATGGAGCAGCGCGGCGTGGGGGTGAGCATCTTCATCGATCCCGACGAGCCCCAGATCGACCTGGTCGCGCGGGAGGGGATCCGGCACATCGAGTTCAACACCGCGGCCTACGCCGAGGAGCCGGACGAGGAGATCCGCGGCCGCGAGCTGCGGCGGCTGCTGACCGCCGTCGACGTCGCCCAGGGGCGCGGCCTGCACGTCGCGGCCGGCCATGGGCTGCACTACCACAACGTCCAGCCGCTGGCGGCCCACCCCGGCGTCGAGGAGTTCAACATCGGGCACGCGATCGTCGCGCGCGCGGTGTTCCTCGGACTCGACGCCGCGGTCCGGGAGATGAAGCGGCTGGTGGGGTAGGGGCGTGGCTGTCCTCGGGATCGGGATCGACGTCGTCGACATCCCCCACTTCCGCAGGAGCCTCGATCGCTTCGGCGATCGCTTCGTGCAGCGGCTGTTCACGCCGGCCGAGGCAGCCTATGCGGCGCGCAGCCCGCGGCGCCGGGCCGAGCGGCTCGCCGCGCGCTTCGCCGCCAAGGAGGCGGTGGGCAAGGCCCTGGGCTGCGGGATGACCGAGGGTGTCCGCTGGACCGAGATCGAGGTGGCGCACGACGCCCGCGGGTGCCCGCTGCTGAGGCTCCACGGGGTCACCGCCGAGACCGCGACCGCGCGGGGCGTGCGGCGCAGCCACCTCTCGTTGAGCCACGACGGGGACGTCGCCACCGCGATGGTGGTGCTGGAGGACGGGCCGTGATCGAGCTGCTGACCGCCGACGAGATGGCGGCCCTGGACCGCGAGACGATCGAGAACGTCGGGATCCCCGGCCTGGTGCTGATGGAGAACGCCGCCGACGGCTGCGCTCGCTGCCTGCGAGCGCGGTTCGGGGCCCGAGCCGGGCGCGGGGTCGTGGTGGTCGCCGGGCCGGGCAACAACGGCGGGGACGGCCACGCGATGGCTCGCAAGCTGGCCAACCGCGGGCTGCCGGTGGTGGTCTGGCTGCTCGCCGATCCCGGTCGGGTGGGGGGCGACGCGCGCGTCAACCTCGACCTGCTGCCCGAGTTCGGCGTGCCGGTGATCCCGGCCACCGACGACGAGCAGGTCGCGGCGCTGGTGCCGCGGCTGGCCCACGCCGGGGTGGTCGTCGACGCCCTGTTCGGGACCGGGCTGCAGCGGCCGCTGGGCGGGCGCTTCGCGGCGATGGTGGAGGGAATCAATGGAGCGCGCGCACGCGAGGGCGGGCCGGCGGTGCTCGCGGTGGACCTGCCCAGCGGGCTCGACGCCACCACCGGGGCGGTGCTGGGCACCGCCGTGGAGGCCGACGTCTCCGTGACGTTCTGCCGGCCCAAGCTGGGCCACTACCTGTTCCCGGGGGCGGCGCGGGTCGGGGACGTCGAGGTCGTCGACATCGGCGTGCCCAGTGCGTGGGTCGCCGCGTCGGAGCCCGGCGCGCGGCTGCTCGGGCCCGAGCTGCTGGGGCCGCTGTCCCGCCCGCGGGATCCCGAGGGGCACAAGGGGACCTACGGCCACGTGGTGCTGCTCGCCGGCAGCGAGGCGATGCCCGGGGCGGCGGTGCTGGCCGCCAACGCGGCGCTGGCCACCGGCGTCGGGCTCGTCACGCTGGTCGTCCCCGACGGCGTGCCGCCGCTGCTGCGCGCGCTGCACCCCGAGGTCATCGTCCACACCGTGGCGGCCGAGGGTGGCGGGTTCGCCGCGGCGGCCGCCGACGAGCTGGCGCCGCTGCTGGCGGGCAAGACCGGCGCGGCGCTGGGCCCGGGCCTGGGCCGCAGCGCGGGGGCCGTGGCCTTCGCCCGGCGGGTGGCGCAGGAGCTGGCGCTGCCCACGATCGTCGACGCCGACGGGCTCCGCGCGCTCGAGGGCCAGGGCTCGCTGGCGTCCGCCGCCGCTCCCCGGGTGCTGACCCCGCACCCCGGCGAGCTCGCCGGGCTGCTCGGCGAGGACACCGCCACGATCCAGGGCGACCGTCCGGCGGCGGCGCGGAGGGGGAGCGCGCAGCTGGGAGCGGTGACCGTGCTCAAGGGCGCCCGGTCGCTGGTCGCGTTCCCCGACGGGACGCTGTACCTCAACCACACCGGCAACGCCGGGATGGGCTCGGCGGGCATGGGGGACGTGCTCACCGGCCTGCTCGCCGGCCTGCTGGCGCTGGGCCAGGCGCCCGGGGACGCGGCGGCGATGGCCGTGTTCCTCCACGGGCTCGCCGGAGACGTCGCGGCCCGGCCGCAGGGGCAGGCGGCGCTGCGCGCCAGCGACGTCACGGAGGCGATCCCGGCCACCCTGCGGATGGCGGCCCGCGGCGACATCGGAGAGCCGTTCACGTGGCGCTGACCGTCCTGCTCGACGACGCGGAGGATACCGATCGGCTGGGGCAGGCGCTGGGCCGCCTCGCCACGCCCGGGACCGTGCTGCGGCTGCGGGGCCCGCTGGGAGCCGGCAAGACCACGCTGGTCCAGGGCGTGGCCCGGGGCCTGGGGATCGACGACGCCCGCGGCGTGCGGAGCCCCTCGTTCGCCCTGGTGCGGGTCCACGACGAGGGGCGCCTCCCGCTGGTCCACGTCGACCTCTACCGCCTGGACGACCCCGACGAGCTGCTCGAGCTGGGGCTCGAGGAGTGGCTCGACGGCGAGGCACTGGTGGCCGTGGAGTGGTTCGAGCGCTTCCCCGCCGCGTTCGGCGACGGTGGGGTCGAGGTGTCGCTGCGCTACCGTGACGACGACGACGGCCGCGATGCCGCGCTGGAGGGGGTGGGGGAGGCGGCCCGGACCCTGGTCGCGGGGGTGGCGCAGGCGTGGATCGCTGGAGGGGGCTCTTGAGCGGGCCCGGCGCCGGCGCCCCGCGTCCGCGAGGACGGGCGGCGACCCGCGCGGTGCAGCGCCACGGCGGTGGGGGCGCCCGGCGGACCCTGGTGCGCGTGATCGGTGCCGGCGCCGCGCTGGTGCTGGTGGTGCTGCTGGTGCACGGGCTGCGGCGCGCGGCCGGGACCCGGAGCGCGGCGACCCCCCCACCCGAGGGACCTCTCGCCGTGGTGGAGGGCGACGTGCCGGAGCCCGGCGCGGTGGTGGTCGCCCCCGGCGCCACGGTCGGCGATCTGGTGGAGGCCGCGGGCGGTGACCCGGACGAGCTGGACGCGGCTCGCGCCGGGCGGGTGGCGCGGCCGTGGACCCGCCTGGCCGTCGCGGGCGGCACCGTGACCATCACCGAGCTGACCGTCGCGGAGCGCTTCGCGGCGGGGGGGACGCTGGACCCCAACCACGCCGGGGCCGACGAGCTGGCCCAGGTGCCGGGGCTGTCCGGGGAGCTGGCCGGCCGCGTGGTGGACGGCCGCGACGAGGGCCCGTACTGCGCGATCGAAGACCTGGAGCGGGTCCGCGGGATCGGGCCGCGCAAGGTCGAGTGGGTACGTCCGTTCCTGGCGATCGAGGGCTCCCCGCGGGGCTGTCCCGCAAGTCCCTGATGTTCGACGGGAAATCGAAAACTCCAGATCAAGAGACACCGTCGGTTCGATCGTCCGAGGGGCGGGAGCCGGCGAGGATCGCGTCGGCACGGGCACTCTGTGATCGTGACCGTTCCGTGTCGACTTGGAAAAAAAGAAAGTCACGCGAAAGAACGGCCGCATGTGACGGATGTTACGAGCGTTTTACAGGCATGTGATCTTTCTCCCGATCGGCCGTTGATCGATGTCCGATCCGGCGATAGCTTCTTTCTCGAGGGTGACGCTCTTTGACAGCGAGATAACGAAGTCCTCGTCGCCGTGTGGGCGACCTGCGAGTGGACCGGATCCTCCGGGATGTGGCCCGCGAACGGACCGTCCCCACGCGAACCGGACGAAGACGACCCGGACCCCGCGTCCGCGTCCCGTCGGCTCCTCGGAGCCCGCGGAGCGCAGGCCCGGAGTCCAACGCCGGTGTACCGGCGTCGCGGCCGAGATCCTCGGCCCCCGACGACACGCTGGGTTATCCCTCGGTGACCCTCCGTGACGAGAGGGGACGATCCTCGGACGAGGCGCCTCTGGCCCGTGCCTCGGCGCGGACCGCACACCGCACCCGTCGGAGTCCACCCGAGACCAGACGATCGCCTCGCCGCCTCGGCTGCGGAACGACCGCCTCGTCTCGAACTCCCGGAAGGAAACGCCGGTCATGTCAGACGCTGCCGCGGCTGACTCGGTCAGGCGCGAAAGCGTTTGGCAAAGGGCCGGGCCCCCGGGGGGACGCTCCCGAGTGAGGGAGCGAGCCGTGTCCCTGGTTCGCCAGGGGCGGGATGGACGCAGGCCCACTGCGGTGGACCTCATCCCGGCGGCCCGCGACCGACCCCGAGAGACCCCGCGACCGGAACGGCCCTCGGGCCGCCCGATCGTGGACCCTCCTGTGGGTGATTCCGACCGGACCCAAACCCCACGAGCGTGACCGGATGAAACACGCCGGAAGGCCCCGGAGAGGGGCAACCCGCCAAGGTCGTGAGAAACGGCGCAGGCGGAACGAAGCGAGCCTGGGAACTCGCGACGAGGAACCATGACCCATCGGGACGTGCAGCCCCAGCTGCTCCTCGGAGCAGGGAAGGGCGCGGTTTCCCGGACTCCGCCACCGACCGCAGCGGGCCTCGGCTCGTCGCGGGACGCGACGGGGACCGGAACGGGACCAACGCACGTTGGCCGTTCCCCTGCGAACGGGCGTTCCCGGTCCGGGTCGCCGTCCATCACGGCAACCGATTCGTCGGTCGTCGGGCAGTGGATGGCGGACCGAACCATCGGAGCGTCCGGAAGTCGGGGAGTCGCCCTCGGGCGACAGGCCGACCGGGCGCGGTGCCACACCGCACGCGCGGACTCGGGTCGAGGTTCCGGGAAGTGAACTCTCCAGGGTGGGCGCGCTGAAGGGGCGACGAACCTCATGGAAGGGCGCACGCCATGCATCCGATCCGCGTCGATCGGGCCGCGGGCGTGCCGGTGCCGGACTGCCGGTCCCTGAGGGAAGGTTCAAGGCCAAGAGAGGAGCGAACCCGACCATTACCCGGTCGGAGCGACCGTCGGCGGGAACACGCCAGGGTCCAGCCATGCCAAGGACGCAGGCGGAGCTGCGAAGCCAGCCGAGCAGCTACCGTCGACGGTTCGATACTCTGAAGGTCAGGACAACTTCCGC
Organism: uncultured Rickettsiales bacterium; assembly: GCA_964584075.1. Taxonomy (GTDB): domain Bacteria; phylum Myxococcota_A; class UBA796; order UBA9615; family CAYRNR01; genus CAZOYV01. The sequence continues at coordinate 1,617 of CAZOYV010000242.1, read as the reverse complement.
GAGGGGTCACGCCAGGCGTACCGGAGCGGGAACGGAGCACACCTCGGTGGACTCCGCCCCGACCCACCGCGCCGGGCAGACAGACCGACCATCGCGTTCTCTTCGAAGAGGAACACGAGGACCTCGCCATCTGGCTCGAAAGGGGCGTCACCCTCACCTCGACGCCCCTTTTTCGTTTCGAACTTGCCTTCGATCCCCCGGACCCCTACGTTCCGCCCGATGATCCGCGTCGCGCTACACACCTTCGGGTGCCGCACCAACCAGGCCGACAGCGCCTCGATCCGCTCGGAGCTCGAGCGGGGCGACGAGACCGTGTCGTTCGTCGCCTGGGGGCAGCCCGCCGACGTGGTCGTGGTCAACACCTGCACGGTCACGGCGCGGGCCGATCGCGACGGGCGCAAGCGGATCCGGCAGGTCTCGCGGATGGCCGACCCCGCGCCGGTGGTGGTGCTGGGTTGCTACGCCGAGGCGGACGCCGGGACACTGGCGCAGCTGCCCGGCGTCGTGGCGGTGCTGGGCAACCGCCACCGGGGGGAGGCCGCGGCCACGATCGTGCAGGCCGCCCGCAGGGCGCTGGACCCCGCGGCGCCACGGGTCCGCGTCGGCGGGATGGATCGCGCCCGGCAGGTCGAGACCCACCGCATCGACCGCTTCGCCGGCCGCGTGCGGGCGATGCTCAAGATCCAGGAGGGCTGCGATCGCCGCTGCAGCTACTGCATCGTGCCCGACGTGCGCGGACCGTCCCGCAGCGTACCCGCCAGCCAGGTCGTCGACGACGCGCGCCGGCTGGCCGTCGCGGGGCATCCGGAGATCGTGCTGACCGGGACCCACACCGGCGGCTGGGGGCGGGAGCAGATCCCGCGCAGTGACCTGGGCTCGCTGCTGGGGAGGCTGCTCGACGAGGTCCCCGGCGTGCGCTTCCGGATCAGCTCGGTGGACCCCGAGGAGGTGGACGAGGCCCTGCTCGAGCGGCTGGGCGACGAGCGCGTCTGCCGCCACCTGCACCTCGCGCTCCAGCACGGCGACGCCGGCGTCCTGCGCGCGATGCGCCGCGCCTCGACGCCCGCCACGATCCGGCGCGCGGCCGAGCGCGTGGTGGCACGGGTTCCGGGGATCGCCCTCGGCGCCGACGTGATCGCGGGCTACCCGACCGAGGACGACCGCGCCCACGAGCGCGGCCGCGCGCTGCTCGAGGAGCTCCCGCTGGCGTACCTCCACGTGTTCGGCTTCAGCCCGCGGCCCGGGACCCCCGCCGCGGCCCTCCAGCGACTGCCCAGGGGCGCCGTCGCCGCGCGGGTTGCCGGCCTGCGGGCGCTCTCCGAGGAGCTTCTCCGCCCCCGCTTCCTGCGGACGCTGGTGGGGCGCACCGTGGAGGTGGCGGTGGAGCACGACGACGGCGCGGGCACGCTGCGCGGCACGTCGTCGGAGTTCGCCACCGTCGAGCTCGCGGGGGGACCGGCGGACGTGGCCCGGCTGGTCCCGGCGAGGGTCGACCGGATCGCGGGCACGGTCTGCCGCGCGACCCGGATCGCGGTGCCCGGAGGGGCGAGTGCTAGGATGATCTCGTGAGAAACCTGTGTCCAGCTGGCGAGTGCAAGGGGTACTCCCCGCTCGCTC
>CAZOYV010000241.1:0-13121 GCA_964584075.1 uncultured Rickettsiales bacterium | reverse complement strand
TTACGTCAAACCTGGCGCGATTTTACCAGCGCCCCCTTTCGGCCGATGCGCCCCCAGTGGGGCGAGGTGCAGAACGTGCAGGTCGTCGAGATCTTCTCGGACCTGCCGGACTGGACCAGCGCCCCGATGTCCACCGACTTCGTGACGCTGCACCACGACAGCGACATGCCCAACGGGGCCTGGATCGACGTCGACATCCCGGTGGCCGCGGGCACGATGATCGGCGTGCTCGGCACGATGGGCACCACCACGATGCGCAACATGTACGGGACGGCCAACTACTACGACACCAGCCTGGCCGGGTACCCGATCCGCCTCGAGCGGCTGGTCGCCGAGGAGAACATCAACACCGCCCCCGCCACCGAGCTGGGCACCGACAACCAGTTCAGCTACACGCGAGTCGAGATGCGCTACCACGCGCCGTGCGAGCCGTTCGACGCGTCGATCGGCGGCACCGGCACGCTGGGCTCGTACTTCACCTCGACCAAGCTGGACATCCTCGAGCCCGCCGAGGACGTCAAGCTCGACTCGTTCGCGGCGTTCATCAGCGCCAGCGGGTTCCCGGTGACGTTCGTGGTCTACGAGGGTGCGGCGCTGGACGGGACCTACACCCGGATCTGGTCGGACGAGGTCCACGTCGACGGCGGCGGCTGGATCGACTCGGGGCCGATCGACCTGCCCCTGACCGCGGGGATGTACTACGCGGTGGGCTACGAGGCCTACAACCTGAGCCAGTACTACTACCAGAACTCGCCCGTCGCGGTGGATGCCTGGTGGGGCGTGTCGCAGTACGCCGAGGAGTACTTCGGGCACGCGGACCCGAGCATCACGGTGAGCCACAACGCCGGCCTGGCCTACGCCATCGAGGTGTTCTTCGCCACGGCCTGTGCGTGCGACGACGACGGGGACGGCGCCACCGCGTGCGACGACTGCGACGACGACGCCGCGGGGCTCAACCACGACGACGCCGACAACGACGGCTACACCAGCTGCGAGGGGGACTGCGACGACACCACCGCCGCGGTCAGCCCGGCCGACGCCGAGGTGCCGGGCAACGGGATCGACGACGACTGCGACTACTTCGTCGACGAGCTCGGGGACAGCTTCGGGTACACCGTGCTCGATGCCGACGATCCGGCCTGCTACTACCAGTTCGCCGAGCTCTCGGGGGGCGGCGGGACCCTGCTCGGCAGCGGGCTCGACACGGCCTGGACCGTCGGCTTCGGCGCCGAGGTCGACTTCTACGGCACGCTCCACGACGAGGTCCGGATGGCCGGCCACGGGTACTTCTCCACCGAGACGGGCGAGGAGGGGTACGACTACACCAACGACTGTCCGCTCCCGGCCGTGCCGAACATCGGCGGCGGGGATCGGTTCTACCTGCTCCACGACGATCTCGAGGTCCACGGCCAGTACGGCGGGGGGATGTACTACGAGCAGTTCCCCGTCTGCCCGCTGGTCAACACGCTGCGGCCCGACCAGCCGTGCACGATCATGCAGTGGCACAACGTCGAGCACACCTACGCCAACGGCGCCGAGCAGTTCGAGCTCGAGGCGGTGGTCTTCGAGGAGAGCCACGACATCTTCTACCTGTACGGCGGGGGCAACGTGGAGCTGGGCAGCAGCTCCACCACGGGCCTGCAGAACGCCGCCGCCACCGACGGGGTGACCTACGCGTGCAACACCGCCAACTCGATCCCCGCGTACTTCGCGGTGTGCGTCTTCCACCCCGACTCGCCGCCGCTGGACAGCGACGGGGACTACCGCCCCGACCCGCACGACAACTGCCCATACGTCTACAACCCGGGCCAGGAGAACTCCGACGGCGACAGCGTCGGCGACGCCTGCGACAACTGCCCGACGATCGCCAACCCGCAGCAGGCCGACGCCGATCTGGACGGCAGCGGGACCGAGTGCGACTGCGACGACGACAACCCGGTGCTCAACACCAACGACGTCGACGGCGACGGCGACAGCACCTGCGACGGGGACTGCGACGACTACGACGACGAGGTCTACCCCAGCGCCACCGAGCTGGCCTGCGACTACGTCGACAACGACTGCACCGGCGCGCTGCACCCCGACGAGGTGGACGACGACGGCGACGGCTACGACGAGTGCATGGGCGACTGCAACGACGCCAGCGCGGCGGTGTGGCCCGGGGCGACCGAGGTCTGCGACTACCTGGACAACGACTGCGACAGCCAGGTCGACGAGGGGGTGACCACCGACTACTGGCCCGACGCCGACGGGGACGGCTACGGCGACGACAGCGCCGTGGCGACGCCGGACTGCAGCGCGCCGTCCGGGTACGTGGCCAACGACGGCGACTGCGACGACGGCGCCCAGGCGGTCAACCCCGGGGCCAACGAGGACTCGTGCAACGGGATCGACGACGACTGCGACGGGGCGCTGCACCCCGACGAGGAGGACGTCGACAACGACGGCTACGCGGTCTGCGACGGCGACTGCGAGGACGGCAACGCCGAGATCCACCCGGGCGCCCAGGAGCAGTGCAACGGGATCGACGACAACTGCAACGGGCAGATCGACGAGGGCGTGACCTACCAGGACTTCTACCCGGACTACGACAGCGACGGGTACGGGGACCAGGGCGGCGTTCCGGTCAACGACTGCCAGGCGCCCGGCGGCTACGTGGCCAACAGCGGCGACTGCGACGACGGCGACGCGGGGATCAACCCCTCGGCGGCCGAGGTCGCCTGCGACGGGATCGACAACGACTGCGACGGCGACCAGCACCCCGACGACGTCGACGACGACGGCGACGGCCAGACCGAGTGCGCCGGCGACTGCGACGACGGCGACGGCGCGGTGGACGACCTCGACCACGACAACGACGGGGCGTCCAGCTGCGACGGCGACTGCGACGACTACGACGACACGCTCAACCTCGACGACGGGGACGGCGACGGGGCCACGACCTGCGGCGGGGACTGCGACGACGGCGACCCCACGCTCAACCTCGACGACGTGGACTTCGACGGCTACGACACCTGCGACGGGGACTGCGACGACGGCGACAGCCAGGTCCACCCCGGGATGGCCGAGGTGGTGTGCAACGGCAAGGACGACGACTGCGACGCGAGCACCCTCGACGAGCCCGACGGCGACGGCGACGGCTACTCGCAGTGCGACGACTGCGACGACAACAACGACCAGATCAACCCCGGCGTGGCCGAGGTCGAGTGCGACAACGTCGACAACGACTGCGACCCGGGGACGTTCGACGCCCCCGACTTCGACGGGGACGGCTACTCCACCTGCGACGAGTGCGACGACGCCAACGCGGCGGTCAACCCCGGCGCCGACGAGGTCTGCGACGGGCTGGACAACGACTGCGACGGCGACGTCGACGTCGACGCCGTGGACGCGCTGACGTGGTACCAGGACGCCGACGGCGACGGGTTCGGCAACCCGGCGGTGAGCCAGGACGCCTGCACCCAGCCGGCGGGCTACGTGCTGACCAGCAGCGACTGCGACGACGCCGCCGCGGCGGTCAACCCCGACGCCGTCGAGGTGTGCAACGGCGTGGACGACGACTGCAACCCGGCCACCGACGAGAACACCGACTACGACAACGACGGGTTCACCGCCTGCGACGGGGACTGCGACGAGGCCAACCCGGCGATCAACCCCGACGCCGAGGAGATCTGCAACGGGACGGACGACGACTGCGACCCGTTCACCGACGAGGACGCCGACGGCGACGGCGACGGCGAGTCGATCTGCGACGGCGACTGCGACGACGCCGACGACCAGATCTACTCGGCCGCCACCGAGATCTGCGACGGCCTCGACAACGACTGCGACGGCAGCCTGCTGCCCGACGAGGTCGACGCCGACGGCGACGGCTCGCTGGTCTGCGGGGTCCCGCCCACGGGCGGGGACTGCGACGACACCAACCCCCTGACCTACCCCGGGGCCCCCGAGCAGTGCGACCAGCTGGACAACGACTGCGACGGCACCGTCGACGAGGACGTGGGCAACGACCTCGACGGCGACGGCTACAACCCGTGCCAGGGCGACTGCGACGACAACGACGTGGCGGTCTACCCCGGCGCCACCGAGATCTGCGACGGCAAGGACACCGACTGCGACGGCACCACCCCCGCCGACGAGGTCGACCAGGACTTCGACGGCTACATGGTCTGCGACGGCGACTGCGACGACACCGACGCCACCGAGAACCTCGACGACCTCGACGGCGACGGCTACAGCAGCTGCACCGGCGACTGCGTCGACAGCGACGCGACCCTGACCCCCGAGGACAGCGACGGAGACGGCTACAGCACCTGCGAGCTCGACTGCGACGACGGCGACGCGACCCTCAGCCCGGCCGACGGCGACCTCGACGGCTACAGCTCCTGCGACGGCGACTGCGACGACACCACCGCCGCCGCCAACCCCGGCGCGACCGAGATCTGCGACAACGGCATCGACAACGACTGCGACGGCGTCGCCGACGACGTGGACGAGGACGGCGACGGCTACGTCGCCTGGGACTGCGGCGGCGACGACTGCTACGACGGCGACGCCTCGATCAACCCCGGCGCGGACGAGATCTGCGACGACGGGATCGACAACGACTGCGACGGCGACGTGGACCAGACCGATGACGACTGCCTCGGCCCGGGCGACGACGACACCGTCGGCGACGACGACACCGCCGGCGACGACGACGAGGTCGCCGACGACGACGCGGGCGCCGACGACGACACGCTCGAGGACGACGACGACACCGGCGGCCAGGACGCCTGCGCCTGCCGCCTCGACACCGAGCCCTACGCCCCCGTCGTGCAGCTCGGCACGCTGCTGGCCCTGCTCGGCCTCGCCGTCCTGCGCCGCCGCCGCTGACGCCGGGCACCCTCGTGCTGCACCTCTTCGTCGACGCCGACGCGTGCCCGGTCAAGCCGGAGATCTACCGCGTGGCGGAGCGCGTCGGCCTCGACGTCACGCTGGTGGCCAACACGTGGATGCGGGTCCCCGCACAGCGGGGGGTGAGGCTCGTGGTGGTGGGGGACGACCTCGACGAGGCCGACGACTGGATCGTCGCCCACGTGGCGCCCGACGACATCGTGGTCACCGCCGACATCCCCCTGGCGAGCCGCTGCCTCGACCGCGGCGCCCGGGTCCTCGGCCCCACCGGCAAGCCCTTCACCGAGGCCAACATCGGCGACGCGGTGGCCACCCGCGGCCTGCTCTCCGAGCTGCGCGGCGCCGGGGAGATCACCGGCGGCCCCGCGCCGCTGACCCGGCGCGACCGGTCGCGCTTCCTGCAGCAGCTCGACGCGATGATCCAGGCCATCCGCCGCGCCCACCCGGCCGGCTGAACCGATCTCCGCGCGGGGCGGGCCCCGGTCACGGGGAGGAGCGGTTGAGCTTGCGGTACAACCCTCTTGTAGCTTTGTACAAGTCCAGGTACGCCTCGAACAGCTCGTCGTACAGGTCGCGGTGGTCGCTGTCGGGCGTGAACACGCCGTCCACCGCGACGAGGTCGGGGATCTGCGGGAAGTCGATGTGGCCGAGGCCGACGGCGGCGATCAGCGCGGCACCGCGGGCGTTGGCCTCCAGCGGGGCCTCGACGCGGTGGATCGAGCGATCGAGCACGTCGGCCATGATCTGGCACCACACCGAGGATCGGGCGCCGCCGCCGACGAACCGGATCGGGTCGAGGCGCCGTTTCACGAAACGCTCGACGTACTGCAGGTTCCAGCGGGTGTTGTAGGCCACGCCCTCCAGCGCGGCGCGGGCGATGTGGTCGGCGGTGGTGGTGTGCGAGACGTTGAACAGGCCGGCCCGCAGGGTGTCCTCGTCGACGGGGGAGCGCTCGCCGTTGAGCCACGGGGTGAGCAGCAGCTTGCCGCTGCCGGGGGGCGCCGCGGCGGCCATCACGTCGATCGCGGCGTAGGGGTTGTCGGGGCGCTCGCCGGTGAGCAGGCGGCCGCCGTGGTAGGCCACGTTGTCCACCAGGAACGACAGCACGCCGCCGGCGATGTCCTGCTCGTTGACCGCCTGGTAGCGGCCGGGGATCGCCGACGGCAGCGAGGCGATCGAGTGCTGCACGTCGGTCCTCTTGAACGGGACGGGGCACTGGACCCACGACGAGGTGCCGACGTACAGGTGGGCCTCGTAGTCGCGCACCGCGCCGGAGCCGACCAGGGCCGACTGGTGGTCGGGGGAGCCGCACACGACGGGGACGCCGGGGGGCAGGCCGAGCTCGTCGGCGACGGCGGGCCGCAGCGGGGCGAGCACGTCGGTGGGGGCGCGCAGCGGGGGCAGCTTGGCGCGGTCGAGGCCCAGGCGGCGGATCAGGCCGTCGTCGTAGCGCACGTCGCGCACGTCGCGGTTGTCGGTGACCCAGAACAGGGCGATCGAGTCGATCGACGCGGCGGCCTCGCCGCACAGCCGCAGGTTGAGGTAGTCCTTGCTGGGCAGCAGCCAGCGGGTGGCGTCCCACACGTCGGGGCGCTCGTGCTGGATCCACACCGCGTGGGCGGCGTCGTCCTTGCCGCTGCGCGAGGGGCCGCCGCCGGTCCTCGGGATCCAGCGGGCGAGGTTGCCCACCCCGTAGCCCTCGACGGTCAGCAGGCCGCCCATGATCGCCCGGATGTGCTTCGCCCCGCGGGAGTCCATCCAGGTCAGCGCGTTCATCAGCGCGCGGCCGCCGGCGTCGACCGCGACGGTGGTCGACCAGGTGCTGGAGACGCACACGGCGGCGACGTCGCCGGGGTCGTTGCGCGACAGCAGCGCCTGCGAGGCGCCCACCAGCGCCGCCCACCAGTCGTCGGGGTCCTGCTCGGCGCCGCCGCCGGGGAGGTGGTGGATCGGGGTCGGGCGGAACTCGAAGTCGACCACCGCGCCGCGCACGGTCACCAGCGCGGCCTTGATGCCGGAGGTGCCGTGATCGAGTGCGAGGATCGTCAGCTCGGACATGGGGCCCCCTCGACCCGGGTCCGCCCGATCAGAAGTCGAGCTTCTTGACGTTGCCGTGCTCGTCGACGCTCTCGACGATCACGCCCCCGAACGACTCGCCGCCCTCCTTGCTGGGGTCCAGCGACATCACCTGGGGGATCGCGCCGATGAAGTCGGCGGGGTCCATGCAGCCCTCGGGGGGGAACACGCCGGGGCCCGCGACCTTGCCCTGGCGCAGCATCAGCGTGCCCAGCGCCGCGGGGATCCCGGTGCCCTCGCCGAGGGCCTGGCTCCGCGACGCCATGTGGAACCGGTACTCCCGCGGCGTGCCGTCGTGCTTGCGGCCCTTGACCACCACCGAGCAGCAGCCGCGCTGGCTGCCGAACCGCGTCTCGCGCAGGATCCGCTCCCGCTGCTGGATCACGTAGGCCACCGCGAAGTCGTACGGCACCACCTCGGCGTCGCCGACCCGGACCGGCTCGCGGGAGGCCAGCCCCACCGCGCACACGTCGCGGGTCAGCTCGTGGTACGCCGCGGGCAGCACCGAGCCCTTGTTGGTCACCTGGCGTACGTCGAGGTAGCGCGGCAGCGTGACCTGCTCGGGGTGGGGGTAGGGGTAGAGCAGCACGTCCTCGTCGATCACCGGGAAGTGGAACCGCTGCCGCAGCGCGATGCCGTCCTCCTCGAAGAAGTCGACGTGGGTCAGCTCGCCGTCGAGGAACATCGGGATCGGGATGCTCATGCAGTGGAACCGGTGGCCGATCACCCCGGGACCCTCGAACGGTTCGCCGCCGTGGGCGTGGAAGATGTCGATCGAGTCGGTCTCGCCGAGCAGCGTCGTGGCGGCGAACTTGGCCAGCAGGTTGGTGGCGCCGGGGGAGTTGCCCATCCCGATCACGGCGGTGACGCCGGCGGCCTCGGCGCGCTCGCCCCACTCCAGGATCTCCAGGGTGACGTCCACGTCGTCGCACACGTCGATGTAGTCGATCCCGGCGTCGAGCACCGCCTCGAGGATCGGCTTGACCGTGTCGTAGAACGGGCCGACGCAGTTGAGCACGATGTCGGCGCCGGCGATCGCCTCGCGGATCGTGGCGGGGTCGTGCGCGTCGAACGGCGCCACCGAGACCTTCTCGGGGCCGATCTCGGCCGCCATCTCGTCGGCGCGGTCGACGTTGAGGTCGCCGATCACCACCTCGTCGAAGTCCGGCAGCCCCGCCAGCGTCTTGACCGCCACCGAGCCCACCGCACCACAGCCACCGAGCACCACGACCTTGCTCATGCTTCGAGTCCTTTCACTCCACGATCATGCACCACTCGCCGAAGTCGTCGATCCCGGCCTGCTCGAACGGCGAGGCCACGCCGTACTCGTGGGCGAACATCCACTGGGCCGCGACCTCGACCTCGCTGGAGAGGATCACGTGGCCCTGGTCGTGGCGGCAGCGCACCACGAACGCGTCGTCCTCGACCAGATCGTCCTCCAGCAGGTCGGTGGCGGCCTCGAAGTCGATCAGCGCGAAGCCGCCCTGGGGCCACTCGTCGTCCTCGCCGCCGGAGATCAGCAGCGCCGGCATCGGGTACGCCGGGGTGTCGTACTCGGCGACCATCCCCACCAGCGCCACCTCCACGTCGGCCCCGCCCGACATCTCGAGGATCGCCGCGAGGGTGTCGCCCCGCTCGCGGGCCAGCACGGTGACGAACAGCGCGCCGCCGGAGAACCCCGTGGCGGTGACGCGCCGCACGTCGAGGCCGAGATCGCCGACGAGGCAGCTGCGCAGGTCGTCGTAGTAGACGAGATCGAGCTCGTCGCGCTCCATCACCTCCCACAGGTAGACCTCGCCCATCAGGTTGGTGACGCGGGACTCGGGCACCGCGATCACCGCGCCGGTGGCGTCGGCGAGGGCCTGCAGCTGCAGCCCGGTGGCCATGTACTCGGTGGGCTCGGGGGTCTGCTCGGGGCTCATCAGCCCGTGGAAGAAGAACAGCAGCGGGGCGCCCTCGGTGCCGCCCTCGGGGACCACGATCGTGGTGCGCCGCGTCTCGCCGCTGGACTGGAGCTCGTACAGCCCGCTGCCGTCGATCAGCGGGCAGTCGCCGGTGGGCTCGCTCAGCGCCGCCGGATCGGGCAGGTCGTCATCGTCCTGGTCCGGCACACCGGCTGCGTCGTCGTCGTCGCCGGCGTCGTCGTCGGCCGGCGCGCCGTCCCCGTCCGGGGCCCCCCCGCCGTCCTCGACACACCCGATCCACATCGCCGCCGCCAGCAGCGCCGGCAGCCACCACAGGCTCCTCGTCATCGGTCCGCCCTCCGCACCCGGGATTCCCGAGAATCCGCACGCGGCGGTTGTCTACCACATGGTAGAGACTGGTTCAACCAATTTTCTACGGATGGGCGCCGGGAGGGGGAGGGTGTACGCTCTCGCCGGGGAGGATCTGCCGATGAAGCACACCGCCACCGCCGCCCTGCTGGGCGCGATGCTGCTCGCCGGGCCGGCGCAGGCCCAGGACGCGGTCTCGTCGTTCACCGTCACGCTGGTCCCGGGGTGGAACTCGCTGGACGTGGTGATCGCGCTCGACGGCGACGCCGACGAGGACGCGACCGCCACGCTGCAGCTCCGCGAGGGCAACGGCAGCTGGGCCGCGATCCACCCCGGCGTGCGCATCGCCGGGGGGCGCCTGCTGTCCGCGGCGTTCGGGCTTCACGAGGGCACCGGCTACGAGGTGGAGGTCACCGTCACCGATCCCGACGGCGGCGGCGGCACCGACACCGCGTCCACCACCACCCGCGCCGTGCCGGCCCTGCCCGGCAGCGGCACCGAGTACTTCGTGGACCCGGGGGGCGACGACGGCGGCGCGGGCAGCGCGGCGGACCCGTTCGCCACCATCGCCCACGCCGTGGCCCAGGCCGGCCCGGGCGACACCGTCACCGTGCGCGACGGCGTCTACCGCGAGGCGATCTACGTGAACAAGCTGGATGCCTCGGCCGATCCGCTCTGGATCCGGGCCGAGAACCCCGGCGGCGCCGTGCTCGACGGCAGCGACGAGACCCTGTGGGACAACCCCGGCGGCGACCTGTGGACCGACGAGGGGGACGGCATCTTCTCGACGCCGTTCGCCGAGCAGGTCGGCTACGCCGCGTCCGACGGCGACCAGCTGTACCACTACGAGTCCCTCGGCGAGCTGCAGAACGAGACCGAGGGCGTCCACGAGGGCTACCACTGGGACGGCAGTACGCTGCGCGTGCGCCTGATCGACGACTCGGACCCCGACACCCACCAGATGGCGGTCTCGGCGCTCGATCGCGCCTTCGCCGTGTGGTACTCGCGCGGCGTGGTGATCGAGGGCTTCGAGATCCGCTACTACGGCACCGGCGACTACCCGATGGGCGTCTACGTCCGCAGCTCGTCGGACTGCGTCGTGCGCGGCTGCGAGCTCCACCACGTGGTCGCGCCGGTGGTGGTCAGCCGCACCGACGCCCACCGCAACCTGGTGGAGCGCTGCACGATGTGGGACACGGGGATCCTCGGCTGGTCGTGGGACGCGGTGAAGGGCTCGTTCCACGAGAGCTCGGGCATCTCGCTGCAGGGCGGCGAGGGCAACTGCGCGCGCGACAACGTGATCCACGGCATCTTCAACGGGATCTACGTCGGGAGCTTCTCCAACGACTGGGACGAGAGCGAGTCCCCGTGGACCGACGTGCACCACAACTGGATCTACGACACCAACGACGACCCGCTGGAGCCCGAGGGAGCGTGCCTGGGGGACAAGTTCTGGGCCAACCGCATCGAGCACGCGCTGATGGGCATCTCGCTGGCGCCGATCAACGTCGGGCCGGTGTGGATCCACCACAACTGGTTCTTCCGCACGCGCAGCAGCGGGCTGAAGCTGAACAACCACCCGGTGGGGCCGATGCTCGTGTACCACAACACGTTCTACACGGACGAGGCCGAGACCAACTGCATCACCACCGGGTCGTCGGACTGGCAGCGGGTGATCAGCCGCAACAACCTCTACCACGGCACGCGCTACGTGCTCGAGGACACCCACGGACCGGGCGTGGGCAACGACTGGGACTGGGACCTGCTGTACACCACGGCGGCGCCCCAGTCGTTCGTCAAGTGGGACGACACCCGCTACTACACGCTGGCCGAGCTGCAGGCCGGGACCGGGCAGGAGCTGAACGGGGTCGAGGCCGAGCCCCAGCTGACCGATCCGGGCAACGGCGACCTGACGCTGACCGCCAGCAGCCCCGCCGTCGATGCCGGGGTCGCGATCCCGGGGATCAACGACGACTACGTCGGCGCCGCCCCCGACCTGGGCGCCGTGGAGGTCGGCGGCGAGTGGCCGGGGCCCGGGGGGGACGACGACGCCGGGGACGACGACGCGGCGGACGACGACGCCGGGGACGACGACGGGGCCGGGGACGACGACGGGGCCGGGGACGACGACGGGGCCGGGGACGACGACGCCGCGCCCGCGGGCGACTGCTCGTGCCGGCTGGACCCCCGGCCCCTGCCGGACACCGCGTTGCCGGGGAGCCTGGTAGCCTTGGCGCTGCTGGCGCTCAGGAGGAGAGCATGACCGCGATGCACCGCACCGCGGCCGGCGCCGTGGGGATCGCGGCGCTGGCGTTCGCCGCGACGGCGATCCCGGCCCGCGCCGACGAGCTGGTCGTGCCCGGACAGTACGCCTCGATCAAGGAGGCGCTGGGCGCCGCGGTGGAGGGGGACGTCGTCCGCGTCGAGCCGGGCCAGTACGAGGAGGGCGGGCTGGTGGTGCCCCAGGGCGTGACGCTGTGGGGCGCGGGGCCGGCGCACACCGAGCTGTGGGCCGACGGCAACGGGCCGTCGATCACGCTGGCCGGGGACGCCACGGTGTTCGGGATCTGGATCCACGGCGGTGATCCGGCCATCGCGTCGGATGCCAGCGCCGTCTCGATCTGGATCGACAGCGTCTGGATCGGGCCGACCAACCAGACCCTGCGCTTCCACAACGACGGGTCCTGCGACATCACCATCGCGCGCAGCGTGGTGTGGTCGGAGGTGCTGGGCGCCGAGCTGAGATACGAGGCGACCAGCGAGGTGCGCCTGCACACCACCCACTGGCTCGGGACCGGGTCCGCCCCGCTCCTGCTGCTGGAGCCGTTCGGGGACGGCCTCGACGACGTGACCCGCACGCTGGTGCACAACAGCCTGTTCGAGAACGGCGCCCTGGGCCTGGCGCTGTCCACCGAGGGCGTCTCCGGCGGCCACTCGGTGCTGGTCTACAACAACGTGTTCATCGCCAACCAGAAGGGGGCGGACGTGGTCTGCGGGCAGACGCAGGACGTCTCCTTCGAGCTGTCCCTGTTCAACAACTGGTTCGTCGAGCACGACGCCGCGGTCGACCTGACCCAGTGCAGCAACCTGGTCGTGGGCCTCGAGCACCACAACGGGTACTTCGACAACACCGTCAACCTGGTCGGCCCCGGGCAGCTCGCCGACAGCAGCTTCAGCGGGGAGCCGCCGATGTTCGTCGACGCGATCCCCAACGACCAGCACGACGACGACTACCGGCTGCAGACCGGCAGCCACGGCATCGACGCCGGGCTGGGGGTCCCCAGCGGCCCCAACGAGTACATGGACAACGACGGCACGATCCCGGACGTGGGGGCCTACGGCGGGCCGTACGGGTCATGGCCGTGATAACCGCCCAGCCCGTAGGTGATGTGAACCCCGCCAGGTGAGAGGTGGACCTCGTCCAGCACGCGATCGAGGGCTTCGCGGCGCTCGGTCAGCGGGCGATCGTGCCAGGCTTCGAGGATGGCGGCGCGGAAGGCGTCGGGGTCGACCTCGTCGAATGCTGGGGGCGGCTGTGCGGAGGGTAGCGCGGCGAGCCGCAGCCGGGCGTGCTCCCGCTGCTCGATGAGCGGGGCGTTGAGCGCCCTGGCATCGTCCTCCTCGATCAGGCCACCGCTCACCTGGGCCGAGGTCCGGCGGATCTTCCCGTCTAAATCGGCCACGAGCGCGGTGAGCCGCTCGCGTTCGGCAGCGGCGTGGTCGATGGACGCGGCCGCGAGCTGGTCGATGGCGTCCTGGATCAGCATCCGCACGCTGTCCGGGGCGAGAACCTGCTGCTCGATGGCGTCGAGCACGAGCCGGTCCAGCTTCTCCACCCGGATCGAGATCCCGGCACAGGCGGCAGGGTTGTCCTGG
>CAZOYV010000240.1:0-13353 GCA_964584075.1 uncultured Rickettsiales bacterium | reverse complement strand
GGGATGAGGGCGGAGGTGCCGGTCTCAGGACCGGCCCTCCGCTACTCTACCGGTCCCTCGCCACCGAAGCCGACGAGGGTCAGAGGCGTGGACGGCCCGGCCCAGCTCTTGTCCGGTGGGTCCGTGTTGACCTGGATCGGCGGGTACGGTGCGTCCTGGGGGAGCACGACGACCCCGATGAGGCCCGTCCCCGCCGCCACGTCGTAGTCGGGGTCCAGGTGGAGCTCGGCGGCGGTCATCGTCGCGTCCTGAGCGGCCATGCAGTCGTCACACCACCACACGTGGACGTCCGCAGGCGCGGCCCCCTCGATGCAGTACCCCGCGGTGAGCACGACGCGGGGTGCCACGACGACGCCGCTGCAGGTCGAGCCGATCTGGTTGTACAGCATCACCGCCGAGTCCCAGTCGGTGGTGCTGCTGCCGCCGATGATCGCCTCGTCGGTGGACGTGGGGCGCTCCTCGCCGGGCTCGGAGCAGGCGCTCCAGAACAACGAAAGGACGCAGATCGACAAAGAGATGAAGCGGCTCATGATCCCCCCTCCTGGAGACAGCTCTACTTGTACCAGTAGGGCGTCTCGGCGGTCCAGGGGGAATCGGGGTACTGGCGGTGCAGGGTCTGGAACGCCTGCCTGGACCACGTGCCGGTCTCGGCGCTGGTGCAGCCGTGGCGGGACGCCCTGACCGCGCGGTGCAGCGCCGCCGGGACGCGGGCGTCGTCGGGATCGGCCTCGGCCCACGCCACCGCGAGCTGGCACAGCAGGTCCGGGGCGGTGGGCAGGTCGGCCAGCGCGGTGCGCTCGCGCTCGCGCTCGGCGCGCTGGTCGCCGTCGAGGAACGCCAGCGTCGGCACGTCCCGCGGGTCGACCACCGGGGCGCACCACCAGTTGTCGCGGTACGAGTCGACGGCGCTCCACGCCAGGTCGCGGGTCAGCCCGCCCTCCACCTGGGGGCGCAGCCCGGGCAGCCACACCAGGGCGTACAGCGCGGCCTGCTCGCGCTCGGCGGGCTCGGTGGCGGCCAGGTAGGGGTCGAACCACTCCGCCAGCGTGGGCTCCAGCGCCAGCAGCGTCCGGCCCAGTACCACCCCGTGCTCGTGATCGCCGGCCAGCACCGCCCGCGTGAACCCGGCGCGGGCCACGTTGCGGCGCACGCCGGCCGGCAGGGACTCGTCGGCCGCGACCTGGGCCACCAGCGACAGCGGCAGCTCCTGGATCACCAGCGCCCCGTCGCGGTCGACCAGCACCGGCAGCGGCTCCGCGCCGCACTCCTGCACGGCCCAGTACTCGTCCTCGCCGACGCACACCGGCGTGCGCGGCAGGTACCTCAGGACCTCGTCCAGGACGCGGGCCACCTGCAGCCGCTGGGCGAGCAGCTGGTTGCGCGCGCTGCGCGGCAGGTCGTCGCGGGCCAGGGCCTCGTCGAGGAGCGTCCGCGCCTCGTCACGCCGGTCCAGCGCCAGCAGCAGCGCGACCCGCGCGTGGCACACGGTGACGTAGCCGGGGTCCTCGGGCGGGATCGCGGCGGCGTGCTCCAGCAGCGGCGCCAGCTCGGGGTGGTCGGGGCCGACCTTGGACAGGGCGGCGATCAGCCACGCGGTGGAGCGGGTCTGCTGCCAGCGCTGCACGGCGTACGCGGTGACCTCGTCGCCCGTGGCCTGGTAGGTCAGGACCCAGTCGGTCAGCGGGTCGTCCTGGGGGTGCAGCCCCTCGAGCCGGTTCCACTCCACGAAGCGGTCCAGCAGCCGGGTGTAGTCGTCCAGCGAGGTGCCCAGCGGGACGCCGTCGGACGGAGCGGTCAGGCGTCCGGCGAGCACGTGGACCTGGGGCTCGGGCTCCAGGTGGATCGCCACGTAGTCCTGCAGCGCCCGCGCCGGACCGTGGACGGCGGCGCGCTGCTCGTCGGCCAGCACCGCCGCGATCTGCTGCTGGGCCTGCTGGAGCGTCGCGATGTCGAACGGCTGGTCTCCGGCGAGCATGCCCTCGCGCACCAGCGCCCGGGCCGCCAGGTAGGGCGCCAGCTCGGCCCACGGCGAGGACGGGTCCTCGGCGATCGCGAGGAACCGCCGGTGGGCCTCGTCGTACTCCCCGGCGTAGAAGTGCGCCGCGGCGATCTGGTAGGCGCGGTGCTGGCGGAACACGGCCGGCGCGCGGCTCCAGCGGCCCGCGTCGGCGGCCTCGACCACCGGGATCGCGCGGCGGCCGCCGTCGCAGTTGGCGAACACCTCGTCCTGGCCCCGGACCCACTCCGCGACGTGCTGGTTGCGCGCCCCGTGGTCCGCCACCAGGCCGTCCAGGGTCGCCGCCGCGGTGCGCAGCGCGTCGGGGGTGCAGTTGAGGTAGTGGTAGTAGTACGAGTTCTCCAGCGGGTGGTAGGGGTTGAGCGAGTCCTGCGGCTCCAGATCGCGGACCTTGTCGGCGACGGCGTTGCGCGCCGTGAGCCACGCCTGCTCGGGGTCGGGGGCGTCGCCGCCCGCGACCGAGGAGGGCATCTTCAGCCGCCGCTCCCACAGCGCCACCGCCGTGGCCTGGTCCTCGGCCGTGGTGGGGATCCCCTCCAGCTGGCGGTAGGCGACCACCAGGTACGAGCGCGCGTAGCCCGGGCGCAGCACGCCGAGCCGGCCCGCGGCGTAGGGCGCGAACGGCGGGTCGGGGTGGGTCGAGAACGCGAAGTAGGCCTCCTGGAAGAACGGTCCGCAGGCCCGGGCGGGGGCCGGGACGATCCACGTCGACAGGGCGGCGAGCAGCAGCGGGAGCGTCCAGCGCATCACGGGGGGCCCTCCTCCAGGACCGCGGCGGTCCAGCTCGTTTCATGGAACAGGTAGCGGCGGCGCTCCGGGGGGAGCGGCGGCCACGGCTCGGCGGTCGACAGGCCGACGGCGCGGCGGCACAGCGGGACGGCCAGGTCGCCGCCCCCGGCGAGGTGCCGGCGGACGGAGGGGCCGTCGGGGCCCATCTCGAACAGCATCGGCACCGCGGCGTCGACGGGCAGCTCCGCGATCCACGGGTCCCCGAGGCACCACGAGGCCAGCGCGGTGATCGACAGCCCCGTCCCGTCGGGCAGCGCGGCCCGCACGTCGTCGAGCAGCGCCATGTAGAACCCCCGCTGCGACGCGGCGGCGTCGAAGTCGATCTGCACCGCGCGGACGTCCGGGGCCCCGGCGGCGTCGACGATCGCCGCGGCCAGGCGCGTCCGCTGGCGGCCGGAGAGCGACGGGGTGCCGTCGCGCGCGACCTCGACCCGGACCACCGCCTCGACGTGGGCCCCGTCGGGGAGCCACAGCGGCTGCATCCGCGGACGCACGTCGACCTCGCCGCCACGCAGCGTCGCGGTGGCGGCGAGGAACGCGACGCCGGTGGTCGCCGGATCGAGGAAGCGCAGATCCTCGGGCCGCTCCCAGGCCCACAGCATCGTGGCCGGGGTCTCGGGGGGCCGGGGCGCGGGCGCCACCAGCAGCAGGCCGAGGCACGCCACCGCGGCGAGGGCGGGGCGTGGTCCGGCCCGGGGCCGGTCTCGGCGGCGGTGGCTCATGGCGCGGGGGTCGTCGTCGCCTCCCCCCGGGAGACCCGCAGGACCTGCACGTCCTTCCCCCGGATCTCGAGGACCTCGATGGAGTCGTGCTCGTAGTGCGCCGAGAGCCCCACGTCGACGCGCCACACGCCGCCGTCGCAGGCCGAGCTGATCCCGTCCTCCTGCACGGTGTGGCCGACCACCAGCCGGGCCGTGCCGGTGGCCTCGAGCACCCGCCCCAGCCGTGCGCAGTCCTCCTCGTCCGGCTCCTTGGAGTAGTCGCGGGTCCACACCGGGCTGTCCTTGGCCTTGCGCCACGCCGGCGGCGGGCCCTCGCCGCGCATCCACGCGCGGGCCTCGTCGTTGTAGCGCTGCAGGCCGTACTCCACGTGCTCGGGCAGCACCCCGCCGTGGGCGAACAGCGTGTCGCCGACCACCGCGATCACGTCGTTGTCGGCCAGCTGCCGGGCGTACGGCGCGCCGGGCTGGAACGCCGCGACGCGGGCGCGTGCCTCGGGCGGGACCTCGGCCAGCGCGGCCTCGTGGCGCGCGGGGTCCTCGACCCCCGCGAAGGCCGCCATCGCCCCCTCGGTGGTCCCGGCGAGCTCGCCGTTGACCGCCATCACCTCGTGGTTGGCGTCGATCATCACGAACGCCCCGCCGGCCGCGGCGGCCTCGCCCTCGAGCTGCTCGAACCAGTCGAGGATCGCCCGCTCGTCGTCCCCGCGGTCCAGCACGTCGCCCAGCTGGACGACCACCAGCTCGCCACCGCTCCAGTGCCCCTCGTCGTCGATCGCGCCGGCGAGCGCCAGCGCCCTGCGGGCGGCGTCCAGGTCGCCGTGCAGGTCGCCGATCGCCACCAACCGCGCCGGGGCCGGGCGCGGCGTCAGGGGAGCGGGGTCGGCCAGCGGTGCCGCGGGCCCCTCGGCCGCGCCGCCGGCGGCCTCCGTGGCGTCGGAGGGGGGCGCCCCGGGAGCGCGATCCGACGGGGAGCACGCAGACAGCAGGCCGAGGAGCAGGATCGGGGCCAGGATCGAGCAGGGGGGTCGCATGGCGACAGCTTCCCACGCGCCGCCTTCGACGGCTAGGCTGGCCCTGCGAGGAGGTGCGGATGCGGACCATCGTGATCAGCGGGGCGTCGTCGGGCGTGGGGCTCGCCTGCGCGCGGTCGTTCCTGGCGCGCGGCGAGCGGGTCGTGGCCCAGTTCCGGACCCAGCCGGCGCCCGTCGAGGCGCTGCGCGCGGAGCACGGCGAGCGGGTCGTGGCGGTGCGGGCCGACCTGGCCACCGAGGCGGGGTGCGTGGCGCTGGCCGAGGCGGCGGGGCGCTTCGACGTGCTGGTCCACTCGGCCGGGATCTGGGAGTCCACCCCGATCCGCACGCTGACCGCCGAGCAGCTCGAGCGGATGCTGCGGACCAACACGCACTCCGCGTTCTTCCTGGCCCGCGAGGCGGCGCGGCGCATCGATCGAGGGTCCGTGGTTCTGATCGGCTCGACCGCCGGCCAGCGCGGGGAGCCCGGCTGCAGCACCTACGCGGCGTCCAAGGCGGCGCTGTGGGGGCTGGTGCAGTCGCTGGCCCAGGAGCTGGCCCCGGCGATCCGGGTCAACCTGGTCTCGCCGGGGTGGGTCCGCACGCCGATGGCCACCGCGGCGCTGGCCGAGGACGGGCGCGAGGCGCGGATCGTCGCCGGCGTGCCGCTGCGGCGGATCGCCGAGGCCGGGGACATCGCCGCCGCGGTGGCGTACCTCGCCGACGACGACGCGGCGCGGCACGTCACCGGGGCGGACCTGCCGCTGTCGGGGGGCGCGCTGCTGCCGGTGCCCCGGGGCTGAGCCTGCGCGCTGCCGTCGGCCCCGGACCGCGACACCGCGGTCCAGCACCTCGGCACCCGCGGCCGGGAGCGCCGACCGCCGACCCCGCGACGGTATAATCGCGCCTCCACCGCCGCCTGCCGGCGGCCCCCGGAGGTGACGATGCGCTGGTCCCTGGCCCCGATCCCGCTGCTGGTGCTGCTGCTCGCGGCCCTGCCGGCCGCCGCCGAGGACAAGACCGCCGGAGGGGGCTCCGGCGACGGGGGCGAGGACGAATCCGACGAGGAGCAGGGCGACCACGACGAGGAACAGGGCGACCACGACGAGGGCGAGGGCGACCACGGCGCCCACGGCGGCGGCGTGCACCATCGCTTCCTGGTGGGGGCCAAGGGCGCCGGCGCCTGGGCCAAGGGCGAGCACACCGACACCGGCCTGTTCGGCGGCGGCGTGTTCGCCGAGGTCTCGCTGGTCCACGGCTGGCTCGAGGTCGAGCTCGGGGCCAAGCTGCTGACGTCCAAGGCGGGTGGCTTCCACGTCCCTGTCGACCTGCTGGTCAAGAAGCCGTTCCACGCGGACAGGGCCACGGTCTTCCTGGGCATCGGGCCGGCGCTGAACATCGTGTCGCACCACCACGAGACCCACGCCTACTTCGGCATCGCGGGGGTGATCGGGGTGTACCTGTGGGTCAAGGATCCGTTCGGCCTCGTGTTCGAGATCACCGAGGCGGTGGTCTTCGAGGAGCACGTCACCAACGAGCTCGGCGGCACCGCCGGCGTGGTGTTCGGGTTCTAGCCCGCGGGCCCGGCCGGCGCGATGAAGCGGATCCTGATCGTCCTGGCGGTGCTGCTCGCCCTCGACGGGGCGCTGCTGCTCGTGGGCGCAGGGGGGGGCGGCGGGGCCGTGGATCGCGACGCCCCGGCGCGGGTCGGGCTGGTGTTCGACGTCGGCGGGCGCGGCGACAAGAGCTTCAACGACTCGGCCTACGCCGGGCTGACGCGGGCCCGCGACGAGTACGGCGTGCACGTCGAGGTGATCGAGCCGGGCGACGGCGCCGACCGCGAGAGCGCGCTGCGGATCTTCGCCTCGCGGGGCTTCGACCTGATCGTCGGCACCGGCTTCATCTTCACCGACGACGTGGGGCTGCTGGCCACCGAGTACCCGGCGCTGCGGTTCGCCTGCGTCGACTACGCGCTGCGCACCGACGACGACGGCCGCGTGGTGCCCCCGCCGGACAACCTCGCGGCGCTGAAGTTCCGCGAGGAGGAGGGCTCGTTCCTCGTCGGCGCCATCGCCGGGCGGCTCACCGAGACCGGGGAGGTGGGCTTCGTCGGGGGCGTGCCGATCCCGCTGATCCACCGCTTCGAGGCGGGCTACCGCGCCGGCGTGGCCCACACCTGCCCCGCGTGCCGGGTGCGCTCCAACTACGCCGGCGTGACCCACACCGCGTTCAAGGACCCGGGCAAGGGCAAGGAGCTGGCGCTGGCCCAGTACCGGGCGGGGGCCGACGTGATCTACCACGCGTCGGGGTCCACCGGCCTGGGCGTCTTCGAGGCCGCGCGGCAGACCGGCGAGCTGGCGATCGGGGTCGACTCGGACCAGTACCACGAGATGCCCGGGTCGGTGCTGACCAGCATGGTCAAGCGGGTCGACAACGCCCTGGTGACGGTGATCGGCGAGGTGGTCCGCGGCGAGTTCCGCGGCGGCGTGCGGACCTTCGGGCTGGCCGAGGACGGGGTCGGCTACGTCTACGACGAGAACAACCGCGCGCTGATCCCCGCCGGGGTCCACGAGGAGGCCCAGGCGCTGCGCGCGCGGATCGTCGACGGGGAGATCGATGTGCCCACCGAGCTCCCCTGAGCCCGTCCCGGACGCGGTCCGGCTGGTCGGGATCACCAGGCGCTTCGGGCGCGTGGTGGCCAACCGCGGCGTCGATCTGCGCGTCCGGGCCGGCACGATCCACGCCCTGGTCGGGGAGAACGGTGCTGGCAAGTCGACGCTGATGGGCGTGCTCGCCGGCGTGCTGCGCCCCGACGAGGGCGAGGTCTGGATCCAGGGTACGCGCCTGCCGCGCGCCGACCCGGCCGAGGCGATCCGGCTGGGGCTCGGGATGGTCCACCAGCACTTCATGCTGGTCGAGCCGCTGACCGTCGCCGAGAACCTGGTGCTGGGCCACGAGCCCACGCGGCGCGGACTGCTGGACCTCGATGCAGCGGCGGCCGCGGTGGAGCGGCTGGGCGCCGAGCACGGGCTGCCGCTGGACCCCCGCCGCCCGGTGGAGGCGCTGTCGGTCGGGGAGCGCCAGCGGGTCGAGATCCTCAAGGTGCTGCACCGCGGGGCCGGGGTGCTGGTGCTCGACGAGCCCACCGCGGTGCTGACCCCCGCCGAGGTCGAGGGCCTGTTCGCGATGCTGCGGCGGTTCCGCGACCAGGGCCGCACCGTGATCCTGATCACCCACAAGCTGGACGAGGTGATCGCGCTGGCCGAGCGCATCACCGTGATCCGCCGCGGCGAGGTGGTGGCCGAGGTCGATCCGGCCGGGACCTCCTCGCGGGACCTGGCCCACCTCATGGTCGGCCGCGCGGTGGCGCTGCCCGGCGAGCGGTCCCGCGACGGCGCCCGCCCCGTGGCGCGCGACGGGCCGCCGGCGCTGGAGCTCGAGGGGCTGCGGGCGGCGGGAGCGGGGCGCCCGGCGCTGGACGGCGTCACGCTGCGGGTCTGGCCCGGCGAGGTGCTGGGCGTCGCCGGGGTCCAGGGCAACGGTCAGACCGAGCTGCTGGAGTGCATCGCCGGCCTGCGCCCCGCGGCCGGCGGGGCGGTGCGCCTCGGCGGGGTCGACCACACCCGCGCCACGGTCCGCCAGCGGGCCGCGGCGGGCCTGGCCCACGTGCCCGAGGACCGCCACCGCCGCGGGCTGGTGCTGGCGCTGAGCGTCCGCGAGAACGCGATCCTCGGCCGCCACCGCGAGTTCCGCGGGCCGCTGGGGCTCGCCCCCGCCCGGATCGCCGCCTTCGCCCGCGACCTGATCGAGCGCCACGACGTGCGCCCCGGCGACCCCGAGGCTGCCGCCCGCGGGCTGTCGGGGGGCAACCAGCAGAAGCTGGTGGTCGCCCGCGAGCTGACCCGCCGACCCACCGTGCTGCTCGCCGGGCAGCCGACCCGCGGCGTCGACGTCGGCGCGATCGAGGCGATCCACGACCACGTCCGCCGGGCCCGCGACGGGGGCGCCGCGGTGCTGCTGGTCAGCTCGGAGCTGTCCGAGCTGCTCGACCTGGCCGACCGCATCGCCGTGATGCGCGACGGCCGGGTGGTGGCCGAGGTGGACGCCGCCGCGACCACCGCCGCCGAGCTGGGCGAGCGGATGACGGGGGCCGGGGCGTGAGGGGCCGGCAGTGGCGCGCGGCCCTGCTCTCGCCGGCGCTGGCGCTGGCGCTGGCGATGCTCGCCGGGCATCTGCTGGTGCTGCTCGCGGGGGCCACCCCGCGGTTGGTGTTCGGCGCGCTGCTGGAGGGCACCTGGGGCACGCCGTACGGGATCGGCCAGGTGCTGTTCAAGGCCACCCCGCTGATCTTCACCGGGCTGGCGGTGGCGATCCCGTTCCGCGCCGGGCTGTTCAACATCGGCGCCGAGGGCCAGGTCGTGCTCGGAGCCCTGGCCGCCGGGCTGATCGGGGCGTCGCTGCCGGCGGGCACGCCGTGGCCGCTGGCGATCCCGCCGGTGGTGCTCGGCGCGGCGCTGGTCGGCGGCACCTGGGGCGCGCTGCCGGGGGCGCTCAAGGCGCGCTTCGGGGCCCACGAGGTGATCACCACGATCATGCTCAACTTCGTGGCGCTGGCGCTGGCCAACTACCTGGTCAGCACCTGGTTCGCGGTGCCCGAGACGCTGCACACCGAGCCCATCGTCGAGGGCGCGCGGCTGAGCCGCCTCGGCGCGTTCGTCGGGGCCTTCCACGGCAGCGCCGCCAACACCGCGCTGCTGCTGGCGCTGGCGGCGGCCGCCGGGGCGTGGTGGCTGCTGTTCCGCACCGGCACCGGCTACGAGCTGCGCACCACCGGGCTCAACCCCGACGCCGCGACCTACGCCGGGACCTCGCCGCTGCGCGTCTCGGTGATCGCGATGGCGCTGGCCGGCGCCTGCGCGGGCCTGGTGGGGACCAACTTCGTCCAGGGCTACAAGACCTACTACGAGGACGGGTTCTCCGGCGGGATCGGGTTCATGGGCATCGCCGTGGCGCTGCTGGGGCGCAACCACCCCCTCGGCGTGGTGCTCGCCGCGCTGCTGTTCGGCACGCTGTCGCAGGGGGCGCTGGCGATCAACGCGCTGGTGCCCAAGGAGATCGTCGAGATCCTGCAGGCGGTGATCATCCTGGCGGTGGTGGCCAGCAACGAGGAGGTGCGGGCGATCCTGCGGCGGGAGGCGGGGCGATGATCGAGACCCTGCTCGGCGTCGCGTTCGCGATGCAGATCGTGCGCATCTCGGTGCCCTACGCGCTGGCCGCGCTGGGCGGCACGTTCTCCGAGCGCGGCGGGGTGGTCAACATCGCGCTGGAGGGCACCATGCTGTGCGGCGCGTTCGGCTTCGTGCTGGGCAGCCATCTGGCCGGGCCCGCGGCGGGGCTGCTGCTCGGGCTCGGCTGCGGGATAGGGGTGGCGGCGCTGCTGGGACTGGCCGCGATCCGGTTCCGCGCCGACCCGATCGTCGCCGGGGTGGCGATCAACCTGCTGGCGGTGGGGGCGACCCGCTTCGCGCTGAAGCTGATCTGGGACAGCTCGTCCAACTCGGCGCGCGTCGCGGCGGTGGAGCCGCTGGCCCGCGGCGAGGGCGCGCTGGGGGCGCTGCTCGAGACCGCCACCCACCCGCTGGTGCTGGCGGCGCTGGCGCTGGTGGTGGGCGCCCACGTGGTGCTGTTCCGCACCCGCTTCGGGCTGCGGCTGCGGGCCTGCGGCGAGCACCCGGCGGCGGCGCGCAGCCTGGGGGTCCCGGTGATCCGCACCCGCTGGGCGGGGGTGCTGCTGGCCGGGGCGCTGGCCGGGCTGGCCGGGGTCTGGCTGGCCTCTGAGCAGCACCAGTTCACCGACCAGATGACCGGGGGGCGCGGCTACATCGCGCTGGCGGCGATGATCGTCGGCCGCTGGCGACCCTCGCTGGCGGCCGCGGCGTGCCTGCTGTTCGGGGGCGCCGAGGCGCTGCAGATCGCGCTGGCCAGCCAGGGCGTCGGGCTGCCGACCCAGCTGCTGCAGATGCTGCCCTACCTGCTGACGATCCTGGCCGTGGTCGGGTTCATCGGCCGCGCCCGCCCGCCGGCCGCGCTGGGGGAGCCGCTGGAGGAATAGTCGCCCGCGCGTGCGGCTGGTATCCTGGACCGCAGGGGGGAAGGATGGCCGACCGCGATCAGCCCAGCAGCGGCAACCTCGGCAGCGGCCTGGTGCACGAGGCCCTGCGCCGCGAGCACGCCTACTTCGAGAGCCTGTTCGAGGGGGCCCCCGAGGCCATCGTGATGACCCGCAACGATGGCACGGTGCTGCACGTCAACAACGAGTTCGAGCGCCTGTTCGGGTACGAGCGCGACGAGGCCTGCGGGGAGTACATCGACGACCTGGTGGCCTCGCCCGAGCGGCGGGACGAGGCGCGGGCGCTGACCGACGACGTCGCCCGCGGGGGCCGGGCCCAGGTGGAGGCGGTGCGGCGGCGGCGGGACGGCCGCGAGGTGCCGGTCTCGATCCGCACCGCGCCGGTGATCGTCGACGGCGAGCAGGTCGGGGTGTTCGCGATCTACCGCGACATCACGGTGCGGCTCGCCGCCGAGGAGGAGCAGCGCCGCCTGGAGGTCCAGGTCGCGTACATGCAGCGCCTGGAGAGCCTCGGCGCGGTGGTCTCGGGGATCGCCAACGACTTCAACAACATCCTCACCGGGATCCTCGGCAACGCCGAGCTGGCGCTGGCGCGGGTCCACGACGACGGCGAGCTGCGCTCGATGCTGGAGACGATCCGCGACGCGGGCCACCGCGCCGCCGGGCTGTGCGGGCTGATGATGGGCTACGCCGGCCAGGGGCGGTTCCTGGTCCAGCCGCTGGACCTCACCGAGCAGGTCCGCGCCGTGGTCGAGCGGGTCGGCCCGCGGCTCCCCGAGGGCGTCCAGCTCGAGCTCGACCTCGACGACGACCTGCCGCTGGTCGACGCCGACCCGGGCCAGATCGAGCGGGCGCTGCGCAACCTGCTGGACAACGCCGTCGAGGCGCTCGGTGAAGACGGCGGGACCGTGCGCGTGGGCACCTCGGCGCACTCCAGCAACGAGTGGTACCTCGACGAGCACACCCTGGTCGGCCAGGTCCCCGCCGGCCCCACCGTGACGCTGGTGGTCTCCGACTCCGGCCGCGGGATGGACGAGGCGCTGAGGCACCAGGTGTTCGACCCGTTCTTCTCGACCCACAGCGACAGCCGGGGCCTGGGGCTCACCGCCGTGCTGGGCATCGTCCGCGGGCACCACGGGGCGATCCAGCTGGAGTCCCAGCCGGGCGCGGGCTCGACGATCCAGCTGCTGTTCCCCGCGCGCCCCGAGGGGCGCCAGTCGCTGGACGCCGACGAGCACACCAGCTCGCTGGGGGAGCTGGTCGGGGGCGGCACGGTGCTGCTCGTCGACGACGAGGAGTTCATCCTGCTGGTGGCCTCGCGGATACTCGAGCAGCTGGGCTTCGACGTGGTCGCCGTGCGCTCCGGCCGCGAGGCGGTGGCCGCCTTCGAGCAGGCCGACGGCGACTTCGCGTGCGCCCTGATCGACCTGACGATGGACGAGATGGACGGCGTCGAGACGCTCCAGGCGCTGCGCCGCTACCGCCGCGACATCCCGGTGCTGCTGACCAGCGGGGCGATCGATCCGGAGCTGGAGCAGCGGCTGGCCGGCCACGAGCACTCCGGCTTCCTGCAGAAGCCGTTCGTGCTCGCCGACCTGCGCCGGGCCCTGCGAGACACCCTCGAGGTGTGAGCCCCGCGCCCGCGGCGCGGGCCCCGGCCGCCGCTCGACCTGGCGGCCGCGTTTCTGTGATGATGGTCGCAACGAGGAGGCCGTATGGACCGTCTGCTGGGATCGCTGCTGGTCGGAATGCTGGTGCTGCTCGGGCCCGGGGGGGCGCTCGCCGACGTGGTGATGCCGCCGCCCGCGAGCTGCCCGCCGGGGCACACGCCGCAGACCGGCCACGAGGGGCCGTACTGCCAGCCCCCGCCGCCCGCGAGCTGCCCCGACGGGCACACCCCCAAGGTCTACCGCGACCACGCCTACTGCGAGCCGCCGGCGGACCCGCCGTGCCCGCCCGGCTCGTACCACCAGTCCCGCTCGGCCGCGGACACGTGGTGCCAGGCTGGCTGGAACGCGCCCGAGGGCGGCGAGTGCTCGATGGGCTACAAGCCGATCGAGAGCGGCCTGTGCCTCACCTTCGTGCCGTGGGGCCGGATGGGCTACCACCGGGCCTCCGGGACGTGCGAGAGCGACGCGGACTGCACCGGCAAGGACGAGAGCTGCGAAGAGGCGGTGCGGTGCGTGCCGGTCCCGCTGCCGGCGCCGCCGACCCCCAAGCCCCCCCCCACCGAGGGGGAGCAGGCGACCGCCGCGCCCGTGCCCGCGACGCCCGGGGCGACCGCGGAGCCGGAGCCCGAGGACGACGAGCCGGGCAAGGCGCGCTGCGCGGTGGGTGACCCCGCGGCCGGGCCCGCGGCGGCACCGCTGGGCGCGCTGGCGGCGCTGGCGGCCCTGCTCGTCGCACGCCGGCGGTGAACCGGCAGCTCGAGCAGCAGGTCCTCGACCTGGCCCGCGAGCGCGGGCTGATCGGGGACGACGACCTCGCGGTCTCGGTGGAGGCCGACGGCGCGGTCCGCCGCTGGGGGCGGCGGCTGGGGGTGCTGGTCGCCTCCGGCGCCCTGGACGAGGCCGAGCTCGCGGTGCTGGTCGGCGAGCTCACCGGTGGGGCCCCGGCCGAGGACGACGAGCCCGCCCTTATGGGCAGCTGCCCATAAGGGTGCTAATGTCGAGCGCCGCGTTATGT
>CAZOYV010000239.1:0-13376 GCA_964584075.1 uncultured Rickettsiales bacterium | reverse complement strand
GACACCGGCGACGACGACACCGGCGACGACGACACCGGCGACGACGACACCGGCGGCGACGACGCGGACGGCGACGGGTTCACCGTCGCCGAGGGCGACTGCGACGACGACAACGCGGACGTCTACCCCGGCGCTCCGGAGCTGTGCGACGGCCTGGACAACGACTGCGACGGCACGATCCCGGCGGAGGAGGACGACGCCGACGGGGACGGCTGGCCCGCCTGCGCGGACTGCGACGACGCGGACGACACGGTCTACCCCGGCGCCCCCGAGCTGTGCGACGACCTGGACAACGACTGCGACGGCCAGCTCGGCGGCGACGAGATCGACGACGACGGCGACGTCGCCAGCGAGTGCGAGGGGGACTGCGACGACACCGACCCGCTGCTCAACACCCTGGACCTCGACGGCGACGGCTACACCTCCTGCGACGGCGACTGCGCCGATCTCGACGCGACCCAGAACCTCGACGACCACGACGGCGACGGCACCAGCCCGTGCACCGGCGACTGCGACGACACCAACCCGCTGCTCAACGGGCTGGACCTCGACGGCGACGGCTTCACCACCTGCACCGGCGACTGCGACGACTACGACGCCACCGTGGACGGCGCCGACCTCGACGGCGACGGGTACTCCACCTGCACCGGCGACTGCGACGACGGGAACGCCGCGCTGACCCCGCAGGACGCCGACGGCGACGGGGTCTCCAGCTGCGACGGGGACTGCGACGACACCGACCCCGGGGTGACCGCCCTGGACCTGGACGCCGACGGCTTCTCCAGCTGCGCCGGCGACTGCGACGACGGCGACCCCGCGATCCACCCCGGCGCGCCCGAGATCTGCGACGGCGCCGACTCCGACTGCGACGGGGTGCTGCCCGCCGACGAGATCGACGCCGACGGCGACGGGGTCCCGATCTGCGCCGGGGACTGCGACGACAGCAGCTTCATCGTCTACCCCGGGGCTTCGGAGATCTGCGACAACATCGACAACAACTGCAACGGCCAGATCGACGAGCCGGTGGGCGACCTCGACGGCGACGGCGTGACCCAGTGCAACGGGGACTGCAACGACGCCAACGTGGACGTCTACCCCGGCCACCCGGAGATCTGCGACGGCATCGACAACGACTGCGACTACGTCGTCCCGGCCGACGAGGCCGACGCGGACGGGGACGGCGTGCGCGTCTGCCAGAACGACTGCGACGACGGCGACGCCACGGTCTGGCCCGGGGCACCCGAGCTGTGCGACGACCAGGACAACGACTGCGACGGGGCCCTCGGCGGCGACGAGCTCGACGACGACGGCGACGGCGACACCGAGTGCTTCGGCGACTGCGACGACGCCGATCCGCTGCTCAACTCGCTGGATCAGGACCACGACTTCGCCAGCACCTGCGAAGGCGACTGCGACGACCTGAACGGGCAGCTCTACCCCTGGGATCTCGACGGCGACGGCCTCAGCCCGTGCGACGGCGACTGCCACGACCTCGACGCGGCGCTCAACCAGGACGACGCCGACGGCGACGGGGCGACCACCTGCGACGGCGACTGCGACGACGCCGATCCCCTGCTGGGGCCGTTCGACGCCGACGGCGACGGCTGGTCCACCTGCGACGGCGACTGCGACGACGGCGACGCGGCGCTGGACCTCGCCGACGCCGACGGCGACGGCTGGTCCACCTGCGACGGCGACTGCGACGACGACGACCCGGCGCTGGGTCCGGTGGACGAAGACGGCGACGGCTACAGCTCCTGCGGCCAGGACTGCGACGACACCGATCCGGCGATCCACCCGGGGGCCACCGAGGCCTGCAACGGCATCGACGACGACTGCGACGGCGCGCTGCTGGCCGACGAGGTGGACGCCGACGGCGACGGGGTGATGGTCTGCGAGGGGGACTGCGACGACACCGACTTCACGGTCTACCCGGGCGCCTCGGAGTTCTGCGACAACATCGACAACAACTGCAACGGCCAGATCGACGAGCCGGTGGGCGACCTGGACAACGACGGGGTCACCCAGTGCAACGGCGACTGCGACGACGGCAACCCGGACGTCTACCCGGGCCACCCCGAGGACTGCGACGGGATCGACAACGACTGCGACTACGTGATCCCGGCGGACGAGGCCGACCTGGACGGCGACGGCGCGCTGGTCTGCGACGGCGGGGACTGCGACGACACCGACGCCGAGGTGTACGTCGGGGCCCCCGAGCTGTGCGACGGCGTCGACAACGACTGCGACGGGACGGTGCCGGGGGACGAGCTCGACGACGACCTCGACGGGGCGGCCGAGTGCGCGGGGGACTGCGACGACGCCGACCCGGCGCTGAACCTCGACGACGCCGACGGCGACGGCTACACCAGCTGCGACGGCGACTGCGACGACGACGATCCCGAGGTCCACGACGCGGACGACGACCACGACGGGCTCAGCGCCTGCGACGGCGACTGCGACGACACCACCGCGCTGCTCAACCTGCTGGACCTCGACGGCGACGGGGCCACGAGCTGCGACGGGGACTGCAACGACATCGACCCGGCGCTGAACCTCGACGACGCCGACGGCGACGGGTTCGCCACCTGCGACGGCGACTGCGACGACGCCGACGCGGCGATCCACCCCGCGGCGCCCGAGGACTGCGACGGCGTCGACAACGACTGCGACGGCGCCACCGACGAGGACCAGCCCGACGGCGACGGCGACGGCTGGTCGGCGTGCCTCGGCGACTGCGACGACGCCGACGCCGCCACCTACCCCGGCGCGAACGAGCTGTGCGACGGGATCGACAACGACTGCGACGGCGCGCTGCCGCCCGCCGAGCAGGACGCCGACGGCGACGGCCAGCCGATCTGTGCCGGCGACTGCGACGACGGCGATCCGACCACCTACCTCGGCGCCCCGGAGCTGTGCGACGTGGTCGACAACGACTGCGACGGGCTGGTCGACGAGGGGGTCGGGTTCGACCAGGACGGCGACGGGTTCACCGCCTGCGACGGCGACTGCGACGACGCCGACGCCGCCACCTACCCCGGCGCGACCGAGGTCTGCGACGGGGCCGACAACGACTGCGACGGCAGCCTCCCCGCCGACGAGGCCGACGCCGACGGCGACGGCCAGCCGGTGTGCGCCGGGGACTGCGACGACGGCGACGCGGCGACCTACGACGGCGCCCCCGAGCTGTGCGACGGGGTCGACAACGACTGCGACGGGACCGTGCCCGGAGACGAGATCGACAACGACGGGGACGGGGCCAGCGAGTGCGAGGGCGACTGCCACGACGGCGACCCCGCGTTCAACCTCGACGACGCCGACGGGGACGGCTGGAGCACCTGCGACGGGGACTGCGACGACGCCGACCCGGCGCTGAACCTCGACGACGCCGACGGCGACGGCTGGACCACCTGCGCCGGCGACTGCGACGACGGCGACGAGACGCTGAACCTCGACGACGCCGACGGCGACGGCTTCGACACCTGCGGCGACCCGAGCACCGACCCGGACTGCGACGACGGCGACGACACCGTCTACCCCGGCGCCACCGAGCTGTGCGACGGCCTCGACAACGACTGCGACGGGACGGTCCCGGCCGGCGAGAGCGACGGCGACGGCGACGGGATCACCGAGTGCGCTGGCGACTGCGACGACGCCGACGACAGCGTGTACCCGGGTGCCCTCGAGGCGTGCAACGGGATCGACGACGACTGCGACGGGATCGTCCCCGCCGCCGAGACCGACGACGACGGCGACGGGATGGCCGAGTGCGCGGGCGACTGCGACGACGGCGACGCCGCGACCTACGCCGGCGCCACCGAGATCTGCGACGGGGTCGACAACGACTGCGACGGGAGCCTGCCCGCCGACGAGGCCGACGGCGACGGCGACGGCTGGAGCACCTGCGCCGGCGACTGCGACGACGCCGACGCCAGCGCCTACCCCGGCGCGCCCGAGCTGTGCGACGGCGTCGACAACGACTGCGACGGGGGCGTCGACACCGGCGACCTCGACGGCGACGGGTACGACGTCTGCGCCGACTGCGACGACGGCGACGCCGACACCTACCCCGGCGCGCCCGAGCTGTGCGACGGCGTCGACAACGACTGCAGCGGCGCCCCGGCGGCCGACGAGGTCGACGGCGACGGCGACGGCTGGCTGGAGTGCGAGGACTGCGACGACGCCCACGCCGAGAACTACCCCGGCGCCCCCGAGATCTGCGACGGGATGGACAACGACTGCGACGGCGACGTCGACGAGGACCTGGGGCTGAACCCGTTCATCGCCTACGCCGACTACCAGGACGAGGCCCTGGTGTGGAGCTGGGACGGCGCCGGCTTCGTCGACGAGGGCGGGCTCGGCCCCGACCCGCCGTACAACCAGTGGACCTGGGGCATCGCCGTGACCGACCTCGACGGCGACGGCTACCTCGACATGGTCCAGCACCAGTCCGACGGCGAGCTGTACCTGGTGCACGTCGAGTGCGACGGCAGCACCACCGACAGCCTGCTGGTGGATGTCCCGGGCAGCGAGCGGTTGCGGGTGGCCGACGACGTCGACGGCGACGGGGACACCGACCTGCTCCTGTGGGACAACGGCGGCGACGGCCACACGTGGCTCAACGACGGGTTCGGCGGGCTGACCCAGGGACCGTCCTTCGACCTCGGCGCGGCCTACTCGGGCTACACGTACATGAACTGGGCCAAGCGGCTGTACGACGGCGACGGCGACGGCGATCCCGATCTGTTCCTGTGCTCGCAGTTCACCGTCAACCCGCTGCACGACACCGACTGCTACGGGTTCCGCGGGGACGGCGCAGGGGGCTTCGACAGCGGGACGATGCTGTGGTACTTCGCCGAGGCGATCTGGGGCATGGCGATCCTCGACGTGGACGGCGACGGGGTGATGGAGTTCGTCTACGGCCTCGACGACGACACGCCGTCGGGGGCGGCGTGGACGATGTTCCTCGATCCGTGGCCGATGCCGGACGTCACCGTCGACGCCTTCGACGTGTACGCCGGCCCGGACGGCAACGACCGCCCCGGGCGCGGCCACCTGTTCCCCTACGACTGGGACGGCGACGGCTGGGACGACCTGACCGTGGTGTGGGACGACGACGACGGGGGCAACGACGCGTGGAGCAACTACCGCTCGCTGACCGTCGCGTGGAGCAACGGCGACGGCAGCTTCGACCTGGAGCACCTGGACCAGGGGCTGCCGACCTGCGAGCAGCCCAACAACTACCACGGCAACGTCTACGGCGTGCCCGTGATCCCCTGACCGCGCCCGCTGGCCCGCACTCCTACCGCGCCCGGCGCATCTGGTGCGCCTTCTGCGCCGCCCAGTACACGTAGCGGTCGTAGGCCTCGGCGGTGGGGAACACCAGGTTCGAGGCCGGGTCTCCGTCCATCACCCGCTCGGCGCTGACGTCGACCACCGCGGCGGGCGCGATCGAGCGCAGCCAGGCCAGCAGCTTGATCAGGTTCTCCGACGCCGTCGGCGCGGTGCAGGCGCGGAATGCGCGGAACGGGAAGCCAGACGTGTCGATCCGGACGTGGAACGGGGGCACCGCGGCCAGCAGATCGGCGAACGCCAGGGCCTTGAGGCGGTCGCGCTTGACGCTGCGGAGCGTCTGGTACGTCGCCGCCCCCTGGCCGGTGAGGACGAAGTCGCGTTCGAGCTCCACGGAGCGCTCGACGGTCGCCTCGCGGACCCAGCCGGCGACCAGCACCTGGACCTCGGCGCCCGGGATCGGGAACGTGCCGCGGACCTTGCCCGGGCCGGTGCGCACGGCACCCTCGACCACCAGGCCGTCGGGGCCGTCCTGGCGGGCCTGGAGCAGCTTGACCGGCTCGGCCACCTCGATCAGCTGCTCGGTGGGGATCGCCCCGGCGCCCATCGGGGTGCGCTCGAAGCGCTGGACCAGGGCGCGGGTCGGGTCCGCCTCGAGGCGGGGGTGGAGCGCGCCCCCGCTGCGGGCCAGGCGGGCCGCGGCGTCGGCCTGCGGCTCGCCGAGGACCTCGGCGGTCAGCCGGGCCGCCTCGGTCAGGTCGAAGCGATCCATGTGGCGGATCAGGACCGCGTAGGTGCGTGTCATCGTCCCGTCCTCCTCCGGGCGGCCGAGCCGCCGCCGGCCGGGTGGGCATTCTCCTGCGGAGAGACTATACGTAGGGACTCGTGACCACCACACGCCCCGTCGTCGCCCTCGCCGCCTGCCCGACCTACGAGGACGCCGAGCTCGACGCCGCGATCGCGGCCGTGCTCCGCGCCCACGGCGGCTGGGAGGCGCTGTTCGAGGGCGATCCGGTGGTGCTGCTCAAGCCCAACTTCCTGGCGCCGCGCGGGATCGCCTCGGCGGCGACGACCCACCCCCGGTTCATCGCCGCGGTGGTGCGCGCGGTCCGGGCGGCGTTCCCGGGACGTCTGCAGCTGGGGGACAGCCCCGCGGTGGGCTCGACGCGCGCCGTCGCGCGGGTCCTGGGCCTGCCCAGACTGCTGGCACCGTACGACGTCGAGCTGGTCGAGTTCCGCGACACCGTCGCCGTCTCCGGCGGGAACGGGTTCGGCCCGATCGAGCTGGCGCGGCCGGTGGTCGAGGCCGACCGGGTGATCAGCCTGCCCAAGCCCAAGACCCACGGGCAGCTGCGCCTGACCCTGGCGGTCAAGAACCTGTACGGCGCGCTGGTCGGCTTCGAGAAGCCGCGGCGGCACCTCACCGCGGGGCGCGACGAGGCCACGTTCGCCCGGCTGGTGTGGGAGATCGAGCGGCGGGTCGCCCCGGCATTCCACCTGATGGACGGCGTGGTCGGGATGGAGGGCAACGGCCCCTCCGCCGGCGACCCCCGCGCGCTGGGGCTGGTGGCCGCGTCGGACCGCGGGCTGGCCCTCGACGCGGTGCTCGCCGAGATCCTCGGCTACCGCGCCGCGGACGTCCCGCTGCTGGCCGAGGCGCTGCGCGACGGGGACCCCGCCGCCGACGTCGCCCGCGTCGAGGTCCGCGGCACCCCGCTGGCCGAGCTGCGCGTCGGCGACTGGCGCCCCGCCCGCCGCCAGGACGCCGCCGACACCTACCTGCCCGGCCCGCTGCGGCACCTGCTGACCACCCGGCCGGCGTTCGACCACGCCCGCTGCACGCGTTGCCGGCAGTGTCTCGGGCACTGCGCCGCCGGGGCGCTGGCGCTGGCGCCCCGCGGACGCCGGGCCGCCGGCCCCGAGGACCGCCACGACGCCGTCGAGCTGGACCTGGATCGCTGTATCCGCTGCTACTGCTGCCAGGAGGTCTGCCCCGAGGGCGCGATCCGCGTCGGCGAGGGCCCGCTGATGCGCGTCACCGGGTGGTTCCGCAGGCGTTGAGGGGAGAGATCCTTGGCACTCGGCCTTGATCGCAGGTAGGCTGCGCCGCCATGAGACGAGCGATTGCCCGCGAAGACCTGCGATTCGTGCTGCTCCAGGCACGTGAACCCGATGACGGGGCCCGCGAGGAGGAGTTCCTGGCCTTCACCCAGCGGCTCCAGGTGGGACCCGAGCAGATCCGCCCGGTCGACATCCTCACCGAGCCCCTCGGCGACGCCACGATCGACGGCGCCGACGCGATCCTGGTGGGCGGCTCCGGCGAGTACTCGGTGCTCGACGACGACCCGCGGATCCGACGGTTCGCCGACTTCCTCGCCGAGCAGACCGAGGACGACGTGCCGATCTTCGCCTCCTGCTTCGGCTTCCAGGCGCTGGCGCTGGGGCTCGGCGGCGAGGTGATCCACGACGAGGACCACGCCGAGGTCGGGACCTACGAGCTCGAGCTGACCGACGACGGCGCCCGCGACCCGCTGTTCCGCACGCTGCCCGGGCAGTTCCTGGCCCAGCTGGGCCACAAGGACCGGGTGTTCCGCCCCCCCGAGGGCGTCGTCTGCCTGGCGCGCAGCCCGTGGTCGCCGTTCCAGGCGTTCCGGATCCCGGACAAGCCGATCTACGCCACCCAGTTCCACCCCGAGCTGACGTGGGTCGACAACAAGGTCCGGTTCAAGGGCTACATGGACCAGTACGGCACGCTGTTCGGCCGCGAGGCCGCGCTGTCCAAGCTGTACGGCCACCGCCCCAGCCCCGAGGCCAACGAGCTCCCCGCCCGGTTCGTCGAGCAGTTCGTGCTGGGTCAGAACGCGTTCCCGAGCTCCAGGTAGACCCCGAACCCGTCCGGCGAGTAGGCGAAGTCCATCCGCACCAGGAAGGTCTCGCCGATCTGCAGCCGCGGGCCCCCGCCGACGCCCCACTTGAGCCCGAACCCGTCGCCGTCGAGGCCGGGGTTGGAGCTCAGGTCGGTCCAGATCCGGCCCGCGTCGGCGAACACCACGCCGCCGAGCCGGGTCGGCTGCTTGAACAGCTTGAACCGCACGATCTGGTGGCGCAGCTCCACGTTGCCGATCAGCTTGACCTTGCCGTGGTAGCGCATCTCGGGGATCCCGCGGATCCCGTTGCCGCCCCCGGGCGCCGTCTCGGGGAACGCGTTGCCGTACCACGCCAGCTCGTAGAACGGCGCCGGCCCGACGATCAGGTCGCCGAGCAGCCGCGCGGCGAACACGATGTTGTCCTTCCAGATCGGCGCGAACCAGCGCAGCGTCAGGTTGAACGCGACGAACCCGCCCGGCTCCTCGAACACCGGGCCGCCCCGCAGCGACAGGTCGTGGAACACGCCGCGGCTGGGCGCGAACTCGTGGTCGCGGGTGTCCCACATCAGGCCGGCGAAGCCCAGCAGCTGGCCGTGCCGGCCGGCCCCGACGAGCATCCCCTGGACCTTCTCCCCCGAGTCCCCGGCGAGGTCCCCGGCCAGCACGCTGCCGTCGTAGACCGTCGTCCAGTTCCAGCTGAACCGGCCGCCGACGAACATCCGCAGCGCGCCGGGCAGGTCGATCCACAGGTCGGACTGCAGCCGCGGGGTCGTGCGGGCGTACTGGTTGCGCTGGATCGCCTGCTCGTAGGCCTCGGGGTCCGCCTCGCGGTCGATGGACTCCCAGGGGGTCTCCTCGGGGGCCGCGTTGCCCATCCCGTAGTAGCCGATGTTGGTGCGGTAGGCGCAGGCGAACCAGATCCGCAGCCGGGCCCGGCCGTCCAGCAGGCCCGGGCGCGCGAAGCGCAGGTACGCCATGAAGAACGGGAACTCGACCGTGCCGTGCTTCGGCAGGGGCTTCATCCGCACGTTGACCGACGTCTCGATCCGCCAGTGGTAGGGGTAGGCGCCGGGCTTGAAGCGGGCGATCACGGCCGCGGCGCCGAGGCCCAGGCCCAGGTCGGTGTTGTAGCCGAACGCCGGCACCACCATCACCTCGGTGCGCGTCGGCTTCACCTCGATGTCCTGGTTGCCGAACATGTCGGCCGCGGCGCCGGTGGCGAGGGCCACGGCGAGCAGCAGGGCCAGCCCGGGGAGCGCGCGCCTCACCACGTCCCGAACGCCGGCCGGCGTCCCTCCCGCAGCTCCGCGATCCGCCGCGCCGTGCCCGGCGCCACGTCGGGGGGCAGCGCGTCGAGGGGGAACCAGCGGGCCTCCTCGATCTCGTGGTCGCCGCGCAGCGTGGCGTCGCCGTCGGTGCAGGTGAACACCGCGACGTGGTCGCTCTTGTGCTCGCGGAAGCGGGAGTAGACCCCCAGCAGCTGCAGCTCGCCCAGCGTCGCGCCGACCTCCTCGGAGGCCTCGCGCCGCGCGGCCTGCTCGAGCGTCTCGCCGCGCCGGACGCCCCCGCCCGGCAGCGACCAGGTGCGGTGGTAGGTCGTGCGCACGAGCAGGACCTGGCCGTCCCGCGCCAGCACGACGAAGGCGCCCATCGTCAGCGGCCGGCGCACCGCCCACCACAGCCGCAGCGCGCGGTAGACCAGGCGGTGGGACCACTTCATCGCGTGCGCCTCCGGTCGCGAACTGTACCAGCTTGCGGGGGCGGGCGCTGGCCGGAGCGGGATGGCCCGGCGTGTGGGGATCCAGGGGACCTGGTATCGTCCGGGGGTGACCGCCGCCCCTACCCCGCTGGCTCCCGTCGCCCGAGCGCGCTGGCTGCTCTACCGCGCCCTGGCGATGGACCCCGGGGAGGGGCCGTACCGCCTCGCGGAGCAGCTCCGCGGGGCGTGGGACGGGCTGCCTGCCGTGCGCCGGCGGATCGCGGCGCCGACCGGGGCCGCCCCGCCGAGCTGGCCGTGGGACGCGGCGCAGGGGCGCGCGCTCCCGGCGTCCCACCGCGGGGCGCTGCGGCGCGCTGCCGACGGGTTGCTGCGCGGCGAGCTGCGGCTGCTCGGCGTGGACTGGCCGGCGGGGACCCTCGACGCCTGGGACCGCGACCCGGTCGGCGGCGCGCCCTGGCCGGCCGTCCCGGCGCGGCTGGTGCGGTTCCGGCACGGAGCGCGGGACCCCAGGCTGGCCTGGGAGCTGCTGCGCCTGCCCCACCTGCAGGTGCTGGCCCTCGCCGGGGCCGTGCTCGGAGACACCGCCGCCGCTGCCCGGGCGCGGGCGCTGCTGCGCTCTTGGCTCGACCACCAGCGCCCGTTCGTCGGGGTCGGGTATGCCGCGGGGATCGAGTGCGGCCACCGCGCGGTGAGCCTGTCGATCGTCGCCGGGCTGCTGCGGCTGGCGGAGACCGACGCGCCGCTGGCGGCGCGCGCCGCGGACGCCGTGTCCCAGCAGATGCGCTGGATCGAGCGCTACCCGTCGCGGTACTCCTCGGCGGGCAACCACCGCGTCGCCGAGCTGGCCGCGCTGGTGTCGTGCGCGAGCCTGTCCCCGCCGCTGGACCCGGGCGGACACCGCGGCCGCTGGGCCGCCGAGCTGCGCCAGCAGGTACGGCGCCTGATCCTGCCCGACGGCAGCGGCGCGGAGCAGTCTCCGCGTTACCTGGCCTACGTCCTGGAGTGGCTGCTGGTGGCCCGGCGGGCGGCGGCCGAGGGTGCGCTGGAGCTGGGCGTCGACGATCGCCTCGCCGCGGCGGCCGACTTCCTGCTGCACCTGTCCGAGGAGGCCGCCCCCCCCGACATCGGCGACGCCGACGGGGCCGCGGTGCTCGCGGCGCCGGGGGCCGCCCCGTACGTCGCCTCGGTGGTCGGCGCGGTGGGTCGCGCGCTGCGGCGGCCGGATCTGGTCCCGCGGGGCGCCGGGCACGACCTGCGCAGCGCCGTGCTCGGGCTGGCCCCGCTGCGGCGGCGGACGGCCCGCCGCGGCTCGAGGACCTTCGCGCACGGGGGCACCACGGTGCTGCGCTGGCGGGCCGGGCGGCGCGACGCGGTGCTGATCGTCGACCACGGACCGCTGGGGCTGGCCCCGCTGCGGGCCCACGGCCACGCCGACGCCCTCGCCGTGTGGCTCGCGCACGGCGGCCACCCGTTGCTGGTCGACTGCGGCACCTTCCGCTACACCGGCGCCCCCGCCTGGCGCGGCTGGCTGCGCGGCACCGGCGCCCACAACACCGCCACCGTCGACGGGCTCGACCAGGCCGAGCCCGGCGGCCCGTTCCTGTGGACCACCGCGCCGGCGGTGCGGCTCGAGCGGGTCGACCTGGCGCGGCGCGTCGTCGTCGCCTCGCACGACGGCTTCCGCGCCCGCTCGGGCGTGCTCCACCGGCGGCAGGTCATGGTCCAACGACCACGTCGTATCGAGATCGAGGACCGCTTCGAGGGCGGCGGCGACCACGACCTGGCCGTCGCCTACCACCTGGCCGCCGATCTCGAGGT
Organism: uncultured Rickettsiales bacterium; assembly: GCA_964584075.1. GTDB lineage: Bacteria > Myxococcota_A > UBA796 > UBA9615 > CAYRNR01 > CAZOYV01. The sequence continues at coordinate 1,679 of CAZOYV010000239.1, read as the reverse complement.
CCGGGCGGCGGGGGACGGTTGCTGGCTGGCATTCCGCGAGGGCCGTGCGGTGCTGGGACTGGAGCTCGTCGACGGCCCGGTGCGAGGTGCGCTCCATCGCGGGGCGGTGTCTCCCGGCCCCGGCGCCCTCGCGCCGAGCTACAACCGCATCGTTGCCGCTCCATGCCTGTGGCTCTCGGGTCATGCCGCCGCGCCGGCCCGCGTGCGGGTCCGCCTGACGCTGGCGCCCGTGGCCGACACGCGCGTCCAGACCTCGAACACCGTGTAGGAGGAGATGCGATGCGACCGATCCAATCCCGTTGGAGCCTGCTGCTGGCGCTGGTGCTCCTGGCCGGTTGCCCCGAACCCGAGCCGTTCTCGATCGACGACGACGACGACGGCGACGACGACACCGCCGATCTCGGTCCGATGCAGGCACAGCTCGAGGTGTTGTGGGAGACGTTCGACGAGATCTACCCGTACTTCGTGCACAAGGGCATCGACTGGGACGTCCTGGGCGACGAGGCCCGGGGCGAGCTGGACGAGGACGCCAGCTACGACGAGTGGATCGCCGCCGTGGAGGGCCTGCTGGCGCCGCTGCGCGACAACCACGTCTACCTCTACACCCCCGATGGGGACCTGATCTATCCCGGCTACACCGGCTGGGAGGGCAACATCGACAAGACCGTGGTCGACACCGAGTACCTCACCGATCTGGACTACAGCGGCGACGTCACCACCGGCTGGCTGAGCGCCTCGCTGGGCTACGTGCGGATCGACTCGTGGACCGACGAGGGGACTCCCGACACGGTGGACGCCGCGCTCGAGCAGTTCGGCGCGGCGGAGGGCCTGGTGGTCGACGTGCGGGCCAACGGCGGCGGCAACGAGCTGTACGCGCTGGGGGTCGCCGGCCGGTTCGCCGAGGAGACCACGCTGTACGGCTACACCCAGTACCGCGACGGGCCCGAGCACGACGACTTCACCGAGCCGTACCCGCGCAACATGCCGGCGATCGGGCCGTGGACCTGGACCGCTCCGGTGGCGCTGCTCACCGGCGACCGCTGCATGAGCAGCAACGAGGCGTTCGTCGCCGCGATGCGCGAGCTGCCCCAGGTCGTGACCGTCGGCGCCGACACCGCCGGCAGCACCGGCAACCCCACGATGGTCGAGCTCGACGACGGCACCCAGCTGATCCTCTCGACCTGGATCGCCTACCTCCCCGACATGCAGGTCATCGAGGACCTGGGGATCCCGGTCGACGTGCCCGTCGCGTGGAGCGGCGCGGGCGACCCCGTGCTCGACGTCGCGATGAATATCCTTGATCCGTAATGTTCGCTAGCGACGTATCTTGAGGAAGCGCTGCTGCTCGGCCCACTCGTGGTCGGTCAGCGCCTGGTCGCGCAGCTCCTCGGTGTCGGGGATCTTCTCCCCGGGGGCGACCAGCACGGTGCGGTTGCGGCCCTCGGCCTTGGCCACGAACAGGCCGAGATCGGCGGCGCGGACGACCTCCTCGAAGCCCAGGTCCTCGTCGGCGGCCACGTCGTCGTAGAACGGGTACGGCGCGAACCCGATCGAGCAGGTCTCGTGCAGCGTCACGCCGGAGGTGGCCTGGAACTCCTCGGCCTCGACGTTGCGCCGCAGCCGCTCGGCGAACAGCCGCAGGTTGTGGCGGTCGGTCTGGGGCAGCACGACCAGGAACT
>CAZOYV010000238.1:0-13379 GCA_964584075.1 uncultured Rickettsiales bacterium | reverse complement strand
CTTGGGGTCACTGGAGTCAAGGGCATACCCCTTTGGGGTCAAGTCGCGTGTTGCGAGTTGCGATTTGCAACTCGCAACACGCGACTTGACCCCAACTCCCTCAGCAGCTCCCCAGCCGCTGGTAGCGGATCGCGATCTCGTCCCCATCGAGGGGGACGTAGGCCTGTTCGAAGACGATCGCGTTGAGCGAGTCGTCGTAGTACCAGCCGACGTACATCGGTACCCCGTCGATCGTGACCTCGACGGTCCCCTCGACGGGGTCCTCGCTGAGCTCGTAGGTGTCCTCCGCCGTGGTCCAGGGCAGCCAGAACAGCCCGGTCAGCTGCGTGGCCCAGTCGCCGCACAGCGAGGCGTCGATCCCGCCGGTCGTGTTGGCGGCGTCGACCAGGCGCGGGGCGGGCATCGCGCTGACGTTGCCGCTGTCGCAGCCGCTGGCCCCGCCGGAGACGGCGCTGAGCAAGAGCATTTCGGGGTCGGGCTCGAGCGCCTGCAGCTGGGCGACGTAGTGCGCGACGGTCTGGCTCGACTGGTCGTCCTCGTCGCTGACGATGATCACGAACAGGCCGGCGTCCTCCCGCAGGAAGCCGTCCATCGGGCCGCCGGGGCTGGTCATCGGCGGGGTCAGCATCGCCAGGCCGTACTCCAGCAGCTGCTCGGTGCCGGCCAGGATCACCTCCTGGTGGTAGTCGGCGCCGAGGGCGACCAGCAGGTCGGTCCACGGTCCGGCGATGGCGGCCTCGATGCCGGCGACGTGGGGCGCCATCGAGCCGGTGTCGTCCACGACCCACAGCACGTCGAGGGTGCCGCTGACCTCGGCGTCGTACTCGTCGACCACCTCGCCGGCGTAGTGCGCCGCGCCGGCCTGGGTCGCCACCGCGTCGGGCGTCCACGGATCGCTGGAGTACACGTGCAGGTAGCCGGTATCGGGGAGCTCGTCGCGCGGCTCGTAGTGGACCGTCGCCAGCTGCTCCTGGTGGGGGGCGAGGGTGGTCCCGACCGGGAAGTGGAACGACAGCTGCAGCTCGTCGCTGGTGGGCGTGAACACCAGCTCCGTCAGGACCAGCGGCGCCGTCCCCGCGTTGCGGATCGCGATCTCCCGCTCCTGCTCGCAGCCCACCTCGTGGTCGACGAAGTCCCACTCCACCGGGTCGAGCTCGATCATCGGCGCCAGGCAGTCTCCCCGCAGCTCCACCTCGTCGACCCCGTCGCCGGGCTCGTCCGAGTGGATCGCGAGGGTGGCGATCTGCCCCCCCGCGAGCTGGGGCTCGAAGAACAGGGACAGCTCGGTCTCGGTGCCCGGGGCCAGCACCCGGGTGGTGTGCTCCTCGCTCCACCCGAACGTGGCCCCGCCCTCGACGGAGAACGCACCGATCGTCAGCTCACCGTCCCCGGCGTTGGCCAGCGTCACGGTCGCACTGGCGGTCTGCAGGGCCTCCACCGCGCCGAAGTCCAGCGCCACCGGGGACACGACCAGCTCGCCGGTCCCGGCGTCGGGCGCCGCGTCGTCGCCCATCCGGTCCACGTACCGGTTGCATCCGGCGCTGGTGACGAGCAGAGCGGCCGCGGCGAGGGCGGCGCTGGGGCGTGCGAGCATGGCCCACCTCCACAACGATCGGTGTGGTCTGGGCTCCCGATCTTTCAGCGCTCGCCGGCCAGCCCCTCGAGCATCGCCCGCACGTCGGCGGCGGACTCGGGGCGGTCCTCGCGGTCCTTGGACAGGCAGCGGTCGATCACGTTCTGCAGCGGCCCGCTGATGCCGTCGACCCGTTCGTGGAGCGGGACCGGCGGCTCCTGCATCGCCAGCACCAGCGCCTCCAGCCCGCTGGTCGAGCGGTACGGGCTGTGGCCGCTGAGCATCTCGTACAGCGTGACCCCGAAGGCGTACAGGTCGCTGCGTTCGTCCAGCCGCTCGCCCCGGATCTGCTCGGGGGACATGTACAGCGGCGTCCCGGTCATCAGCATCTGGGAGCTGTGCCGGCCGCGGCCGACGTTCTGGGCCAGCCCGAAGTCGGTGACCCGCGCGCGGCCCCGCTGCGGCGGCGTCTTGCGCGTCAGCAGCACGTTGGCCGGCTTGAGATCGCGGTGCACGATGCGCAGCCAGTGGGCGGCCTCCAGGGCGCGGAGGATGTCGATCCCGAGCCGGACCGCGTCGGGCTCCGCCAGCGTGCCGCGGTCCTTGAGCAGCTGGGACAGCGAGGGACCGTCGACGTACTCCAGCGCCAGGTAGTAGTAGCCCTCGATGCTGCGCCCGAAGTCGACCAGCTGCACCACGTTGGGGTGGCGGATCCGCGCGGTGGACTCGGCCTCGCGGCGGAACTGCTCCACCGCTCGCGGCCCGGTCAGCCGCTCCGCCGCGATCAGCTTGATCGCGCGCAGCTCGTCCAGCGACAGGTGCCGGGCGCGGTACACCACCGCCATGCCCCCGCGGCCGACCTTCTGCTCGATGCGATAGCGGCCGTCGAACAGGCTGCCGGGCTTGAGCCGCGGCAGCGTGCCCCGCGCGTTCCACGACCCGCTGCTCTCCGCCTCGGGGGTCATCGCCTCGGTGGGCTGGACGGTCCAGGCCTCCTCGTCGACGCCGACGCGGAGCTCCAGCGAGTCGGTGATCGCACCCAGGTCCGTGGCTGCCAGGGGGGCCAGCACGTAGGTCGGCCGCGGCTCGCCCGGGCTGAACTCGACCATGTCGCCGGGCAGCACCTCGAGCGCGCCGGCGAGCAGGTCGTGGGTCCGCTCGTCCAGCCGCACCTCGCCGGGGATCGCGTCGCCGGCCAGCCGGTTGGCCCGCACGATCGCCCCGCCCAGCGCGGTGTACTCCATCCGCCGCTCGCTGCCGAACGTCCCGACCACCGCCGGCCCGCTGGCCACCCCGACCGCCATCCGCAGCCGCAGCTGGGGCGTCCCCGAGGCCTCCCACTGGCCCACCAGCAGGTTGGCCTCCTCCTGCATCCGCACCGCCATCGCCATCGCGCGGCGGGCGCACTCGTCGGGGTCGAGCTCCACGATCGCGCCGAACAGCACCGTGATCCGCGGCCCGACGAACCGCTCGATCACCCCGCCGTGCTCGTGGGCCACGTGGGTCATCGCGGTGACGAAGTGGTTGACCAGCGGCCCGACCTGGTCCCGCGCCACCTCGGTGAGCGTCTCGAGGAACCCGGCGGGTACGGCGCACAGCGCGGTCACCTCCCGCCGCGCCTGGGTCAGCGCCGGGCCGCGCTCGCCCTCCATCACCGCCTCGCTGAGCTCGGGCGGCAGGTAGCGGCCGAGCTGCTCCGCCCGCCGGATCTGGTCCACCTGGCGCGCCACCTCGGACTGCAGGTTGGCGTTGAGCCGCTCCTGCTCCTGGCGGGCGTCCTGCTCGGCGAGCTGCAGCCGCGTGCGGTGCCACGTCCCGATCGAGCCCATCCCGGTGAACCCGGCGATGTAGAACAGCACCACGGTGTAGTCGCTGGGCTCGGCCTTGCCGGTCACGATCGACGAGATCATGAACGCGCCGACGAACAGCACCGCGGTGCCGACGAACTCCAGCACCGAGAACGCCAGCAGCGCGTTGGCGGCGATCAGCGTCATGTACACCGCGCCCTGGTGGGGCGAGAGGATCCCGCCGCTGGAGCCCAGCACCCGCGACAGGTACCAGCCCATCACGGCGAAGGCGACCATCGCCCCGACGCCCAGCAGGCGCCGCGGGGTGCCGGTGAAGGTCATCCCGCCGACCACCAGGAACGTGGACACCATGATCGCGGTGCCCAGCGTGTCCTTGGGGAACTCGGGGGAGAGGTACGAGGCCACCTCGGACAGGAAGATCGTGCCCGCGCCCACGAAGCACAGGATCCGCAGCACCCGCGTGAACTCGGGCGTGTCGATGACGTAGGTCAGCCGGCTCAGCTGCAACGCCACGGGCTCCCTCGGGTACCGGCTCCGCCCACCGGCACGTGCCTGGCAGGGTACCTCCGCCGGCGCTCGGATCCCACGCGCGCCTGGTATCATCCGGGTGCGGGAGGCGACGATGCGACGACGAGCCGCGGCGGGCTTGCTGGCCCTGCTCCCTCTCCTCAGCGCGTGCCCGAACGGGCCGGGGCAGGGCTACGGCGACGAGTGCACCTACACCATCACGATCGCCGACAGCTGTACCGGCTGCGAGGGCTTCGAGCGCTACGAGCTGACCCTCACCGACGCCGACGCGGCGACCCACGACATCGTGCTGCAGGAGCAGGAGCAGTGGGTCGAGGTGCTGCCCCCCGGGGACGTGACGATCGACGGCGCCGCGATCCTGTTCGGCAACCCCTACGGCTTCGAGACGGTGGTCGACACCTGCGACTACGAGTCGGAGTTCACGTTCGGCTGCAGCGGGTTCGACTTCTGCGAGTGACTCAGTACAGCACCACCGTGCGGACCTCGGGCGGCGAGGCGTAGAAGAATCGCCCCGAGCCGATCACGTCCACGTGGCGGAACTCGTAGTGGGTGTAGATCAGCTCGCGGGCGGTCCGGACCTTGGCCCTGCGCAGCGTGCGCCGGACCTGGCGCGGCTCGTGGGCCGCGACCACGCTCGCGACGCGCGCGCCGATCGCGGCGGCGAGCAGCTCGTCGTCGGACGGCACGTACTGCCGCTCGTCGGCCCCGAGCAGCACGTTGCCCTCGACCCACTCCCCCTGGACGGCCAGCGCCTGGCGCTGCTGGCGGTGCAGCAGCAGGATCAGCTCGGGCAGCGCCGCGAGGGACTCGGGGGGCAGCTCCGCCAGCCGCGGGGCCAGCGTCCCGCGGTAGTCCAGCAGCGTGTCGGGGGTGTCCTTGGGCGTGTAGTCCGCGAACGGGCCGGGGCCGCCGGGGAGCGACTCCACCTCGTCGGGCGGCGCCAGCCAGCGGTGGATCACCTCGCCGCGGTCGGGCATCAGCCACAGCTCGATCATCTTGCCCGGTGCCCGCGCGAGCAGCTCCTCGTCGCGGGGGATGCGGCTGCCCGGGATCGCGATCTGGAGCGTCAGGTAGTGGGGGTAGCACTGCGCGGAGATCAGCTGCAGGTCGTCGGGGAGCCCGGGGGGCTGCTCGCAGGGCGTCTGGAGCTGCTCGACGCCGATCGCCGTCCCCGCCACCGCCGCCGCTCGCTCGCGCGTGCCCTCGTCCGCCGCCACGCCGTCGGGGCCCAGCCAGGGGCCGAGCACCACCGCGCCGGGAGCGACCGTCCACAGCGGGGCGGCCCGCTGGATCTCGCCCGGCGGCGGGATCGTGGCGCTCATCGGCCGCCAGGGGCACAGCAGCACCTCGGCGAACGGGGCCCCCGCGCCCTCCGCGGAGAAGCGCAGCGCGCGGCACTCCACGGGATCCGTGCTGCTCAGCCCGGCGCGGCCCAGCGGCACGGTCGCCACGGCCACGGCGGTGCCCTCGGGGGCCAGCTCGGCCGCCGCCGCCGCGAGCACCGCCTCCTCGAGCGGCGCCGACCAGGCGGGCGCCGCGGGGGCGTCGTCGGCCGCGCGAACCGGGCCCGGCATGGCCAGCAACGCGATCCAGGCCGCGGCGATCCAGCGTCTCACGGCTCCCCCTCTCCGACCCGTCCCCGTCGGGTCAGTACAGCCTGAAGCGGTACGGCTCCTCCACCGAGCCCGCCCGCGACAGCCCGCCGTCGCCCTCGACGTCCACGAAGTACTCCACGCTGGTGGCGGCCTCGGTGAGCCACGGCCCGGCCGGGATGACCAGCTCGATCGTCCCCTGCCGCCCCCCGCGCACGATCGTCTGCTGCCACTCCCCGTCGGGGTAGGCGCGGTACCACAGCGTGATGCGGTACACGTCCCGCGGCTGCACCGCCAGCGACAGCGCGGTGTCCTTGCCCCGCACGCCGCGGGTGACCGGCGCGTGCTTGACCCGCGGAGGCGCTGCCGGCTGCGGGACGTTGGCGCTCGGTGGCGTGTAGGCCGCGTCCAGCGGCGGACCGTACGGATCGTCCGGGTCGGGCGTGGCCTCCTCGGCCACGGCGTCCCCGCTGCCGTCGTCGACGCGGACCGAGCCGTCGGGGTTGACCAGGTAGCGGGTCTCCTCGCGCGGCACGATCCAGCGCGGCACGAGGATCGCCAGCGGGATCAGCACCACGCCGAGGACCACCGCGAGCCAGACCCTGCTGCGGCCGCGGTGCACCGCCGCGACCAGCTCGGAGGTGTCCGGGGCCGTGGCCTCCGCCTCGGCGGCGCGCTGCTCCTGGTCCCGCATCGACTCCAGCGGGATCACCCCCGTGACCAGCACCTCGGCGCTCTGCTCGTCCTCGTCGAGCGACGACTCCCCGTCTCCGCCGTCCGTCGACGGGCGCTTGGCGCGGTCGGACAGCGACATCGCCACCGAGACCGAGATCTCGTCGTCGTCGTCGAGCATCCCCCAGAACACCTGCACCGGCCGCCGGGTCAGCTCGCTCATCTGGCGGTCGAGCAGCTCGTAGACCTCCTGGGCCAGCGCGCCGACCTGGTCGTCCGCCGAGCGGGGCGGCTCCACCGCCTCGAGCGCCTTGACCAGCGCGGGGCCGTCGGCGTAGCGCTTCTCGGGCTCCAGCTTCAGGCAGGTCTCGAGGATCGGGGCCAGCCCCGGCGAACGGTTGCGCACCTTCTGCAGCGCGTCCCCGAGGTCGGCGACCTCGACCTTGCGCAGCACCGCCTCCATCGAGGTGGCGTGGAACGGGTTGATCCCGACGATCAGCTCGGCCACCACCGAGCCGAACGAGAAGATGTCCGAGGCCTGGGTCAGCGGCTCCCCGCGCGCCTGCTCGGGCGACATGTACAGCGGCGAGCCGCGCAGCCCCTCGAGCCCCAGCGTCTCGTAGAAGTCGGCGGCGAAGCGGGCGATCCCGTAGTCGGTGATCTTGGCGTGGCCCTCGGGCGACAGCAGGATGTTGCCCGGCTTCATGTCCTGGTGGATCGGGTTGATGTGCTCGCCGCCGACCTTGGCGCGGTGCAGCGCCCGCAGGCCGCGCGCGGTCTGCACCGCGATCGAGCGGATCGCCTGCTCGCCGACCGGCGCGCTCAGCTCGTCGAGGTTCTGCAGGACCTGCGCGAGGTTGGGGCCCTCGACCAGCTCCATCGCGATGTAGAGCCGATCGCCGACGCGTCCGCACTCGTAGAACTCGACCAGGTTGGGGTCGCGGATCGAGGCCCCCAGCCGCGCCTCGTTGAGGAACTCGGCGGAGACGTCGTCCTTGACGCTCTGGAGCCGCCGGCGCAGGACCTTCAGCGCCACCGGCTTGCGGAAGCCGTACTCGCCCTGGTACTCGGCGCGGTAGACGGTGGCGAACCCGCCACGGCCGATCAGCCGCTCCAGGCGGTACCTGCCGAACAGCGGTGCGGTGTCTGCCTCCCCGCCGTTGCCCCGGGCGACCGTGTCCATCCTGGGCTCCATGGTACCGGATTTTCCGGGGCCCCATCGCCGGGCCTGCGGCCCTGTGGAGGGCCGCGGAGACTATAATCGTCGGGTGGCATCGCCCCGCTCCCCAGCCCTGTGCGCCCTGACCCTGCTCGGGGCCCTGGTGATCCCCCTCGCCGCGCCCGCGTCCACCGACGAAGAGCCCGCGCTGAACCTGCAGGACGAGTACTTCTCCGCCGTCGATCTCAAGGACGACGGGGACTGCGTCGGCGCCATCGCGCTGTTCCGCTTCGTGCTGTCCCAGGACCCCAGCTACCACCAGGCCCGGCTGCACCTCGCCGACTGCCTGCACCAGCTCGGCCGCGACGACGAGGCGCTCGAGGAGCTCGGGCTGTACGTCGCCGCCGACTTCCCCGGCGCCGAGATCGGCAAGGCGAGGGTGCTGGTCGCGGCCTGTGGCGGCGATCCGGACGCGATCGCGCCCTCCGAGGCCGAGGGCGACGAGCCCGTCGAGGTGCCGTCCGTGGCGCCGCCGCCACCGGGCTTCGCGTGGACCCCGCTGGGGCTGGAGGCGGGCTGCCAGGCCGAGCACGCCGGCGGCGACCGCGGCACCGCGCTGGGGGGGCCGCTGATCGGGGCGCGGTTCCTGCCGTGGCGCTACGTCGAGGCCGTGGTGCACGCCTCGCTGGGGTTCGACCTGTTCCGCGACCGCGAGCGTTCCGAGGTGACGGCGGCGGTCGGCGTCGGGGCGCTGGCCTCGATCCCGGTCGGCACCGGCCGCGTCACGGTCGGCGTGGTCGGGCGCGTCGGGGGCAACGCGCTGCCCGGCGAGTCGGCGGTCACGGGCGGCGCGGTGGGGGAGGTCGGCCTGCGCCTCGGGATCCCCGCGTCCCGCGTGGTGATCGGGGTGGCGCTCCACGGCGGGTACGTCGGCCACCCCGTGATGGGGGGCGGGCTCCGCGTCGGCCTGCAGGTGGGGCCGCGGCGCTGAACGTGTAGACTTCCGGGAGACCGGGTGGTCGACGGAGGATTGGGCCATGCAGCAGTACATCGTCCTCGTGGCCGACGCGGACCCGGTGAACCTCGAGGTGCTCGAGTTCCACCTGGCCCGGCTCGACTTCGAGGTCGAGGTCGCCCGGGACGGCCTGCAGGCGATCGACCTCGCCGTGGCGGTCAACCCCGACCTGATGCTGATCGACGTGGGCCTGCCCGATGTGGACGGCTTCGAGGTCTGCAAGGCGCTGAAGAGCAACCACCTGTTCGCCGAGATCCCGATCGTGCTGATGAGCGCGGAGTCGGACCCCGAGGTGCTGCTCAAGGGGCTGCAGCTCGGCGCCGCGGACTACCTGATCCGCCCGTTCGTCCCGGAAGATCTCGAGCAGCGCGTGCTGATGCACCTCGCCCGCAGCCGCGAGAACGTCACGGTGATGGGCTACTCGCTGCAGCAGGGCCTGGCCTACGCCGCCGGCGCGCGCAGGCGGATGCTGGGGATCAAGCCCGCCCAGGCCGGGCCGGTACGGCTCTCGGCGGCGGCCCAGCGCAGCACCGAGCTCGGCGGGGACGCCCCGGGGTTCTGGCCGCTGGGCGACGATCACGCCGGGATGTTCCTGCTGTCCGTCGAGGGCAACGGGATCGCGCCGACGCTGCTGACCGCCTCGCTCCACGCCCTGCTGTCGCCCGAGCCGGGGCGCGGCCTGCTCCTCGACCGCGGCGGCCAGCCGCGCGAGCCGGGGGAGCTGCTGCGGATCCTCGACGAGGCGTTCCCCGAGGAGAAGACCGGGCACGCGCTGCGCCTCGCCTACGTGCTGGTGGACGGCCGCGACGGCTCGTTCCGCTACGCCGAGCGGGGGATGCCGGCGTGCCTGCGGCTGACCGCCGGTGGCGAGGTCGAGCCGCTGTGGGAGGTCCCGGGTCGGGACGGCTTCCGCGAGGGCGGCGGGACGCTCGGCCCCGGCGAGACCCTGGTGCTGCCCGGACGCGCCTGGCTGACGACCTCGTCCTCCGGGCCGGGGCTCGACCTCGCCGCGTTCCGCGCGGCGGCGCAGCAGGCCCACCGCGGGGCCCGGCGCGATCACGCCGACGCGGTGGCCAAGGGGGTGCTGCTGGCGCTGCACCGGCAGCTGATGGGCAAGCCACCGGCGATGGACGTCGCGACGACGGCGGTCAGCGTCGAGCCTTCCTGAGCCGGACGGGCTGGATTCACGACCTCAGCCCTCGGTCCCCTCGTCCTCGCCGTCGGCCGGCGGCGGGTCCTCCTCGATCAGGGTCGTCTCCATCGCCTCGGGCAGCCCCTCGCCCTCGCCGATGTCCAGCACGGTGGCGTCGAGCTGCTCCTCGGTCTCGTGCTCGCCGTCGTCGGTCAGCGAGCGGTACGGAGAGCCCACCGCGTTGGCCGCCAGCTGGTCGAGCAGCGCCACCGCGGAGGGGACGCGCTCGGCGGGGTCCTTGGCCAGCAGCTGCAGCACCACGTCCTCGAGGAACCGCGGGGTGTCGGCGCGGAACACGCACGGCGACGGCGGCCTGGTCTGCTGGTGGTGGCGCAGCAGCTCCTCGCCGGTGCTGGCCTCGAACGGCGGCCGGCCGGTCAGCATCTGGAACATCACCGCGCCGAGGCTGTACAGGTCCGACGCCGTGCCGAGCTTCCCCCCGCGGCACTGCTCCGGGGACATGTAGGCCGCCGTGCCGGTCAGGTGGATCGTCTCGGTCGTCTCGCGCTCGGCGGCCTCCTCGACGAACCGCGCGATGCCGAAGTCGAGCAGCTTGACCTCCACCGGCGGCGCCGGGAGGGTGCTGGGCTCGCCGCACAGCATCACGTTGGAGGGCTTGAAGTCCAGGTGCAGGACGCCGGCGTCGTGGGCCGCGGCGAGGCCCTCGCAGACCTGCATCGCGACCTCGGTCACCGCCGCCACCGGCAGCGGCCCGTCGCGGTGCAGCAGATCGCGCAGGTCCAGCCCCTCGAGCAGCTCCATCACCAGGTACGGGCTGCCCGCGGTGGTGAACCCGAAGTCGTGGATGTCGACGATGTGCTGGTTGCGCACGCGGGCCAGGATCCGCGCCTCGCGGATGAAGCGCTGCAGCAGCCCCGCGCCCTCCTCGCCGCCGCGCGGCAGGACCTTGAGCGCCACGGGCCGCTCGAGGTACAGGTGGCGGGCGCGGTAGACCACGCCCATCCCGCCCATCCCGATCAGCTCCTCGACCAGGTACTTGTGCTCGATCACCTCGCCGAGCAGGTCCTCGCCGGTGCGGTCCTCGTCGCCGAGCGAGACCACCTCGCTGAGGCTGACCTCCTCCATGGTCGAGACGCTCTCGTCCTCGGCGCGGAGCCCGCGCTGGATCAGGTTCTCGACCTGGTACGCGACGGTCTCGACGTCCACCGGCTTGGAGATGTAGCCGGTGAGGCCGTCGGCGATGGCGCGGCGCAGCTCCTCGATGTCCATCGGGTAGGTCACGAGGATCACCGCGAGGTGCTTGTACCGCGGATCGGGCCGCGTCCGGCGCAGCAGGTCCAGCCCGGTGACCTCGCCGGTGTCGATGTCGGTCACCACCCCGTCGTAGTGGTCGCGGGACAGCAGCTCCAGCGCCACGGAGCCGGTCTCGCTCTCGACCACGTCGTGGCCGCAGGCGCCGAGCGCGGAGGCCACCATGTGGCGGCTCGCCCCCTCCCGATCGACGACCAACAATCTCACGCTGAACCCGCCTCCAGCCGCGAACGCTCCCCGGCCCGTCCTGGGGGTGCAAAGGGGTTCCAGTGTACCACGATGGCCCCCCGCTCAAGGGGGGCTCGCCCGTACGTCTGCGTCGCTGCCCCGGTACGCCACCGAGCCGTCGCCGTGCAGCCCGTCGTCGTGGTCGCGACCGGCGCGGAGCGCGGCGAACGGGTCGCCCCGCGGCGATGGGCAGGAGCGGTCCCACCGCGGCGGGACTACAGGCCGCAGTCGTCGTTGGGTGTCCCCGGGGTGCCGTAGTCGACGCCGTCCCACTGGGTCAGCGCCTCGCACCAGTACGACCCGATGTGGTTGTCGGCGATGTGGTCCTCGTCGAGGGTCATCGACTTGCCGGTGGGGTCCGGCCAGCCGGGGCCGCCGTCCCACCCGATCTCGTCGACCACCCCGCCGCAGTCGAGGATCAGCTCGTCGGCGCCGTTGGCCAGCGAGAAGTTGCCGGGCATCTCGTAGATCACGGTCACCCCGCCGTTGGTCGACGGATCGTCGTTGTTGCCCAGCACGACGCGGTTCAGGGCCGGGACCACCACCGAGCTGGCGATGGTGTGCGAGTCGGAGCCGTCGTCGCGGATCACGCAGCCGACCAGGTCGATGGGGACATTGGTGGTGTTGAGCAGCTCGAACCACTCCCCGAGGTTGTCGTTCATCTCGGCCGGGTTCTGCATCACCTCGGTGAACACCACGCTGCCCACCGGGATGGACGGCCCGCTGTCGTCGTCGCCCACGGAGTCGTCGTCGCCCATGGTGTCGTCGTCGCCCATGGAGTCGTCGTCGCCCACGGAGTCGTCGTCGCCCATGGTGTCGTCGTCGCCCATGGTGTCGTCGTCGCCGGGGGGCAGGCACTCGTCGTTGGGGTCGCCCGGCGTGCCGAGATCGCCCTGGCCGAAGATCGAGGTCGCGTCGCACCAGCTCGCGGGCAGGTCGTTGGCCGAGCCGTCGTGGAAGTCCGGGTCGAGGCTCATCGACGCGCCGGTGGGGTTGGGCCACGCCCCGTCCCACTCGATGCGGTCGACCTCGACGCCGCAGTCCAGCACCAGCTCGTCCTCGCCGTTGGCCAGGTAGAAGCTCGTGCCGTACACGTAGTCGACGATCACCCCGCCGTTGGTGCCGCTGTCGCCGTTGTTGCCCAGCACCGCGCGCCCCCCGGCGGGCACCACCAGCGTGCCGGCGATGACGTGCGAGTCGCTGTCCAGGTCGCTCAGCGTGCAGCCGTCGAGGTCGACGTCGCTGCCCGTGGTGTTGAGCAGCTCCAGCCACTCGCCGGCGGAGTCGCCGACGGCGTCGGGGTTCTTCATCACCTCGGTGAAGATCACGTCGCCCTCGGCGATGATCGGTGCGGTGTCGTCGTCGCCGATGGAGTCGTCGTCGCCCATGGTGTCGTCGTCGCCGATGGAGTCGTCGTCGCCCATCGAGTCGTCGTCGCCCATGGTGTCGTCGTCGCCGGCGGTGTCGTCGTCGCCGATGGAGTCGTCGTCGCCGGCGGTGTCGTCGTCGCCGACGGTGTCGTCGTCGCCGGTGGAGTCGTCGTCGCCGATCGAGTCGTCGTCGCCGACGGTGTCGTCGTCGCCGGTGGAGTCGTCGTCGCCGGTGGAGTCGTCGTCGCCGGCGGTGTCGTCGTCGCCGGTGGAGTCGTCGTCGCCGATCGAGTCGTCGTCACCGGCGGTGTCGTCGTCGCCGATCGAGTCGTCGTCGCCGGCGGTGTCGTCGTCGCCGATGGAGTCGTCGTCGCCCATCGAGTCGTCATCACCGGCGGTGTCGTCGTCGCCGGTGGCGCAGGCGTCGTTCACCGCGCCCGGCGTGCCGAAGTCGCCGCCGGTCATCTGGGTCTGGGCCTCGCACCAGTTGGCGCCGACGTTGTTGTCGGCGAGGAAGGCCTCGTCGAGGCTCATCGAGGCGCCCGTGGGATCGGGCCAGCTGGGGCCCCCGTCCCACTCGATGCGGTCGACCTCGCCCCCGCAGTCGAGGATCAGCTCGTCGTCGCTGTTGGACAGGTAGAACGTCGACGGGAACTCGTAGTCGACGGCCACCCCGCCGTTGCTGGCGCTGTCCGCGTTGTTGCCCAGCACCACGCGGCCTCCGGCCGTGACGACCAGCGCCGTGGCGATCGTGTGGGAGTCGCTGCCCGCGTCGAAGATCGTGCAGCCGGCCAGGTCGACGTCGCCGCCGGTGGTGTTGAGCAGCTCGAACCACTCCCCCGCGTCGTCGTTGACCGCGGCGGGGTTCTGCATCACCTCGGTGAACACGACGTCGCCGGGGTTGAGCACCGGGCCGGTGTCGTCGTCGCCGGCGGTGTCGTCGTCGCCGGCGGTGTCGTCGTCGCCGGTG
>CAZOYV010000237.1:0-13390 GCA_964584075.1 uncultured Rickettsiales bacterium | reverse complement strand
GCGGCGCTGCTCGAGGCCGCCGCCGTGGCCGCCCCGAGCCGCCACGTCGCCCGGCGCCACGAGGCGTGGCTGGGCCGCGCCGGCGCGGTCGAGGTCGTGCCCAACCCCGCGCCCGCGCTGCCCCGCCGGCCGCCCCCACCCCCGCGCGGCCCGCTGCGGGTCGGGTACTTCGGCGCGCTGATCCCGTCCAAGGGGATCGAGACCCTGCTGCGCGCCGCCGCCCGGGTGCCGCGCGGCGACCTGACGCTGTCGCTCCACGGCCCGCTCCCGGCAGGATCGGCCCACCGGGCCTGGCGCCGGCGGGTCCGCACGCTGGCGGCACGCTGCGGCGCCCGGCTGGCCGGCCCCTACGCCCCGGACGCCGCGGCGCGGCTCCTCGGGGAGGTCGAGCTGGTCGTGATCCCCAGCGAGTGGGAGGAGAATGCGCCGGTGGTGGCCCACGAGGCGTGGGCCGTGGGCCGTCCGCTGGCGGCGTCCGACCTGGGCGGCCTCCCGGAGCTGCTCGCCGACCGCCGCGGCGCGCTGGTGCCCCCGGGCGACGTGGGCGCCTGGAGCGCGATCCTGGCGGACGCAGGGCACTGGCGGCGAGCCCTGGCGGAGCTCCAGCGGACGCCCCCGCCCGCGCCGGAACGACGCGGGGACGCGATGCGCTGGGCGATTGGCCGCGCGCGACGTTGACACCCCCCCGCAGGCACCCGTAGGATTTTCGATCGCCGACCTCGATAGAAGCGCGATTCCGGGCGGTTTCGCATCAATTCAGCCACAGCCCCGCCGGGTACGGGGCGACGAGGGAGTACCGATGGCAGACGACAAGGGTGGAACGGCCGTATTTCCCGCGGGTCTCATCCTCCGTCTCGAAGATGACGGCGTGGTCCTGGGCAACAAGGGTGACGTGGTCATCGAGGGCGATCTCTCCGGTAGCCTGGGGAAGATCAAGCACGTGTTCTCGGAGGGTGGATCGCTGACGGTCTCCGCCCCGGAGTTCGCTGCCGACCGCATCGAGGCACTCGAGGGCGACGTGTCGATCAAGGGCAACGTCAAGGCCAACCGGATCAAGGGCAAGAAGGTCTCCAGCGAGGGCAAGGTCGTCTCGCAGGTGATCCTCGCCGACACCGAGATCGACCTGCAGGGCAAGTCGGTCAAGGCCGACGTGGTGATGGCGCCCCAGGTCAGCTTCGGCGCCGAGACCAAGGGGCGGGTCACCGCCGTGGAGTGCGACAACGACCTGGGCCCGAGCAAGGTCAAGGGGCGCTTCAGCCTCGCCGACTACGTGGACATGGTGGCCAACGCCGCCGAGATCCTCACCGCGAACGACATCCCGGTGCCGGAGAGCGACGACGACGACGAGGAGGACGAGGAGGACGAGCCAGAGGAGAACGCGACGGCTCCGCCGGAAGGCGGGGCCGACGAGGACGCGGCGGTCGAGGAGGCCGCGGCCGAGCTCGGCGAGGAGCTCCTGCAGTCGCAGGACGACCTCGCGGAGGACGTCGAGGACCTCGCCGAGGAGGACGAGGCGCCGGCCGAGGCCGAGCCCCCCGCCGAGGACGAGGCGCCGGAGTCGTCCCTGTCCGAGGCCGAGGCCAAGGAGCTCAGCGAGCAGCTCGAGAAGGCCCTGGAGAAGATCAACGAGGCGTACCAGAAGGGCGAGGTCCCGCCGCCGATCGTGTTCCTCCAGAGCCTGGTGGCCGAGAAGCGGTTCGACTACATCAAGATGCAGATCAACTCGATCTGGTCGGACCTGCTCAAGTACCACCAGAAGAAGGGCCTCTACATCTCCAACTCGGTGACCCACCAGTTCCAGCAGATCCAGATGCTGATGCGGCGCTTGCCCAGCGCCTGACCCCCTACCCGCCGAACACCTCCCGGTAGAAGTCCGCCGCCTCCTCCAGATCGAGCTGCTGCTCGTTGTCCGACAGCGCCCGCGCCGGATCGGGGTGGACCTCGACCATCACGCCGTCGGCCCCCGCGGCCAGGGACGCTCGGGACAGCGGGACGATCAGGTCCTTGCGGCCCGCGGCGTGGCTCACGTCGGCGATCAGGGGCAGCGGGCAGAGCCGCCGCAGCCACGGGATCGACTCCACGTCGAGCCGGTTGCGGGTCCACTTCTCGAAGCCGCGGACCCCCCGCTCGCAGAGGATCACGTCGGGGTTGCCGGCCAGCTCGACGTGCCGCGCCGCCAGCAGGAACTCCTCGGCGGTGGACATGAACCCGCGCTTGAGCAGCACCGGCTTGCCGGCCGCCCCCAGCTCCGAGAGCAGCTCCGCGTTGGCCATGTTGCGCGTCCCGACCTGCAGGACGTCGGCGAGCTCGACCACGTCGTCGAGGTCGCGCGGGTCCAGGATCTCGGTCACCACCACCAGCTCGTACCGGTCGGCGACGTCGCGCAGGATCTCGAGGCCCTCGCGGCCGAGCCCCTGGAACGCATACGGCGACGTCCGCGGCTTGAACGCGCCGCCCCGCAGCAGCCGCCCCCCGATGCCCCGCAGGAAGCCCGCGACGAGCTCCATCTGCGCTGCGCTCTCCACCGAGCAGGGCCCGGCGATCAGCACCGGCTCGGCGCCGATCCGCGCGCGCCCGATCTCGATCGTGCGCCGCGGCTCGCCGCCCCAGATCGAGGCCAGCGCCTGTTCCCGTTCCCGCTGCAGGGCCGCCAGCCGCGCCTCGATCGAGGCCAGCCGCGGTCCCGCGTCGTGTCCCGTCGCTCCACCCATCGGGCTCTCCCGTTCGCTTCGCACGCGCGTACCGTACCGGATCCACGGTTGCTTCCGCGCGATCCCATGGTTTATGCTTCGCTCGATCCATACTTTGTCAAAAGGATTCAAATAGATAGGCCGTTTCCGACCCAACCCCCTGGCGGGTCCGGGAGCGCTCCACGGGAGGACACATCGTGTCCCTTCGACACCTCGCCCTGTACACCTCGACGATGGCCGTCGGGCTCGCCCTCGGGCTGCTGCTCTCCGGCGCGGGCTGCAACAGCTACGACCTGCTGGTCCACGACCACTTCGCCCAGGCCGCGTTCTCCAACAAGGTCGACATCCTGTGGCTGGTCGACAGCTCCAACTCGATGCAGCAGGACCAGGAGAACCTCAAGGCCAGCTTCGCCGCGTTCATCAACGAGCTCGCGGGCGGCCCCGGCGGCGGGGAGGAGGGGGAGCAGACGCTGGAGCTGAACACCCTGACCGACGCCGTGCTGGTCTACGAGGAGTTCCTCGGCAACCGCACGCAGTTCCTCAACTACCAGATGGGGGTCACCACGACCCAGAACCTGCCCTGCGAGCACGATCCGACGGCGTTCGACGACTGCCAGGACAGCACGGGCACGATGGGCCGGCTGCGCAGCCTGGCCAACGCCGGCCAGGACGTCAGCCACCCGCCGACGTTCCTCCGCCCCGGGGACGACAACCTGATCCCGGACTTCCAGTACCTGGTCGAGGTCGGCATCGACGGCGCCACCGAGGAGTACGGCCTGTGGGTCGTCGCCCAGGTGGTCTGCGGCAGCCTCGAGATGCCGTTCCAGAGCGACTTCCCCGGGGACTTCAGCGGCTCGATCTACGACTGCGACTACCAGAACTGGAACGACACCCACGACTGGGCCGAGTTCTGCCACTGCCTGCCCCCCGAGCTGTACGACTACAACATCGACGAGGGCGGCGAGCGGTTCCTGCGCGACAACTCGACGCTGGTGGTGATCGTGGTCACCGACGAGGGCGACTTCACGCCCAACATGTCCGACGCGAGCGGTACCCAGTGGCCGTGGGACATCGGCGACTGCGTGATCGACGAGCCGTGGCCGCTCGACAAGCAGGAGCAGTGCGAGGCCAACCCCGCGGTGCTGTGCGAGATCGAGTGCCAGATCGACAAGTTCCTGCAGTTCTACGAGCGGCTCGACCGCCGCGTGGTGTTCGCCGTGATCGGGCCCGGCGCCCACTTCGAGATCGACGACGCCGGCAACCGCACGCTGGAGGTCGAGTGCAACGACCAGAACTCGACGATCCCGATGATGGAGTTCTACCTGTGGGCCGCGGAGCTGACCAACGGGCTCTACGCCCCGATCAACGTCCGCAACGACGCCGGCGAGTGCGTCGACGCCAACTTCGACGAGGTGCTCTCCGATCTGGGCCGCCTGATCAGCAACCTGGCCAGCGGCTGGCACCTCTCCAGCGTCCCGGACATCAGCACGGTCTACGTCTTCGTCGACGGCGAGGAGGTCCCCCCCGCGGAGTGCCTGCCGGACGACGAGGACTGCTCCCCGTCGAGCTACAACCCGTCGTGCACCGACCAGCCCGGGGCCGGCCTCAACGGGTGGACCTACGACGAGGGGACCCAGAGCATCAAGTTCCACGGCGACTGCATCCCGGACTACAACGCGGTGGTGGACATCTACTACCTGCCCGAGTCCGGCGGCGGCCGGCCGCTGCCCTTCTGATCCGAGGGGCCCGTCACCGAGTCTGAACTGGAGCTACACCGCGAACGCAACGTGAGAGACCGGAACATGCGCAAGTCGATTTGGTTGCTGTGTTGGACCCTCGTGCTCGCCCTCCTGATGCCGCTCCCGGCGCACGCCGCCAAGCGCAAGACCGCCAAGAAGAAGGGGGTCGAGGAGGTGGTCAAGCCCGAGGAGGTGGGCGTCCTCAAGAACGAGGACGTGGCCGTGGTGCAGAAGATCCTGTACCCCCACCAGGGCCGCACCGAGCTGGGCTTCTCGCTGGCCGGCCACTTCTTCGACCCGTACGTGATCGGCGTCCAGGGTGGGTTCGACATGACCCACTTCTTCAAGGAGAACGCCGGGCTGCACATCCGGGTCTGCGGCGGCTACGGCGGCAGCAACCAGCACCACCAGGACCTCACCGGCAACATCTTCGAGTCGGTGGGGTACACGCTGGGCAACGACGCGCGGCGGCTGCTGGCCGGGTTCACCATCGCCGCCGAGCTGATCCCCGCCTACTCGAAGCACAACTTCTTCGGCAAGCGGGTCGTGCACAACGACCTCTACGTCCTGCTGGGGGGCACGATCTACATCGGCCAGGGGGTGCTCGACCGCAGCCTCGACGTGACCCAGCTGCGGATCGTCCCGGGGCCGATGTTCGGCGTCGGGGTCCGCGTCTTCACCGGACCCAAGCTCAACGTCTCGCTGGACATCCGCGACAACGTCTCGTTCGAGAAGCGCGCGTTCAGCAACACCCTCGGGATCCGCAACAACGTGGTCGTGGCGGTCCGCCTCGGCGGCTTCGTGGGCAAGTCCAAGACGGCGTCGATGGACTAGGGGCGAACCGATGACGCGTACCACACGGACCCTGCTCCCCCTGCTCCTCGCGGCGCTGCTGCCGTGGCCGGCGGCGGCCCAGTTCGAGGACGAGGAGGAGGCGGAGATCATGGTCGAGGAGGAGGTCATCCCCCCGACCCCCCAGAAGCTGCTCAAGGGCATCAAGGCGTACAAGGACCGCGAGTACGGCCTGGCCGTCCTGGACCTGTGGGAGATCGTCACCGACGACTACTACGCCTACTACCACGGCGACGCCAGCTACTACCTGGCCCGCTCGCTGGACATGCTCGGCTACCCCTACGCCGCGCTGGACGAGTACCAGCGGTTCCTGCGCGTGGGCGGCGACAGCGACAACTTCGGCAAGGGCTTCGAGCACGCGGTGCAGCTCGCCGACGAGCTCGAGGCCGGCTGGCTGCTCGCCGACGGGCTGAGCTACCACAGCAGCGACCGGTTCGGCCGCGAGGGCGGCCCCCGGGCGATGTACTGGGTCGGCAAGACCCTGTTCGAGGCCGGGCGGCTGTCCGAGGCGCGGGCCTACCTCCAGGCGGTGCCGCAGTCCAGCGAGTACTACCCGCGGGCCAAGCTGATCGAGGGCGTGGTGCTGACCGCGCAGTTCAAGCCCCAGGAGGCGATCGGCCCGTTCACGATCGCCTACGACGAGACCAAGAACGACCCGGACGAGTACCACACCGCGGTGCTGGCGAACCTCAACCTGGCGCGGACCTACTACGCGCTGAAGAACTACGAGCGCGCCGTCGAGCACTACGCGATGGTGCCGCGCGAGTCGCTGGACTGGCACGAGGCCCAGTTCGAGATGGCGTGGGCGTACTACATGATGGGCCGGCTCAACGACTGCCTGGCCTGCCTGCAGACCTGCACGGCCCCGTTCTTCGACGGCTGGTACATCCCCGAGCCGCGGCTGCTGCGGATCCTGGTCTACTACAACCTCTGCAAGTACGACGACGGCTCGCAGATGCTCGAGGACTTCACCACCCGCCACGCCTCGATCCAGACCGAGCTCAACGAGGCGATCCAGCAGTCACGCTCGGACCCCGAGCGCCTGTTCGACACGATGACGCTGTACGTCCGCGAGGGCGAGCGCCAGGGGATCCCGCTGCCCGAGCCGGTGATCCACCTGTGGGCGCGGGACGCGAGCCTCGCCTCCGCCGGCGAGTTCGTCGGGGCCGTCGAGGCCGAGGTGATCCGCATCGAGCGCGACGCCACGGGGTTCGGCACGACCTCGGCGGGCTACGACATCCGCAAGCGCCTCGAGGACCGGGTCTACGACATCCGCGGCTACCACACCGACCGCGTGCTGGCCCAGCTCAACGCGATGAACAAGCAGCTCGTCGACTACATCGGCCAGGCCGAGGTCTACAAGCTCGAGATGCTGAGCCGCAAGCGCAAGCTGCTCGAGGCCGCCGCCGGGGGGCGCGTCCAGGAGCTGATCCGCACCCGCCAGCGCGGCTTCCGGGTCCCGCCGGGCTACAACGAGTGGCCGTTCCAGGGCGAGTACTGGATGGACGAGCTGGGCTGGTACCAGGTGGACACCCTGGACGAGTGCAAGGAGATCATGGACAAGGCCCGATAGCCCCGTCCCGGGGTCCCTCCCCTACTTCTTCGGCACCAGCGTCAGCTCCACGTGGCGGTCCAGCGTCAGGCGCTGCTGCGCCACGCGCTGCAGCTCGGCCGCGGTCAGCGCCATCAGCTGATCCGCGTAGCGCTCCATCGCGTCGTGGCCCAGCCCGTACAGCTCGTCGAACAGCATCCGGCTGGCCACGGCGCCCCCGCGCTGCAGGCCGATCTCGAAGTTGCCCACCAGGTAGCGCACCGCGCGCTGCAGCTCCTCGTCGTCCACGGGCTCGTCGCACAGCCGCCGCAGGTGGGCGTGGATCCCCTGGCGGGCCCGGTCGAGCTTGGACCTCTCGGTCCCGATGTAGACCGCGAAGAACCCGGGCGCGACGGCCTCCTGGCTCCAGGCCGTGACCGAGTAGGCCAGCCCCTGGCGATCGCGCAGGTCGAGGAACAGCCGCCCCGACTGCCCGGCCAGGATCGCGGCCAGCACCTCGAGGGCGTGGCGGTCGGGATCGGTCACCGTCGCGCCCGGGAAGCCGACCACCAGGTGGGCCTGCTCCTTGTCGACCTCGATCGCCCGGCGGCGCACGGCGCGCAGCGGGCGCAGCGGCGGGTCGACCAGCTCGCGCTCGTCGGCCGGCGGCAGCGCGGCGAGCACCTCGGCGAGCCGCTCCGTCATCCGGCCGCCGTCGAAGTCCCCCACCGCGACCACCACGCTGCCGGGGCGGCGCAGGCCGCGGCGGTAGGCGCTGCGCAGGCTGCCCGGGGTCAGCCGGCGGACGCTGGCCTCGGTCCCCATCACCGGCATGCGGAACGGGTGGCCGGGGTACAGCGCGCGGTGGAAGTGCAGGAACGCCAGCGAGATCGGGTTGTCGGGGATGCTGCGGATCCCCTCCACCGTGAGCGCCTGCATCCGCGCCACCTCGTCGGCCTCGAAGGCCGGCTCGAGGAGCACCTCGCGGAACAGGTCGAGGCCGCGCCCCAGCCCGGAGGCGAGGAACGTCGAGCTCAGGCCGAAGCTGTTGCGCCCGGAGAACGCCGTGCAGCGCCCGGCGATCTCGTCCATCGCCTCGGCGACCTCGACCGCGCTGCGCCGGCCGGTCCCGCGCGGCCACGAGCGGGCCAGCAGGTTGTGCACCCCGTTGGTCCGCACCGACTCGGCGAGCAGCCCGCCACGGGTCCCCATCCGCAGCGCCACCAGGTTGCTGCCCGGGTTCTCGCGCACCAGCAGGCGGACCCCGCCGGGCAGCTCGCGGCGCTCGGTGGCCGGCCCCGCGGCCCGGTCTGCGGGGATCGGCCCGGCCCCGACGCCGCCGCGCAGGGCGTCCATCACCTCCTCCGGCGTCAGGTCGCTGTCGGCCGGCACCAGCGCCGCGACCACCGCCCGGGACAGCGCGAAGGTCTCGGCCGCGAAGCGCCGCACGTCCTCGGCGGACACGGTGCCGACCGCCGCGTAGTAGCCCGCCTCGGCGGCGGTGTCCCCGAACAGCGACTCGAAGTAGCCCAGCTTGCGGGCCACGCCCTGCACGGTCTCCTTCTCGTAGACCCGGTCGCTGAGGATGTTGATCGCCGCGCGCTGGACCTCCTCGGGGGCGACCCCGTCGCGGGCGATGCGCCCCAGCTCCCCGGCCAGCGCGCCCAGCAGCGGCACCACCGCCTCGGGCGGCGCCTGGGCGCCGACCAGAAGCGCGCCGGGGTCCTTCGGAGTGTACGAGAACGCGTGGACGTGGTTGGCCAGCCGGCGCCGCAGCCGGATCTCCTGGTTGAGCCGGCTGCTCTCCCCCTGGCCGAGGATCACGGCCAGCACGTCCGCCACCGGGATGTCGGCGTGGTCCACCGCCGGGAGCGGGAACGACAGCTCGATCCGCGCCTCGACCACCGGCTCGGCGAGCACGCGGGCCCGCAGCCCGTCGTGGACCGGCTCCGGGGTCCGCTCGCGCGCCGGCACCGGCGTGTCGGGCCAGTCCCCGAAGCGCTGCTCGACGGCCCGCAGGATCTCGTCGGCGGAGGCGTCCCCGGTGACCACCAGCAGCGTGTTGCGGGGGCAGTACCAGCGGCGGTGGAAGTCGCGCAGCAGCTCGGGCGTGAAGGCCCGCACGCTCTCGGTCGTGCCGATCACCGGGCGGCCGTAGGGGTGCACCTCGAACGCCTCGGCGAACACGGTCTTGCTCAGCCGCTGGCCCGGGTCGTCCTCGCCGCGGCGGATCTCCTCGAGCACGACCTCCTTCTCCATCGCGAACTCGCCGGCGTCCAGCGCCGGGCGCACCACCGCGTCCCGCGCCACGTCCAGCCCGCGATCGAGGTGCCGGCTGGGCACCGTCAGGTGCAGCACGGTCTGATCGAACGAGGTGTAGGCGTTGATCTCGCCCCCACAGCTCTCGACGTCGCGCGCGATGGAGCCGACGCCGCCCTCGGGGGTGCCCTTGAACAGCATGTGCTCGAGCATGTGGCTGAGCCCCGCCTCGGGCCCGACCTCGTCGGCGCTGCCGACCTGCATCCACGCCTGGACCGAGATCACCGGCGCCAGCCGCATCTCCTGGATCAGGACCCTCAGCCCGTTGGGCAACGTCACTCGCCGCATGCAACCTCCAGCACCCCAGGGTCTGAAAAGGTAGGAGGTGGGGGGAGCCGATGCAAGGGCTGCTCAGCGCAGCTGCTCGATCTGCTCCATCTGGACGTCGATGGCGAGGATGCTCTCCACGTCGCCGAGCTCCTCGGCGATCGCGCGGGCCGCCTGCAGCGTCTCGAGGGCGCGGTCGTGCTCGCCCTGCGCGACGTAGGTGATCGCCATGCTGTAGCGGGTCTGGCCCTCGCGCAGCCGATCGCCGAGCTCGATCCACGTCGCCAGCGACTCCTCGAGGGCCGCCAGCGACTCCTCGAACCGGTCCACCCGTGCGCGCGCCACGCCGACCGCGCCCAGCGCCCGCGCCCGCGCCAGGCCCGGGTCGGCGCGCTCCCCGGCGCGGGCCAGCAGGTTCTCCGCCGCGCTCTCCACCGAGGACGAGGTGCCGATCTCGCCCTCGAGCACGACCAGCTCGAGCCGGGTGTCGAAGGCGGCGTCGGCGGCCCCGATCTCGTCGTAGCCGGAGACCGCCTGCTCCAGGGCGTCGCGGGCCTCGAGCAGCCGCCCGCAGGCCTCGTAGGCGCTGCCCAGGTTGTACAGCGTGTTGGCCAGCTCGCGGGTCGTCTCGGCGCCGCCGCGCGCCAGCAGCGCGCGCTTGAGGTAGGACAGCGCCGGCAGCGGCCGCCCGGCCTCGATCAGCGTCACGCCGATGTTGTTGTGGCAGCTGGCCACGCTGTCCGGCTCGGCCACCGCCTCGAACAGCCGCACGGCCTCGTCGTACGCGGCCAGCGCCGCCTCGTACTCGCCGCTCTCGTACAGGTGCCAGCCCAGCAGGTAGCGCAGGTCCGCGGCCCGGGCGAGCCGGGCCAGCACCACGGCGCGGTCCGGCCGCGCGTCGAGGTCCGGCGGGACCTCGAGATCCGCGGCGCGCAGCCGCCCGCCGGCGTCGAGCAGCAGCGCCACCGCGCGGTCGTGCTGCTCGCCCTCGGCGAGCAGGTCGGCGTACTCCAGGGCGTAGTCCACCCGCCCCGGCCAGACCTCCACCGACAGCTCCCACAGCCGCTCCGCGCGGGGGGTCAGCCCGGCGCGCCGGGCGTCGCGCGCCAGGCGGGGCAGCTGGGAGCGGCCCTCGGGGAGGTGCGTCTGGGCTCGCCGGGCCAGCGTCCGGGCCTCCTCGGGGCGCCCCTGCAGCGCCGCCACCGCAGCCTCGAGCTCCAGCCCCGCGGGGTCCAGCGGGTAGCGCTGGCGCAGCTCGGCGACGCGCCGCTCGACCTCGGCGTCGGGCTCGACCAGCGCCATCCTGGCCACCCCGTCCAGCTCTCCGGCGGCCGCCACCGGCCACGACGTCGGGTGGCCATCGGGGCGCTCCGGCGAGACCCCGAGATCGGCCCGGAGGCGGGATCGCAGCTCCACCGGCACCGCCCGGGGCAGGGCCGCGGTGAGCTCTACGGACCACAGCTCGCCGCCCTCGCGGGCGGGCAGCAGCGCGGCGCGGACCGCGACCTCCTCGGCGGCGCCGCCGCCGTCCTCGAGGGCGAAGGTCAGCAGGTAGGGAATCCGGCGCTCCCAGGCCCACGCCTGCCAGCCGGCGCGGTCGTCTCCGGGGGCCGCCTGGTCGCCGAACTCGGCCGGCCGGGTGGGGCGCAGGGGCAGCACCTCGAGGTGGCGCACCACCTCGCCCGCGAGCGCGCCTGCGGCCGGGTCCTCGGCCACCACGACGACCCGCTCGCCGCGCAGGGCCAGCGGCTCCAGGGGGGGCGGGCCGGCGGCCGCGCCGGGTCTCGAGGCGTGGCGGCAGCCGGTCGCGGGGACCGCCGCGACGGCGAGCACGAGCAGGGCCGCGAGCGTCGCGGAGCGGGAGGCGGGGACGGGGACGTACTTCATGTCGGACGGGCAGCTCCTCGGTCTGCGCGGGCGCTCCTCCTTTGTACAGGAACGGGCGTGCGACCCGGACGTAACTTTGTTAGTCTGATTGGGTTTTTTCCAGTTTCCGTTCGGAGCTCGGCGGTGGAGCGGTTCGCCGGGCGCGAACGTCACCGTCCGAAACCGGAGCGCGCCAGGGTATGGTGGAGTCCGGACGGAGACCCGAAGCACGAGCCGTGGCCAAGAAGAAGAAGAGCAAGACCCAGTCCGAGCCGCCCGCGCCCGCGGTCGCCCGCGGCGTGCTCGTGATGGACGACGTGGACCTCACGGGGCTCGACGACTCCGCGATGCAGGAGCTGCTCCAGGCGACCTTCGCGGAGGCCGAGGCCAGCGAGGAGCGGCGGGAGCAAGAGCGGGCCTCCCTCTCCGACGAGGACGACGGCGAGGAGATCGACGTGGTCGTCGAGTCGCTGGTCTCCGGCGACGACGACGACCGGCCCGAGATCTCCATCGAGCGCACCGGGACCGAGATCTCGATCTCCGTGGGGGACACCTCCAGCGGGCTGCCCTCGCTGTCGGACGACGACGCGGAGCTGGGGTTCCCCGACCACGCCTACGACCCCGGGCCCGAGGACGAGGACGCCGAGGCCGCGGTCCTCGCCGCCGCCGAGCGGATGGTCGAGGAGCTGGACCTGCTGCGCGAGCGGGTCGCCGTGCTGACCCGCCGGGAGCAGGAGACCGGGGTGGAGCTGCGGCGCCGCGAGGACGAGAACGAGACCCTGCGGCGCCAGACGGAGGCCTACAAGGCCCGCCTGATCAAGCTCCACGACGAGTTCGAGGCCTACCGGCCGCGGGCCGAGCGGGAGCGGCAGGCCAGCGTCCAGCGCGAGACCGACGGGGTGCTGCGGTCGTTCCTGCCCGTGATCGACAACATGGAGCTGGCCCTGAGCCACGCCCAGGGCAACGGCAGCGCGGACGGGATCGCCGAGGGCGTCGTGATGATCCTCGACCAGCTGCACAAGACCTTCCAGGCCCACGGCGTGCGCGCCATCGAGGCCGAGCGCGGCGGGGTGTTCGATCCCTCCCTCCACGAGGCGATGGCCCGCGAGGAGGACGAGGAGCTGGAGCCCGGGCGGATCCTCGGCGTCCTGCGCGCCGGCTACACCGTCGGGGATCGGCTGCTGCGGGCCGCCCGCGTGTCGGTCGTGGCCGGAGAGCCGCCCACCGCCGGCGGGAGCGGGAGCGGGAGCGAGCGCGAGGATCGGGGCGATCCCGGGGACCCGGACGAGCTCGATCCCGAGGACGCTTCGCTGGACGACGACCAGCTGGATCGGGTCCTGGAGCAGGTGTCCGACGAGCTCCGAGAACTCGACGAGGACGACGACGAACGGGAAGACCCGGCGGAGGACCCCAGCGACGCGGGGACGCAGGAGGGGTAGCGGATGTCGAAGACGATCGGTATCGACCTGGGCACGACCAACTCTTGCGTGGCGATCCTCGAGGGATCCGACCCGGTGGTGATCCCCAACGCGGAGGGCAGCCGCACCACCCCGTCGGTGGTGGCCTTCACCGAGGAGGGGGACCGCCTCGTCGGGCAGATCGCCAAGCGCCAGGCGGTGACCAACCCGGACAACACGCTGTACGCGATCAAGCGCCTGATCGGCCGCCGCTACCAGGACGAAGAGGTCCAGCGGATGATGGAGACGGTCCCGTTCGAGATCATCGAGGCGGAGAACGGGGACGCCTGGCTCAAGGTCGACGAGGAGGAGTTCAGCCCGCCCCAGATCTCGGCGATCGTGCTCGAGAAGATGAAGGCGACCGCCGAGGAGTACCTCGGCGAGGCGGTGACCAAGGCGATCGTCACGGTCCCGGCGCACTTCGACGACAGCCAGCGGCAGGCCACCAAGGACGCGGGCAAGATCGCGGGGCTCGACGTCCAGCGGATCATCAACGAGCCCACGGCGGCCGCGCTGGCCTACGGCAGCGACCCCGACAGCTCCAAGCGGATCGCGGTGTTCGACCTCGGCGGCGGCACCTTCGACATCTCGATCCTCGACCTCACCGAGGGCGTCTACGAGGTCCGCTCGACCAACGGCGACACCTTCCTCGGCGGCGAGGACTTCGAC
>CAZOYV010000236.1:0-13431 GCA_964584075.1 uncultured Rickettsiales bacterium | reverse complement strand
GGGTGGGGATGCCCCGCGTGCCCGGAATTGCCGCGCGGGACGGCAATTCGTGGGTCGGGGTGGCGCGCGCGGTGGGACTCGAGCAACGGTCGGGCCCGTCGACCGGCGCCGCGCTCAGCGCACCAGGCCGCCGAGCTCGCTGCCGGCGTAGACCCACACCGCGCCCGCGTCGGTCCCGCCCGCGTCGTCCAGCGGGTCCCCCAGCAGCAAGTCGCCGTGGCCGTCCCCGTCCACGTCGCTGCCGAGCAGGGCGATCTCGGGCTCGTCGAAGCGGACGATCGCGTCCTCCGTGGTCTCGACGCCCACGGGGCCGTCGAACAGCCAGCCGCCGGCGAGCAGATCGCCGATCCCGTCCCCGGTGACGTCTCCACCAGCGAAGACGCTGAGGGTCTCACCCAGGTGATTCTCGATACGGGAGTCCCCACCCAGCCACCCCGTCCCCGCCGAAATGGGCCCGTGGTCGACAGAGACCGAGGAGAGGGGCGCATGGACGTCGATCCCCCCGGGGCGCGCCAGCATCAGGTCCGCGATCCCATCGCCGGAGACATCACCACACGCGAAGAAACGGTAGTACTCGCCGTCGACCGGCATGCACCAGGTCTTCACGGCCCACGCCGCATCCTCGTCGAGCATCCCCGCGATGGGCTCGTGATAGACCAGGACCTCTGCAGACTTGCTCGGCCAATAGATCAGGTCCGCAAGGACCTCGACACGGAGATCTCCATCCACGTCGCACAGGGGACCCGGCTCGAAGTACCACTCGAAGTAGCTGGGCAGGATCACCGCCGCAGCGGCGCTGACGTCGATCGTCGTCGTGATCGGCCCCGGGACGACCCGCAGCCCACCATCATCGAAGGTCACGAGATCGTGCAGCCCATCCCCGTCCACATCGCCGGCCCCGACCAGGTCCGCGCGGCGGGTGGCGTCCTCCACGCGGCCTGCGGCGTCCCCGGTCTCGAGATCCGCGAGGATCGGTCCGGCGAAGACCAGCACGCGGTCGAACGTGACCGGCGAACCGACGCCGACGATCAGATCCACCTGTCCATCTCCCGTCGCGTCTCCGCAGGAGATCGCCGACCCCAGCCGCTCGCCGCTGCCGGTCCCGCGGATGGTCCGGTCCGCGTCGGCCAGCTGCTGCTCGCCCGCCACCGGACCGAACCACACGCGCACCGTCCCCGCATCGGCCTCTGGCGGGTCGTCGAAGGGCACACCGACCGCGATGTCGGCCTGGCCGTCCCCGTTCAGGTCGCAGACGCCGGCCGCGGCCCCCGCCCGCGAGCCCGGCTCGCCCACGACGTGGAACAGCGGCGCTGGTCCGTCGTCATCCCCGGCGCTGTCGTCATCAGCCCCATCGTCATCGCTCGTGTCGTCGTCCCCGGCGTCGTCGTCCCCGGCGTCTTCGTCCTCGCCAGGACACCCGCCGAAGACCACCGCCACGGCGAGCAGGATCGCCCACCCCCGGACCACCCTCGAGCACCCCCCCGCCACGGCGGCCCCCTACGGGCAGCTCCAGGTGACCTGCAGCGAGTCGAGGCTGGGGGTGTTCTCCTGGCCGTCGCTGAACAGCTCGAACTTGAGCTGCAGGTAGGGCGCCGGGTTGGGGACCAGCGGTCCTTGCGGCGGCTGGTCGAGGTCGGCGGGCGGGGTCTCCCAGGCGTCGCCGTAGGTGCCCATGATCGTGGGGTCGACGCCGGTGCGGGCGCGCATCATGATCGCGGTCCCGGTGGGCTCGTACTCGGTCCAGTCGACCGCGAGCCACTCGGTGTCGTTGCCGCCGCAGCCCTCGAAGATCACGCTCCACCAGCCGTGGGGGTTGGTGAACACCCGCAGCCCGTAGCCGGTGAAGTCGCTGTAGGTGTAGGGGTTCTCCCCCGGCGTCATCTGGCCCAGCGTCGGGTCGAGCACGTCGCCCTGGGCGTCGACCTCCATCTTGGTCACCAGCGAGTCGTTGTGGCTGATGCCCCACACGTTGCCGTCGAAGTCCACGCCCACGCCGCGCAGCGCCGTGCCGAACGGGCCCCAGCGGGGGTGATCGGCGTCGTCGAGGGTCACCTGGCCGCCGGACGGGATCAGGTCCGGGTCGACCCGGCGGATGTAGCCGGTGTCGTTCTCGGCGAGCCACACGAAGCCGCGGGTGTCGGGCGCCACGCCCGCGGTGTTCTCGGTGGAGAGGCCCTGGGACCAGGTGCCGTTGCTCAGCGTCATCACGCTGGTGCGGTCCGGCTCGTAGCGGTTGATCGAGAACGCATTCCAGCCGCCGAACCAGATGTTCTGGTCCTCGTCGATCGCGATCCCGTAGAAGCAGCTGTCCCCCGGGGTGCACCACGGGTTGGTGAACGCCGCCGGGGCCACGTTGGCCGGGTCCTCGGTGTCGATCCAGGCGATCGTCCCGCCGTACGGGCCGGCCTGGCCGGAGACCCACAGGATGCCCTCGTTGTCCACCGCGCAGCCGTAGGCGCTGACGTTCTCGGGCAGGTAGACCGTCTCGAGGATCGTGCCGGTGGCGCCGTCGAGCTTGTGGCAGTAGTTGGTGGTCAGGTTGTTGGTGCAGACCCAGGCGTTGCCCGGGCCGGTGTGGATCCCCTCGGGGCTGACCTCGCCGGCGTCGAGGCACACCGAGCGGCCGATGTCGTTGGTCGAGCCGTAGTTGACGGTGAACAGCACGCACTCGTCGTCGAGGCCGAGGAACTCCGGCGGCAGCCCGTTGGTGCACACCGTCGAGCCGTCGTCGGTGACCCCGTCGCCGTTGCAGTCCAGCGTGATGCTGCCGTCCCCGTCCTGGTCCGCCGAGGTGTCCTTGACGCCGTTGCCGTTGCGGTCGATGCAGTCGGCGGGGTCGTTGGCGATCTTGGTCACCGAGGGCTGGCCGTCGAAGGCGCGGTTGGCGACCCACACGTCGAAGTTGAAGTCCACCGCGGTCCGCGACGGGGCGTTGGAGACGGTCTGGATCAGGCTGCCGGCGAGGTCGTCGCACTCGGGGGTCAGCATGTTGCTGCTGCAGGTGTACGAGTAGTAGCGGGCGGCCTCGGTGATGGTGTCGCCGTCGATCTTGCTGACGGTGCCGATGTCCAGGTCGTAGGTGTTGGCGATCCACAGGTAGGCGTACTCGACCTGGGTCTGGTCCAGCTGCAGGTTGCCCTGCTCGTCGAACCCGGTGCCGTCGCCGTCGGTGGTCTCCTCGTCGACCTGGGACAGGTTGTACAGCGAGACGCACCCCTCGTCGCAGGTCCCGCAGTCGTTGAGCACGCCCTCGTCGACCTGGCCGTCGCAGTCGTCGTCCTCGCCGTTGCAGTTCTCGTCGGCGCCGGGGTGGATGTCGGGGTTGCCGTCGTCGCAGTCGTCCCCGGCCGGGCAGCCGTCGCCGTAGCCGTCGCCGTCCTCGTCGGTGCCGTCCGGGCACGGCGGCGCCTCGGTGGTGTCGTCGTCGCCCGCGCTGGTGTCGTCGTCGTCCGGCTCCCACGGGTCGGGGCAGCCGAGGACGATCAGGACCGCGGCGAGAGTGAGCCAGCGTCGCATCGCGTACCTCCACAAGAGGCCGAAGAGCCCTGATCGCATCTTAGCGAGTCGACCGCGAATTGACAGCCGCGTCCGCGCGGCCCTGCGGTGGCACCCGCCCGGCCCGCCGGGGCCCTACGGGCAGTTCCAGGTCACCGCCAGCGAGCCCACGGTGGGCGTGTTCTCGCCGCCGTCGGAGTACAGCTCGAGCTTGACCTGGAGGTAGGGCGCGGGGTTGGGGTCGACCGGGCCCCCGGGCGGCCCCTGCAGGTCGGCCGGGGACGTCTCGTACAGGTCGGTCCAGGTCCCGAGGATGCTGGGCGAGACGCCCGTGCGGGCTCGGGCGTAGACCGCGGTGCCGGTGGGCTCGTCCTCGATCCAGCTGACCTCCTGCCACTCCGCGGGCTGGCCGTTGCAGCCCTCGATGATGATGCTCCAGTAGCCGTGCGGGTTGGTGAACGTCCGCAGCCCGAAGCCGGTGAAGTCGCTGTAGGTGTAGGGCGTGGTGCCCACGTTGACCACGCCGGCGTTCTGGTTGGTGACCTCGCCCTGGGCGTCGACGTCCAGGCGGTAGACCTTGTTCTCGTCCTTGATGATCGCCCACACGTTGCCGTCGAAGTCGACGCCGACGCCGCGCAGGTCGGAGCCGTAGGTACCCCAGCGGTGGCTGCTCAGCGTGACCTCGGCCCCCGACGGCATCTCGGTCGGGTCCACGCGCGCCACGTAGCTCGTGGCGTACTCGGCGGCCCAGATGTAGCCCCGGTCGTCGGCGGCGATCCCGGTGATCCCGCCGTTGCCCAGGTAGCCGAAGCTCCACACTCCGTTGCCCAGCGTGGCGAAGCTGCTGCGGTCGGGCTCGTAGCGCCACACGCCGGCACCGCTGCAGTCGGCGAACCAGACGTTGTCGTCGGCGTCGACGGTGATGCCGTAGAGGTGGTCGCTGACGTTGGCCGGGGCGATGGGCGCCGTGGACACGTCGATCGGGTTCGCCGTGTCGAAGTAGGCCACGTTGGGGCTGGTCCAGCCGCCCGAGGCCCACAGGATCCCCTCGCCGTCCACCGCGCAGCCGTAGACCAGCACGCCGTCGGGCAGCACCACCGTCTCCTCCAGCGCGCCGGTGGCGCCGTCGAACTTGTGGCACTCGTTGGGGGTCAGGTTGTTGGTGCAGGCCCAGGCGTTGTTCGGGCCGTAGGGCACGCCCTCGGGGCTGATGTCCCCGCTGTCGAGGCACACCGAGCGGCCGATGGAGTCCACGTCGTTGTAGCGCGTGGTGAACAGCACGCACTCGTCGTCGAGCCCGAGGTACTCCGGCGGCAGCCCGTTGGAGCACACCGTGGAGAGGTCGTCGGGCACGCCGTCGCCGTTGCAGTCGGTGTCGATCTGGCCGTCGCCGTCGTGGTCCGCCGAGGTGTTCTTGATCCCGTCGCCGTTGCGGTCGATGCAGTCGGCCGGGTCGTTGGCGATCTTGGTCACCGACGGGATCCCACCGTAGTAGGCGCGGTTGGCGACCCACACGTTGAAGTCGAAGTCCACCGCCGTGCGGGACGGGTAGTTGTAGCTCGTCTGGATCAGCTCGCCGTAGATGTCGTCGCACTCGGGGGTCGAGGGGTTGCTGTCGCAGGTGACCGTCAGGTAGCGCCCCGCCTCGGTGATCAGGTCGCCGTCGATCTTGGAGACCGTGCCCTGGTCCAGGTCGTAGGAGTTGGCGACCCAGATGAAGTTGTACTCGACCTGCGACTGGTCGAGGACGAGGTCGTTGCCGTCCATCCCGACGCCGTCCGAGTCGACCGCCGGGTCGCTCTCGTCGGGGAACGGGCCGAGATCGAAGTTGAGGCACCCGTCGTCGCAGGTCCCGCACTCGTTGAGCAGCCCCTCGTCGACGACGCCGTCGCAGTTGTTGTCGAGGTAGTCGCAGATCTCGGTGGCGTCGGGGTGGATGTTCGGGTCGGAGTCGTCGCAGTCGTCGCCCGCCGGGCAGCCGTCGCCGTAGCCGTCGCCGTCCTGATCCGCGCCGTCGGGGCACTCCGGGGCGGCGTCGTCGTCTCCGGGGTCGGGCGTGTCGGGGGGATCGTCGGACGGCGTCCAGGTCTTGCATCCGAACAGGAGGACCAGGGGAAGGAACAGTGCCGCGAGTCGCATGGTCGTCTCCGGGCGGGAGCAGATCCCGCTACTTGCAGTGTACCGGAAAGCTCGCATGTAAAGATGAAGTCAATAAAGAAGACCGCCTCCTCCCGCGTCGAACCCTTCGTGCCCCGCGTGCGTCGACATGACAAGGCACCCCCGTCGCGCGATGATGGGGAGATCCAGGAGGACACCGTGCACCACAGCTCGATCTCGATGGGGCGGGCCCTGGCCCTCGCCGCCGCGCTGTTGCTCCCCGCGGGAGCCGCCCGGGCCGACCCCCCCGAGGAGACATTGCAGCGCCTGCAGATGGCCCTGGAGAGCCTGGCCGACCCCGCGCAGGTCCGCGCGTACACGCTCACGACGGTGGCCCACCACGAGAAACCCAACGGCAAGGACGCCCACGACGAGAAGATCGTGGCGCGCATCTCGGTGACCGGGAAGGACCAGACCGAGTCGGAGCTGCTCGAGCTGTTCCACGACGGCGAGCCCGTCAGCGAGGAGGAGCAGCGGAAGGCCCAGCAGGACCGCGACAAGAAGCGCGAGGACGAGGGCAACGAGGGCTTCGAGCTGGAGTTCAAGGGACCCTTCGGCGAGGACCGCCAGCACTACACGTTCGGGGAGACACGGCAGGCCGGCGGCCTGCTGGTGGCCACCATCCAGCCCGCTGCCGGCGCCACCGTCGACGGGCTCTCGACGGGCTCGATGGCGTGGGATCCCCAGACGCTGGACCCCGTCTGGATCGAGTTCACGCCGGTGGAGAACCCGCAGTTCGTGCAGGCGCTGACCAACCGCCTGGAGTTCGGCCGGTTCTCCGGCGTGCTGGTGATGAAGCGGCTGGTCACCGATGGCCAGGGCGGGATCCCCGGGATGAAGCGGGTGTTCCACATGGAGGTCACCACCAGCGACGTGCAGCCGGCGCCGTAGCCGGCCCCGGGGGGGAAGAGGGGACGCGACCCGATGGACGGGTCGGACGACCGCGATCGCGACACCGTCGGTTCGTCCCGGACGGCGCACCCCGCGTCGTTCCGCGAGGATGACGTCGTGGGTCGCTACCGCATCCTCCGCCGCGTGGGCGCGGGCGGGATGGGCGTGGTCTACGAGGCCGAGGATCCCGAGCTCGGCCGCTCGGTGGCGCTGAAGCTGCTGCTCGGCGTGGACGACCGCGCCACCCACCGCTTCGTGGCCGAGGCCCGCGGCCAGGCCCGCGTCGAGCACCCCGCGATCTGCCGCGTGTACGAGGCCGGCGAGCTGCAGGGGCTGCGCCACATCGCGATGCGCTTCGTCGACGGGCAGACCATCGACGTGGCGCGCGAGCAGATGACGCTCCGCGAGAAGGTCGACGTGCTGCGCCAGGTCTGCGAGGGGATCCACGCCGCCCACCGCCTGGGGCTGATCCACCGGGACCTCAAGCCCTCGAACATCCTCGTGGCACGGGGCGACGACGGCGGCTGGCAGCCGTTCGTCACCGACTTCGGGCTGGTCAAGGACCTGCAGGCGGCGTCCCAGGGGTGGACCGAGGACGGCGTCCCGATGGGCTCGCCGGCGTACATGTCGCCCGAGCAGGCGCGCGGGGAGACCGACGCCATCGACCGACGCTCCGACGTGTACGCGCTGGGGGCGACGCTGTACGACGTGCTCAGCGGCGCGCCGCCCTACGTGGGGACCACCGCGGTGGACCTGATCCTGCAGGCGGTGCGCGGCGAGGCGGCGCCGCTGCGGGATCGGCTGCCCACGGTGCCCGCGGACCTGGACGCGATCGTGATGAAGTGCCTGGAGAAGGAACCGCGCGCGCGCTATCCGTCGGCGCGGGCGCTGGGCGAGGACCTGGACCGGTTCCTCGCCGGCGACGTGGTCCAGGCGCGGCCCACCGGGTTGGCTACACGGCTGTGGCGCCGGGCGATGCGGCACCGGGCGCTGGTGACCGTGGGGGCGGTGGCCGCCGCGGCGGTGGTGGCGCTGTCGGGGACCGGACTGCACGCGCGCTGGCAGGCACACCGCCAGGCGGAGGTGGCCCAGCAGCTGGGCCAGGAGGTCAAGGACATCGAGTGGCGGATGCACATCGCGCACCTGTGTCCGGTGCACGACCTCACCGGCGAACGCGCGGAGGTGGCGCGGCGGGTCGACGCGCTGGAGGCGCGGGTGGCGGCGGCCGGGACCTACGCCGAGGGTCCCGGCGCCTACGCGGTGGGGCGCGGGGCGCTGGCGCTGGGGGAGCCCGACCGCGCGGCCGAGCACCTGCGCGAAGCCTGGGACGGGGGCTACCAGACGCGGGACGTGGCCCGCGCGCTGGGGCTCGCGCTGGGCGAGATCTACGAACGCGAGCGGGACCGGCTGGTGGCGATCCAGGACCTGGAGCTGCGCGCCACCCGCGAGGAGCAGCTCCAGCGCGAGTACCGCGACCCCGCGCTGGCGTACCTGGCGACCGCCGGGGGCCGCGACGACCCCGAGTCGCGGTACCTCGAGGCGCTGATGGCGCACTACGACGGCCGCCACGGGGAGGCCATCGAGCTGGCCCGGGACGACCGCGGGCTCCCCGCCAGCCAGTACCAGTCCACCCTCCTGCTGGGGCGAACCCTCGCCGACCTGGGCGCCGAGGCCCACGACCGCGGCGACCGGGACGAGGCCGCGGAACGCTTCGTGGAGGCCCAGCAGGCCCTGGACCGCGCCGCCGCCATCGGCCGCAGCGATCCCGCGGTGCACCTGGACCGGGCCGACCTGGCCCTGCGGTGGATGGTCCTCGACGAAGCGCGCGGGGTGCCCACCGAGGACCACTACCGGACGGCCCGCGAGGCCTGCGAGACCGCGCTGGCGATCGATCCCGGCTCGGTCGAGGCCCACCTGTCGCTGGCCCGCGTCCTGCGCCTGGCGGCCTACCACGGGGCGCTCCACGGGAGCGACCGCCTGGCCCTGTTCGAAGAGGCCCTCGGTGCCGCGGACGCGACCATCGCACTGGACCCGACCCTGGCGGACGCCCACTTCAACCGGGGCGAGGTGCTGAGCCGCATCGGCCAGCAACAGGAGAACCGCCAGGAGGACCCGCGCCCCACGTTGCGCGAGGCCGTCGTCAGCCTCGAACGCGCTCTGGAGCTGGACCCGTCCCACGCCGGAGCCCACGGACGGCTCGCCATGACCCACCAGATCATCGGCGAGTACGAGGCCAGCCTGGGGCTCGAGCCATTCGATTCGTACGAGGCGGCGGCGGCGGCCCTGGAGCGGGGCCTCGCGGTCCACCCCGAGCGGGCGACCTACCACTCGCAGCTGGGCGCCGTGCTGTCCCGCCACGCGCTGGCGCTGGGCCACGACGACCCCCGCCAGGAGGAGCTCTTCCGCCGGGCCTCGGCCGCCTGGGACCGCGCGATGGAGCTCAACCCGTCCACGCCCCGGCTCCACCTGCAGATGGGGCTCGGACGGATGATGCAGGGCATGAGCCTGCTCGAGGTCGGCGGGGACCCGTTGCCCGACTTCGACGCCGGCATCGCCGCCCTCGAGCGTTCCATCGAGCTCAAGCCCGACTACATCTACCCGCACACCAACCTGGCGCTGGCGCTGACATACCGCGCCGACTACCGGCTGCAGCAGGGCCACGACTCCCGGGCCGACCTCGACCGGGCCATCGAGCTGTGCGACCGGGCCGCCGAGATCAACCCGGACTATCCCGCCGCCCCGAACAACCGCGGGCTCGCGCTGGTGGTGCGGGCCCGCCACGAGATGCTGTTCGGGGAGGACCCGGAGCCGGGGCTGGCGGACGCCGAGGAGGCCGCCCAGGAGGCCCTGCTGCTGAGCCCCAGCTACGTCTACGCCGAAGGGGTCGTGGCTTTCGCCGAGATGTACCGCGCCGACGTCCAGCTCCACCGGGGGCAGTCGCCGCAGGCCGCCCTCGGCCGGGCCCGCGACGCCATGCAGCGTCTGTACGAGCGCAAGCCCGCAGAGCTGCAGGTGCTCGAGGGGCTGGCGCTGCTCGAGCTCCTGGCGGCGCGGGCCGCCGCCGACGGGGCGAGCGCCGGCCGGGCCCTCGACCGGGCCGAGCAGTTCTGCGACCGCGCGCTCGAGCTCGACGGCCACTGCTACTGGGCACACCTCGCCCGGGCACAGGCGGCCTACCAGCGGGCCGCCGCGCTGGCCCCGGCGGACGAGGGCCGCGCCGAGCAGGTGGCGACGGGGCTCGACCGGGTCGCGTTCTGCCTCGAACGCAGGCCCGACGACTCCCGAGCCCAGATCCTGCGCGGGGCCCTGCTGCTGCTCGACGGCCGCGGGCGCGCCGGGGACGTCGCCGAGGGCCGCGCCGCGGTGGACGCCGCCGTCGCCGCCAACCCGACCCTGCGCTGGGACTGGGGGGATCTGCTGGGGGAGGACACGCCGTGAGCGGTGGCACCCCCCGCGATCCGGGCCGCGGCTCCCAGCCCCGCGCCGTCCACCCCGCGACGCTGGCGGCCGGAGACCGCTTCGGGCGGTACGAGATCCGGCGCCGCATCGCCGCCGGCGGGATGGGCGTGGTCTACCAGGCCGAGGACACCGAGCTGGGACGCCCGGTGGCGCTGAAGCTGCTGCTCGGCGTGGACGACCGCGCGACGCGGCGCTTCGTCGCCGAGGCCCGCGGACAGGCCCGGGTCGAGCACCCGGCCGTCTGCCGGGTCTACGAGGCCGGGGAGATCGACGAGCAGCGGTTCATCGCGATGCAGTACGTGGCGGGCCCGACCCTGGGGGCGCTGCGCGATCGCCTCTCGACGGAGCAGAAGGTGCGGCTCCTGCGCCAGGTCTGTGCCGGGGTCGACGCCGCCCACCAGCGGGGCCTGATCCACCGCGACCTGAAGCCGACCAACGTGCTCGTCGCCGAGACCGACGACGGCGACTGGCAGCCGCTGATCACCGACTTCGGGCTGGTCAAGGACCTGGCCGGCGCGGCCGAGGGCCTGACCGAGACGGGGATCCCGCTGGGATCGCCCGCGTACATGGCCCCCGAGCAGGCCCGCGGCGAGGCCGAGCTGTTCGGCGAGCGCACCGACGTCTACGGACTCGGCGCGACGCTGTACGACCTGCTGTGTGGGGACCCGCCGTTCGTCGGCGACACGCCGATGGAGATCATCCTCCAGGTGGTGCAGGCCGACGCCCCTCCGCTGCGTGCGCGGCGACCCCAGATCCCGCCGGACCTGGACGCCGTGGTGATGCGCTGCCTGGAGCGCGACCCACGCCGGCGCTACCCCTCGGCCCGCGCCCTGGCCGAGGACCTGGGGCGCTTCCTCGATGGCCGCCCGGTGCGGGCGCGCCCCACTGGCTGGTGGTACCGCACCGCTCGCGTCGCGCGCCGCCACCGGGTCCTGGTCGCGGCCATCGCCGCCACGGTGGTGGTGGTGGCGGTCCTCGGCGGCCTCGCGCTGCGCACCCGGCAGGCGGCCGCTCGCCAGTCGGAGCTCGCCCAGCAGCTGGGCCAGGAGGTCAAGGACATCGAGTGGTCGATGCGCGCGGCGCACCTGGCGCCGCCCCACGATCTCACCGCGGAGAAGGAGGCCGTGCAGGACCAGATGGCGCGGCTCGAGGCGCGGCTCGATCCCCGCCGCGAGGACGAGGCCGGGCTGGTGTCCTACGCGCTGGGGCGCGGCGCGCTGGCGCTGGGGGACGCCGCCGCGGCCGAGCAGCACCTCCAGCGCGCGTGGGACGGGGGCTATCGCACGTCGGAGGTGGCCTACGGTCTCGGCATCGCGCTGGCCACCCGCTACCAGCAGGAGCGCCGGACGCTGGCCGCGCTGGAGCACCCCGCGGTGCGGGCGGCGCGAGCGGCGGAGATCGAGCGGCGCTACCGCGCGCCGGCGCTGGAGTACCTGGAGATCGTCGAGGGCTCCGACGAGGTGCACCGGGGCTACGTGGAGGCCCTGCTGGCCTACCACGGCGGGGACACCGAGGGGGCGCTCGAGCGCCTGGCCACGCTCCCGGCCGAGGCTCCGTGGTTCTACGAGTCGGGCCTGCTCACGGGGCAGGTCCAGCTGGCGCGCGCAGCCGATCTGCGTCACGCCGGCGAGTACGGTCCGGCGCTGGAGCGGCTCGCCACGGCCGACGAGGCGCTCGTCGGCGCCGCGGAGGTGGGCCGCAGCGACCCCCGCGTCCAGCTCGCGCGGTGCGAGGTCGCCGCCCTGGAGGCCCAGATCCGCAACCAGGACGGCACGTCGCGGCCCGGGGTCTACGAGCGCGGCGTGGAGGCATGCACGCTGGCCACCACCCTCGACCCCGCCGGCGTCGACGCCTGGGTCCGCACCGGGGCGCTGCACCGCTACCGGGCGTTCGTGGTGATGAGCCGCGGCGAGGACCCGCTGCCCACGCTGGGGGAGGCGATGGCCGCCACCGGCCGCGCCCTCGAGCTCGACCCCGAGCACGTCGATGCGCTGGTGGAGTACGGCGTCGAGCTGCGGCTGCGCGGCGAGGTGGAGCTCAAGCGTGGGCGGGATCCCTCCGCGTCCATCGAGGAGGCGATCGCGACCTTCGAGCGAGCGCTGGAGCGGGACCCCGGCGCGGCGCAGACCTACAGCGAGCTCGCCGGCAGCTACTACTACCTCGCGATGTACCGCCGCCGGCACGGGGGCGACGTGTTGCCCGCGCTGCAGCAGGCGATCACCGCCATCGAGCGGGCCGCCGAGCTGAACCCGGAGGTCGACCAGTACCACTCCAACC
Source organism: uncultured Rickettsiales bacterium (assembly GCA_964584075.1). Taxonomy (GTDB): domain Bacteria; phylum Myxococcota_A; class UBA796; order UBA9615; family CAYRNR01; genus CAZOYV01. Next base: position 1,152 of record CAZOYV010000236.1, on the reverse strand, counting down.
TGGGCAACCTGCTGGGGCTTCGGGCCGAGCTCCAGGTCGCGGACCCCGCCGCGGCGCGGGCGACCGTGGAGGAGGCGATCGCCGCCATCGACCGCGCGCTGGCGCTCAACCCGTCGGCGGCGGCGAACCACGTCAAGCGGGGGATCCAGCTGCGGCGCATGGCCGATCTCGCGGCGCGGCAAGGAGAGGACCCCGTCCCGCTGCTGGAGGAGGCGATCGCCGCCCACCGCAGGGCCATCGAGCTCAAGCCCGACCAGTACTGGGCCCACAACAACGCCGCCATCGCCCATGCCGCCATCGCCGAGGCCCGCGCGGCCCGCGGCGAGGACCCGACGGAGGCCCTCGACGCCGCGCGGGCGCTGCTCGATCGCGCCGTCGAGATCGACCCCACCAACGCGTACGCCCACAACAACCGCATCGACCTGATGGCGATGGCGGCGCGCCTCGCCTGGGAGCGCGGCGAGGACCCGCGACCGCTGCTGCGCGAGGGCTACGCCGCGGCGGACCGTACCCTCCAGGTCCGCCCCGGCTACCCGATGGCGCTGGCCAACCGCGCCCTGCTCGCCACCGTCGAGGCCCGGGACGCCCTCTCCCGCGGGCAACCCGCAGGCGCCATCCTCGATCGCGGCCGCCGCGACATCGACGCCGCGCTGGCGGTGGCCCCGGACTCCGGCGGCTACCTGCTGGTCCGGGCCCGGCTGGAGCTGCTGGCCGCGGAAGGGGCCCGCGGAGAGGCGGCGGACGGGGCCCTCGACGCCGCCGAGGACGCCGCCCGCGAGGCCGTCGCCCAGGGCGCCGAGCCCGATGGCTCCGCGGTGCTCGCCGAGGTCCACCTGCGCCGCGGGCGGCGGCTGCTGGACCGCGACCCCGCCGGCGCGGACGAGGTGCTGCGACGGGGACTCGAGGTGCTCGAGGCACGCGCCGACGACGGAGCCCCGCGCCCGGTGGCGCTGGCCGTCGAGGGCCACCTGTGGCAGGCCCGCGCCCAGGCCGCCGGCGATCCCGCGCAGGCCGCCGACCACAGGGCGCGGGGCGACCGGATGCTGGCCGACGCGCTGCGGGAAGATCCGTCGCTGGCGCGACAGTGGGGCGCGGGGGACTAGTACGCCGTTTCAGGGATTATGACCGGTTGAGCGGGTAGACACCCGCGAA
>CAZOYV010000235.1:0-13437 GCA_964584075.1 uncultured Rickettsiales bacterium | reverse complement strand
GGGGATGATGCGGTGCTCAGGCGACGGGAGGGGATAGATTCACAAGCTCTCAGTCCACGCTCGCCCGCCGACCGTCGGAGGGCTCCGGCGCCGGCGCGGCGGCCTCCCCCGCCGGCTCGCGCAGGGGCGCGCCGCCGCCGTCCCCGAGGTTGCGCAGCGTCAGCGTCACGCGGCGGTTGACGTCGCCGGTGCCGTCGTAGAACAGGCTGACCACCGGGGCCCCGAGCTCCTCCTGGACCTGGCGCAGCACGCCCGTCGTCAGGGCGCCGGGCATGCAGGTGAACGGGGCGCAGTTGACCACCATCCGCGCGCCCTGCTCGAGGAACCGGATCGCGCGGCCGATGGTCAGGATCGTCTCGCCCTCGAACGACACCGGCACGAACCGCTCGCCGGCCGCCACCGCCTCGGCGACGGGCGGCTCGCGGCGATCGGCGAGCAGCGGCCCCGCGGCATCGTGGTAGCGGTGCTCGTCGGCCAGCAGCAGCCGGTGCTTGAGCTTGGCGCGGGCCCAGTGCAGCGGCTCGACGTTCTCGCCGGCGACGCGGGTCTCGCACCACGAGGTGTAGAGGATCCACTCGGAGATCGGGGCCAGCCAGGCCTCGCCGCCGGCGCGCTCGATGGTGCCGATCACGTCCTGGTTGCAGAACTTGTTGCAGCGGACGTAGATCTCGCCGACCACGCCGACGAGGGGGCGGACCTCGTCCCGCATCGGGACCCGGGCCAGGCGCCGGCCGAGGCGCCGCACGATCGGCTCCGGCTCGCGGCCCGACTCCAGCGCCGCGGCGAGCTCCGCGACGCCCTCGTCGACGATGTCGTCCACCCGGCCGGGGTCGACCTCGTACGGCCGCGTCCTGCAGCGCAGCTTCATCACCACGTCGGAGAGCACCACCGCCTTCCACAGCCACAGCTGCAGGTGCGTGCCGACGCCGCCGTAGGTGTCGTCCGAGCCGGGGGAGACGATCAGCATCTCGTCCATCCCGACGCGGTCCAGCGCGATGCGGTTGAGGTGGTTGTACTGCCCGAAGCGGCACGGGCCCGCGGCGGTGGGCATGAAGATCGAGTGCTCGGTGGGATCGGCGCCGAGCTCGTCCAGCTTGTGCAGCAGGGCGCCCAGCGTCGCCGGTGCCGGCAGGCACTCGCCGCCGCGGCAGAACTGCTTGCCGCGCTCGAAGGCCCGCTCGGTCTCGGGGGGCAGCCCGCGGGCGTCGAAGCCGGCGTGGCGGAACGCGGCGCCGAGCAGCGTCGGGCCGTAGTCGTGCATCGGCGGCAGCCACAGCGTGCGGCCCTTGACGCGGTCCAGCGACACCGCCGGCTTGCGCGCCGGGGCCGGGGCGGGGACCGGCTCGCGGCCCTGGCCGAGCACGTCGAGGAACGCCTCGATGCGGGTCAGGTAGCCGCCGTCGGAGCCGTGCTCGTCCAGCTCCAGCGTCAGGTACGGCTGCTCGCCCATCAGCTCCTCGATGTAGGTCAGCACGAACGAGTCGGGCCCGCAGGCGAAGTTGGTGAAGCACACCGCGTGCAGCCGCGGGTCGTCGCGGGTGTAGCGCGCGGCCTCGAGGATCCGCCGGCCGGACCACCAGAACATGTTGCGGTGGCCCTCGCCGAGGGTGTCGTCCGTCGTGGGCAGCAGGTCCTGGGACAGCACGGTCCAGCCCAGCTCGGCGAGCTTGCGCGGCAGCGCCACGTTGGCGCCCTCGTCGTGCAGGTTGTAGGCGCGGCCGAGCAGCACGATCGCCTCGCCGCCCTCGCGGTGCAGCCGGTCCAGCGCCTGCTCGCCGATCTCGCGGCACTCGGCGCGGAAGTCGGTCAGCGCCTGGCGGGCGCCGCGCCACGCGTCGCGGACCTGGCGGCGGCTGACGCCCAGCGCCGGGCCGAGGGTGTCGTGCAGGTGGCGCACGATGCGCCGCTCGGGCCAGCTGAGGTACACGTCGGGGGACAGCAGCCGGCGGCTGTCGATCCCGGCGCCGGAGCAGGCCGCGCGCACCGACGCGGCCATCGCGATGTTGAGCGGGCAGAGGTGCGCCTGGGTGGTGACCTCGGGGTCGTACTCCTCGCCGATCACGAACGGCAGCAGCACGAAGTCGACCTTGTCGTCCTCGAGCAGCGCCGCGGCGTGGCCGTGGACCAGCTTCATCGGGTAGCAGTAGTCGGCACCGGACAGCTTGATCCCGCTCGACGAGATCTCGGCGTCGGTGCGCGGGCTGAGCTTGACCCGGCAGCCGAGGCCCTCCATCAGCGTGCGCCACAGCGGGGCCAGGTCCCACATCCCCAGCGCGCGCGGCAGCCCCACCAGCGGGGCCCCGGCCGGCGGCCTGGGCCCGCGGCTGCGGGACCACGCCTTCATCCGCCCCGACAGCGGCTCGAACCCCTCGGGGCGCCGCATCTTCTGCTCCTCGGGGTCGCGGCCGCACAGGTAGCCCCAGGTCGGGGCGGCGTCCTCGCCCTCGATGTGGGCGGTGGTGATCGTGCACAGGTTGTTGCACAGCTCGCAGGTCTCGCGGGTCAGCGCGATCTCGCGGCGGGCCAGGTCGAGCCCGCGGAAGCCGCTGGTCGTCCTGCCCTCCCGGGCCAGCTCGTGGACCGCCAGCAGCGCCGAGCCGTAGGCCCCCATCTGGTGGCACAGCGGGGAGACCACGACCTCGACGCCGAGCAGGTTCTCGAAGGCCGCGACCAGCCCCTGGTTGCGCGCCGTGGCGCCCTGGAAGCTGATCCGCGTCCGGGACCGCTTGCGGTTGCCGACCACGCGGCCCAGGTAGTTCTGGACCACCGAGTACAGCACGGCGGCCATCACCTCCTCGCGCTCGAAGCCCTGGCGCAGCAGGCGGTGGACGTCCTGCTCCATGAACACCGTGCAGCGGTCCGAGGTCACCGGCGGCGCGATGCCCATCGTGACGTCCCCGACCGTCTCGATCGGGAAGCCGAGCTTGAGCGCCTGCTCCTCGACGAACGAGCCGGTCCCGGCGGCGCACACGTAGTTCATGTTGACGTCGCGCAGGAACCCGCCGCGGACGTCCATGAACTTGGCGTCCTGGCCGCCGATCTCGAAGATCGTCTCCACGTCGGGATCGACCTGCTGGGCGCCCCGCACGTGGGCGCTGATCTCGTTGACCACCAGGTCGGCGCCGATCACCTGGCCGACCATCTTGCGGCCGCTGCCGGTGGTCGCGCAGGCGATCACCTCGAACGCGCAGGCGTGGCGCCGCTGCAGGTCGAACATCGCCTCGAGCAGCCGCTTGACCGCGCCGATCGGGTCGCCCGAGGTGCGGCAGTACAGGTCCAGCAGCACGTCGCCGGCGCGGGTCATCAGCACCGCCTTGGTGCTGGTCGAGCCGATGTCGACGCCCATCGCGACCTCGACCGGGCCGGTGGGCAGCGCCACGTGGCGGCGGATCTCGGTGCCGCGCTCGTCGCGGTACTCGTCGAGCACCTCCATCGACGGGTAGGTCGTGCGCCGCAGCTCGAGCGCCGGCCGGCGGTGGCCGTCGTCGGCCTCCGGCTTGCGCTCGGCGAGCGCCGTCCAGGTGCTGGCCTCGGTCAGGTCGGCGGCCGCGATCCGCGCGGCCCCGATGGCCGGCAGGAGGTACGCCTCGTCGTGGGTCCGGAACTCGTCCCCGAGCCGCTGGCGCATCCAGCGCAGGACCTCGGGGTTGCGGGACACGCCGCCGATCATCAGCGTCGGGCCGTGCAGGTTGCGGCCGTTGCACAGCGTCTGGAGGATCGTGCCGACCAGCCCGCGGCACAGCCCCGACCACATCGCCTCGGGGCCGTAGCCCTCCTGCTGGCGGTGGATCAGGTCCGACTTGGCGAACACCGCGCAGCGGGTGGCGACCTTGGGCGGCTCATCCACGCCGCGGAAGCGCTCGATGTCGGCGATCTCGAGCCCCATCCGGCGGGCCTGCTCGTCGAGGAACGAGCCGGTCCCGGCGGCGCACAGCGAGTTGGTGCTGTAGTCCACCAGCTGGCCGTCCTCGTCGATCGTCAGCCGCGAGAGGCTGCCGCCGCCCACGTCGAGCACGTTGCGGACCTCGGGCATCGCCTCGCGGACCCCCCGGATCGAGGCGCGGATCGGGTCGATCGCGATCCCCACGCCCTGGCCCACGATCACGTCGGCGAGGGGCCCGGTGACGCCGATCGGCAGCGCCTCGGGGACGTCCCCGGCCTCCAGGATCGCCCGCAGCGCGCCCACCGGGCGGCCCTGGTGCTCGCGCGAGCCGACGTAGCGGCTGCCGTCCGGGCGGACCCAGACGAGCTTGACGTACAGCGATCCGAGGTCGACGCCCAGCGCGCCGACCAGGGCGTCCGCCCGCACCCCGCGGGTGTTCTCGGCGATCCCGTTCATCGTGGCTTCCCTCCCGGGGAGATGATTAGACTGACGTGTCAGTCTAGTTTGCGGATGGTAGCCCGAGGCGGGGAAAGGTCAACCAAAAAGTACGCGGGCGGGGGAAATGGAACGCCCGCGTGACACGTCCCTCCCCCCGGACCGGTACCGGGCACCGGGAGACCCTGGCGCGCCGCGGTGGGTGCGGACACCCTCGATCGCTGGTACGCTCGACGGGCCCGCTGGAGGAGCTGACACGATGCGCGCCGCGCCCCTGGTCCTCGCCGTGACGTTGCTCTCGCCGATCCTCGCCGCCGCCGGCGAGCTGCCCGACGATCTGAGCTACTACGACCTGATGGACTACCTCGAGAAGGGCAACGCCGACGAGCGCGAGGAGGCCGCGGACCGGCTGGGCGACCGCAAGGACGCCGACGCGGTGCCCAAGCTCGGGGAGGTCGGCCAGGCCGACGACGTGTGGGAGGTCCGCCGCGAGTGCGTCGACGCGCTCGAGGAGATCGGGACCAAGGACGCCGTGGTGTTCATCCGCAAGGCCGCCGAGGGCGACGAGCATTCCAAGGTGCGGATGCGGGCGCTGGAGGCGATCTCCCGGATCGACAAGCTCGACGGCGAGGCGACGGTGGTCCGGGTGCTGGGCAACGACGCCGACGTCGACGTCCGGATGAAGGCCGCCGAGGTGATCGAGAACCGCGAGTGGTACGCGGCGGTGCCGGCGCTGGTCGAGACGATCAAGACCCACGAGGACAGCGGCCTGCGGGAGCGCTGCCTGCACGTGCTGACCGAGTGGCGCAAGCCCGAGGGCTACGCGGCGATCCACCACGCGCTGCTCGAGGACGGCGAGGTCGACATCCGCCGCAAGGCCGCGGCGTACCTCGAGGACCACCCGCGCAAGGACTCCCTCGACCCGATGTGCCGCGCGCTGCTCGACGAGGACAAGATCGTGGTCCGGCACTGCATCGACGGGCTCGAGAAGCTCGGCGACGAGGGCGCCGTGGAGCAGCTGCGCGCCGCGGCCAAGCACATCCGCGACGACGACCTGGTCCAGGAGATGAACGAGGCCGCCAACCGCCTCGATCGCTGAGGGTACCCCGGGGGAAGCCGTGACACGACGCGCCGCCGCCACCGTCCTCGCCGTCGCCGCGGCGGCGTGGTTCGGGCCCGCGCAGGCGCGCAACTGGGGCTCCGTCGACTTCAAGCTCGCCGAGGAGGGCGCGCTGGCCGCCGAGCGCGCCACGGCGCAGATCGGCCAGCTGTACACCTACCAGCGCCTGCGGGACGGCGAGGTCGTCGCCGACGAGGAGACCTTCGCGGTGTTCGAGGACACCTACGACGGTGACGAGGCGTTCCGCATCGACGCCCGCCGCTGCGAGGCCGGGGTCGGCGAGACGCTGCGTTGCTCGACCTACGCGGTGTACGTCGATCGCGACACCCTGCGCCCGCTGGTCTCGCGCCGCCGCGACGACGGCGAGCGGGAGTGGATCGAGACGGTCTACGGCCGCGACGAGGCCGAGGTCTCGGGCGACGGGATCGGCTCCCGCACGCTGACGATCCGCTCCAACACGGTGGAGTTCCTGTCGCTGCAGCTGCTGCTGCTGAAGTACCTCGACGACGTGGGCCGGATGCAGGTCTCGTTCCTCGAGGACGACCAGCTGTTCCACTTCGCGACCCACCTCAAGGACGTCGAGACGGTGGTCCTCGAGTCGGGTAGCTACGAGGCGCTGCACGTGGTGTGCAACATGCGCGGCACGTGGGCCTACTTCGCGCCCAAGCTGCACTTCTGGATCGAGGCCGAGCCCCCGTACCGCCTGATCCAGTACCAGGTGCGCCACGAGGTCCTCGAGCTCGCCGAGTGAGGCGCCCCGCCCGCCCCGCGGATATTGTGGAATCCCGTCTCCGGAACTAGTCTGTCGACCGCGAGGGTTCCATGTCGGCGATCTGGCTGATGCTGATCGGGCTGGCGAGCCTGATCGGCGGGTACGTGTTCTACGGGGGGTTCCTGTCGCGCAAGCTGGGGATCGATCCCCGGCGCGAGACCCCGGCCCACACCCGCCGGGACGGCGTCGACTACGTGCCGGCCAGGCCCGCGGTGCTGCTCGGCCACCACTTCGCGTCGATCGCCGGCGCGGCGCCGATCATCGGGCCGGTGACCGCGGCGGTGTTCGGCTGGCTGCCGGTCTACGTCTGGATCATCCTCGGCGGGATCTTCATGGGCGCGGCCCACGACTTCATGTCGCTGGTGGCCAGCATCCGCCACGAGGGCAAGTCGATCGGCGAGGTGGTCGAGGAGCAGCTCGGGCCCACCGGCAAGGTGCTGTTCCTGGTGTTCGCGTGGTCGGCGCTGATCCTCGTCATCGCCGTGTTCGCCGACGTGGTCGCGACCACGTTCGTCAAGGTCCCGGCGGTGGCGACGGCGTCGCTGTGCTTCATCGCGCTGGCGCTGGTGTTCGGCGTGGCGACGAACCGCTTCGAGGTCCCGCTCGGGATCGCCACGGTGTTCGGCGTGGTGCTGCTGTTCGGCGCGCTGGTGCTGGGCAACGTGGCGCCGCTGGACCTCGCGGCGATGCTCGAGGAGTCGCGGGGGCTGGCCGAGGCCGACGCGTTCCGGGTGGCCAAGCGGATCTGGCTGTGGGTGCTGTTCGCCTACGTCTTCGTGGCGTCCGTCACCCCGGTGTGGATCCTGCTTCAGCCCCGGGACTACCTCAACTCGTTCCTGCTGTACGGGATGATGATCCTCGGGCTCGCCGGCGTGGTGCTGTACAACCCGCACATCCAGTTCGAGGCCTCCAGCGGGCTGTACGACGACAAGCTCGGGTGGCTGTTCCCGGCGCTGTTCGTCACCGTCGCGTGCGGGGCGATCTCGGGGTTCCACTCGCTGGTCGCGTCGGGGACCACGGCCAAGCAGCTCGACCGCGAGCCGCACGCCCGGATCGTGGGCTACGGCGGGATGCTGATCGAGTCGCTGCTGGCGGTGCTGGCGCTGGTGGCGGTGGTGACGATGACCAAGGCCGAGTACGGCGCGTTCTTCGCCCCGGGGGGCGGCGGCCCGGTGGCGGCGTTCTCGTCCGGCCTGGGCGAGTTCATGACCAAGCTGGGGATCCCCAAGGCGGCGGCGATCAGCTTCGTGGCGCTGGCGGTGAGCGCGTTCGCGCTGACCTCGCTGGACACCGGGACGCGGCTGGCGCGGTTCGCGTTCCAGGAGTTCTTCGAGCGGCGCAAGGCGGGCGAGAGCAGCATCCTGGCGCGCAATCGCTACATCGGCACGACGATCTCGATCGCGCTGGCGATGGGGCTGGCGTTCCCCGAGATGACCAACCCGGCGACCGGCGCGACGGTCTCGGCGTGGAAGATGATCTGGCCGATCTTCGGCTCGGCCAACCAGCTGCTGGCGGCGCTGGCGCTGCTGGCGGTGTCGGTCTGGCTGGCCCGGCGGGCCAGGGCCAACTGGTTCGCGCTGGTGCCGATGGTGTTCATGTTCGCCGTGACGATGACCAGCCTGGTGACGCTGGCGGCGAGGAACCTCGGCGACGGGCTCAACCCGCTGCTCGGCGTGGTCTCGCTGGTGCTGTTCGGGGTGGCCTACCTGCTGGCCCTGCAGGCGGTCGTGACGCTGTGGAGCGTGTACCGCGGCGGGGCGCGGGGGGGGGTCGAGGACTCCTAGACCGAGCCGCCGATCCGCGCCGGCCGGCGGCTCAGCGGATCATCACCTCCAGCTCAGCGTACAGGCAGGGCTCCTCGTCGCAGTGCTCCCCGTTGGGGTACTCCCGGATGTACACGACGCTGTGGCGATGGTCGTACAGGGTCTCGTTGGCGACCCCGTCGACGTGCGCGATCCAGACGTCGGCATCCCCCTCCTCTTCCTGCAGCGGCAGGTAGAAGCGCAAGACCTCACGGCCGGCGAACCACTCGGCCTCTCGGGCTCCGCTGCCCTCGCAGGACAGGGAGACGTCCTCGAGCTCGGGGCCCGCGACCGTCACCTCGCAGCGGTGCTCGGTGCGCTCGGTGGCGACGTCGATGCGGGTGACCCCCTCGCGCCACGGCTCCTTGGTGTTGAAGATCGTCAGCTGCAGGCACGGCTCCCCGCAGCCCATCGCCGTGCAGCTGCAGGCGAGCACGCCGGGCGTCGTGGCGAGGAATGCGCTGGCGACGAGCAGCCCCAGCCAGGGTGCACGCGTGGTCGGCGTCGATCGCGACATGTGGTCGTTCCCCCGATGCCCCATGGTCCTTGCGGGCGCCGAATCGCGGTCCGGCGGTTCGCACCGGATCCTAGCGTATGGCGAGCGCGGCGGACATGCCCCATGGCCGGGCGGCGGCACCCACGCTCCTAGTGCCCCCCGGCGGCGAACATCAGCGCGACGCCGACGACGTTGTAGGCCGCGTGGAACACCACGCAGGGCCACACCCCGCCCCCGACCTTGCGCATCCAGGTCGCGACCAGGCCCATCAGCGTGACCGCCGCGAGGGCGGCCGGGACCCCGGCGTACTGCGGGCCGTGGAACAGGCCGAAGACCAGGCCGACGATCACCACCGCGCCCCACTCGCCGGCCACCGACGCCACCGCCTCGTACAGGAACCCGCGGAAGAACCACTCCTCGACCAGGGGGGTCACGGCGACGGCGAAGACCGCCACGGCCCAGCGGTCGGCCGGCGTACGGATCGCGTCGTCGAGCGGGGTGGTGGCGTCGCCGGCCAGGAACGCGAGGATCACCGCCGCGACGATCGTCAGCACGCCGGCGGTGGTCAGCAGGGCCAGCGGGAGCGGCGCGCGCGGTCGCCAGCGGGGACGCAGCCCCGGCTCCATCGCGGCGACGTACAGCGCGGAGATCGCCAGCGCCGGGACCCAGCCGACGGCCGCGACGGTGATCGCGACGAGCGCGCCCGGGTCCGGGCCGGAGAGGGTGCGGGCTCCGAGACTGGCGGTGAGATCGCAGCCGACCTTGATGCCGAGCAGGGCCAGGGCGTGGGCCGCGCCGGCGAGTCGGCCAGCGTCGCTCAATGCGGCTCTTCTCCCGACGTCTCGGCGGCCCGGGTGTGGGCCAGCACGCTGATCCCGGACGCGACCTGCTCGGCCATCTTGCGGAACGTGTCGGTGACCTCGGAGTCGGGGTGGGCCAGCACCTCGGGCACGCCGGCGTCCCCGGTGTCGCGCAGGGTCTGCTCGATGGGCAGGGCCCCGAGGTACGGCAGCTGCAGCCGCTCGGCGACGTGGCGGGCGCCGCCGTGGCCGAACAGCTCGTGGCGCTTCCCGCAGCCGTCACACACGAAGTACGACATGTTCTCGATCACGCCGAGGATCGGGATCTGGACCTTCTCGAACATCGCCTGGGCGCGGATCACGTCGGCGAGCGCCACGTCCTGGGGCGTGCTGACGATCACGGCGCCGGTGACGTCCAGGTCCTGGGACACGGTCAGCTGCACGTCGCCCGTCCCCGGGGGGAGGTCGAGGAACAGGTAGTCGAGCTCGCCCCAGCGGCAGTCGCGGGCGAACTGCACGATGGCGCTGGACATCATCGGGCCGCGCCAGATCACCGCCTGATCGGGGGGCAGGAAGAACCCCATGCTCATCAGCTTGACGCCGTGCACCTCGACGGGGTCGAAGCTCTTGTCGTCGTTGGGCTCCACCGGGAAGCCGTCGACGCCCATCATGATCGGCATCGAGGGGCCGTGGATGTCTGCGTCCATCAGCCCGACCCTGGCGCCGGTGGCGGCCAGCGCGACGGCCAGGTTGGCGGCGACGGTGGACTTGCCCACGCCGCCCTTGCCCGACGCCACGAGCACCACGTTGCGGACCTCGGGGAGCAGCTGGGACTCGCCGGTCGGGGCGCCGCGCTTGGCTTGCTGGACCTTGGAGCCGAACTCCACGGTGACCTCGGCGTCGGGGGCCACGGACCGCACCGCGGCCTTCACGTCGTCGCCGATCTCGTTGCGCAGGGGGCACGCCGGCGTGGTCAGGATCACCTTGACCCGCACGGCCTCGGGGGAGGCGTCGACCTCGCCGATCATGCCCAGCGTCACCAGGTCCTGGTGCAGCTCCGGGTCCTGGACCTCGCACAGCGCCTGCATCACGCGCTCGCGCAGGGGGGTGGCTTCGCTCATCGGTACCTCCAGCCTCGGGCCGCGCGTCCGGCGCGGCCCGTCAAAGGGCTCTCATCCATTCGGGCCGAAGTACGCCTTTTTCCAGTGCCCAGTCCAGTCGCTGCAGTAGTGCAGCCTTGTCGGCGGGCAGCGTGCCGGACAGCGGCAGGTAGGTGCTGGCGTGGTTGGTGCGGAACCCGCAGGGGCGCGGCAGGTCCAGGCCGGCCAGGATCCGCCGCATCTCCTCGAGGGTCTCGACCGGCTCCAGGGGCTGGTATTCGCCGGAGGCCTGCTGGCGGTGCAGCTCGGTGCCGGGCAGCACCATCAGGGTCAGCAGCGAGAAGTAGTCGGGGGCCATCTCGGTGACGACGCGGGCGGTCTCGTCGGCGTGCTCGGTGGACAGCTCGCGGCCCCCTGCACCGATCAGCGCGATCACCGAGGTCTGCAGGCCGGCGCCGTGGGCCCGCTGCATCGCCTCGGTCATCTGGGCCGCGGTGGCCTCCTTGCGCAGCCGGCGCAGGACCCGCTCGCTGCCGGACTCCAGGCCGATGTAGACGATCCCCAGCTTGGCGGCGACGAGACGCCGCAGGGTCTCGTCGGACTTGCGCAGGATGCCCTTGGCGTCGGCGTAGATGCCGACCCGCTCCAGCTCGGGGAAGGTCTCGTTCAGCGCGTCCAGGATCGCCATCAGGCGGCGCTCGCCGAGCACCATCGCGTCCCCGTCGCCGAGGAACACGCGGCGGATCGGGCCCAGCTCGCGGCGGGCGGCGGCGATGTCCTCGAGGATCTCGTCGAGGGGACGCAGGCGGAACGGAACCCCGGGGTACATGTGGCAGAACGTGCAGCGGTTCCAGCTGCAGCCGTACACGACCTGCAGGATGTAGCTGTGGGCCTCGGAGGGAGGCCGGAACACCGGACCCTGGTAGCGCATGCGGCGCAGGGTACCACGGCGGCGCGAAAACCCAAGCGGCGCGGGGCTCGGTGGGGAATCGCCGGGATTGACGGCGCCGGTCCGCTGGGCGACGCTGTGGGGGTCGCGCGTCGACGGGGGTAGCGATGAAGCAGAGACTGGCGTTGCTGGTGATCCTCACCTGCTGGATGGGGCTGATGGGGTGTGGGATGGCCCACACCGTGCGGCCGATCGGCAAGAACAACATGGCGATCATCGGCACGATGGGGGGGCCGTGGATGGACGTCGGGGGCGCGACCGTGCCGCTGCCGCTGACCACCATCGGGCTCAAGTACGGGATCAGCGAGCGCAACGACCTGTACGGCCAGTGGCACGTCCTGCCGGCGGTGGTCCACACCGCGATGTTCGAGCTCGGCGGGGACTGGTACTTCCTCGAGAACAAGGGGGGAATCCCGGGGCTCAGCACCGCGGCCACGGCGATGTTCGCGTTCCACAAGCAGGACGCCTGGGTGGGCATCGACGCCAACCTGATCGCCAGCTGGAAGCTCCACGCCAACCACATGATCTACGGGGGCTTCCACCTGCTCTTCGCGCCGGTGCCGAACCAGGTGGTCAAGCGGCCACCGGTGCACTTCGCGCCCGTGATCGGCGGGCGCTTGAGCCTGGGCAAGAAGCGCAACTTCCGGCTGCTGCTGGAGATCAAGTGGGGCGATCCGTGGACCAACACGGAGTACCGCTTCCTCGACTACCTTGGCAAGCAGGGCGTGTTCTGCCTGTCCGGGGGCTTCGAGATCAAGCTCGGCAAGGTCAAGCTGCCCAACATCGGGGGCGGCGGAGGCAGCGGCGGCAAGGACAAGGACAAGGACAAGGGCAGCGGGGGCGGCAGTGGGGGCCGCGGCGGGACCGGCGGCGGGGGGCGCACCGGCAGCGGCGACGACAAGAAGGGCGGGGGCAACGACCCCGGCGGCTCGTCGAAGCTGATCGACCCGTTCGCGACCGAGGGAGGTGTGCGATGACGCGCTGGCACATCACCGCGATGGTCCTGCTGGCGACCGCGCTGGCGACCCAGACCGGCTGCCTGCGGCTGGACTTCCTGGTGTTCAAGGGCGAGGAGCTCGATGCCTACGAGCTGCCGGACAACGACATCCCCGAGGCCAACCTCGAGCAGGTCTCGTTCGAGAGCGACGAGGGGGACACGATCTACGGCTACTGGGCGTGGAGCGACGACGCCGAGCGCGGGGACCTGACGATCCTGTACAGCCACGGCAACTCGCGGCACCTGGACGCGTACTGGAACCGCGTGATGCTCAAGTGGCACATGGGCTACACGGTGTTCATCTACGACTACCCGAGCTACGGGATGAGCACCGGCGAGGCCAGCGAGGCCAGCGTTCTGTCCTCGGCGCTGGCCGCCCACGACCACGTCGTGCAGCGGCTCGCCGACGAGCACGGCGGCCCCGCCACCGCCACCGGCCAGGACGTCCTCTACTACGGCTGGTCGCTGGGCTCGGTGCCCGCGATCTACGTGGCCGCCGACGTGGAGGAGCCCGCCGCGCTGATCACCGAGGCGGCGCTGGCCAGCGGCCAGGCCTTCGTCGACGACTCCGCGGAGCTGGGCCTCCCCGTGTCGTTCTTCATCGACTACGAGCTGGACAACATCGGCCGCATCCCCGGCGTCACCGCCCCCAAGCTGTTCACCCACGGCGAGTCCGACGACTTCATCGCCTCGTACTTCTCCGACATGCTCTACGACGAGGCCCAGTCCCCCCGCGAGAAGTGGTACTCCGCCGGCGCCGACCACGGAAACGTCGTCTGCGACGGCGCCACCGAGGCCTGCGAGGGCGCCGACGACGCCGACTACGACGCCTGGCGGACCGCCTTCGACAGCTTCGTCGACCGCTGCGTTCTGGGCGACGGCACCTGCGGGGACTGAAGGCCGCCACCAAGGCCGCCACCATCCGCCAGCGAGCGCCTCGCACCCAGCGCCCGATCCGCCCCATGGCTCCAGGAGGCAAGGGCCGAAGGCCGCTACCGTCAGCTGGAAGTCGATTCGAACCAACCGCCCGACGTGGTTGTCCGGTTGCCTCAGCAACGACACGACCCCATGCGACGTTATCCA
>CAZOYV010000234.1:0-13498 GCA_964584075.1 uncultured Rickettsiales bacterium | reverse complement strand
GAGGCGGGGCGGTGGCGCGGGCCAGGGCGCGGCCGCCGGCTCCGGCGCCGCGGACGGCGGGAGCCCGATGCCCGCGGACGAGTCGGTGTTCGTCGAGCGCCGGGCCCGGATCGAGCAGCGCATGGCGGAGTTCGTCGCCGAGCAGGGGCTCGACGAGGAGACGGCGACCGCGCTGGGGTCGATCGTGGACGTCAGCGAGGAGAACCTCGCCGCGTTGCGCCAGCGGATCCGGCAGGGCGAGCTGCCCGGGCGCCCCGAGCGCCAGCAGGCCTACGAGGAGGAGATCACCCGCCGGCACGCCGAGCTGGTGGCCCTGGTCGGCGAGGAGCACGCCCGGCGGATCGAGCGCGATGTCTTCCTGATCCAGCCGGTGGACAAGCCCTAGCAGCGGCCGCGGGGGCGCCGCGCCGCGACGTGCAGCCAGCCGCGCAGGACGGTCTGGAGCCCCGTGTCGCGGTACGCCTCGCGGACCCCGGCGATCAGCGCCTCCCGTCCCTGCGCCAGGTCCACGCCGGGCCACAGCGCGCCCTCGATGAACACCGAGTAGCCGCTCAGCGCGATCCAGTCCTCGAGCGCCCACCGGGTCTCGAGCTCCTCGATCACGACCCCGGCGTAGCCGATCTCGCGCAGGACCTCGCCGTGGCGCGCGGCGGTCCACTGCTGCAGCGCGACCGGGGGCTCGTCGGGGAACCGCACCCGGGTCCCGCGGGCCGCCAGGTGGCGGCGCGCCGCGAGCATCCAGCGGGTGTAGAGCCCGCCGGGGTCCTCGCGCACGCTGCCGTCGTAGAACAAGGTGTTGAAGGCGATCGTCCCGCCGGGCCGCAGCGCCTCGAATACGCCCCGCAGCACGGCGGCGCGCCGGGCCCGGGGGATCTGGTGCAGCACGTTGCACAGCAGCACGACGTCGGCGCCGCGGGCGAGCTCCGAGGCGTCCTCGGCCCGCCCCACCACCGCGGTCACCCGGGGATCGTCGATCCGCTGGCGGAGCAGCCGCAGCTCCCACTCCGACGGATCGACGGCGATCACCCGCGGGCCGCCGGCGCCGGGGAACCGGTCGAGCAGGGCGCGGGTCAGGACCCCCGACCCGCACCCCAGGTCGACCACCGTGTCGTCGGGGCCCGCCCCGCCGGCGTCGATCAGCCACCGCGGGCACGGGGCGTACAGCGGCCGACGGGCCATCGCGTCGAACTCGAACCCCTGCCGGAAGGTCGCCATCCGCGTCACAGGCCCAGCAACCAGCGGGAGATGAACACCCGCTGGACGTCGGACGTGCCGGAGTAGATCAGGCTGCCGACCGCGTCGCGCAGGGCTCGCTCGGCGTCGTACTCGACCATGAACCCGTACCCGCCGAGGATCCGGATCGTGTCCAGCGCGGTGGTGACCAGCGACTCGCTGACGAACAGCTTGGTGATCGAGGCGTCCAGCGCCACGTCGCGGGAGCGCTCCAGCTTCCACGCGGTGCGGTAGGTCAGCTGGCGGGCCGCCTCCAGCGCGACCTTCATGTCGGCGATGCGGTGGGCCACGGCCTGGTGCTCGCCGATCGGGCGGCCGCCGGCGGTGCGGGTCCGGGCGTACTCGACGGCCTGGTCCAGCAGGCGCTGCATCACGCCGAGGTGGCCGGCCACCAGCAGGGTCCGCTCCCAGATCATCGACTCGCTGAAGATCGGCCCCCCGGCCCCCACCGGGCCGAGCACCGCGTCGGCCTCGACGCGGACGTCGTCGAGCACCAGCTCGCCCAGCGGGCAGCTGCGCAGGCCCATCGTCTCGAACGACTGGCCGGCGGAGAACCCCGCCGCGCCGCGCTCCACGACGAAGCCGGTGACCCCGCCGTGGTAGCCCCGCTCGGGGTCCGTCGCGGCGTAGACCACCGCCACGTCGGCCACCGGCGCGTTGGTGATCAGCGTCTTGCGCGCGGTGATCCGCCAGCCGTCGCCGTCGGTGCGGGCCCTCGCCGCCATCTCGAACGGCTCGCTGCCGGCGCTGTCCTCGGTCATCCCGACGCAGGCGATGCGGCGGCCGGCGGACAGGTCGGGCAGCCAGCGCTGGCGCTGCTCGTCGCTGCCGTGCTTCCAGATCGGGACCACGCAGGCCAGCAGGTGCGCGCACAGCGACATCACCAGCCCGCCGTCGGGGCAGCCCCGGCCGAGCGCCTCGAGGGCGATCGCGGCGCCGAGCGGGTCGAGCCCCTGGCCGCCCCACTCGGCGGGGACCACCAGCCCCGGCAGCCCCTGGGCGCCGCAGCGGTCCCACAGGTCCCGCGGGAAGGTCCGGGTCCGGTCGCGCTCGGCGGCGCCGTCGGACAGCTCGCGGCGGCACAGCTCGGCGATCGTCCGCTGGACGCCGCGGTGCTCCTCGGTCAGTGCATAGTCGGTCATGCCATCCCCTCGAGGGTGCGCAGGTCGATCTTGCCGGTCGAGGTCCGGGGCAGGGCCTCGACGACCTCGAAGCGGTCGGGGATCATCGACGCCGGCAGGTGCCGCGCGGCGAACCCGCGGAACGCCACCAGCGAGGGCCGCAGCCCCCCCTCGGTGGTGACGAAGGCGACGATCTCGACCCCCTGGTCGGGGTGCGGCCGGGCCACCGCGGCGGCCTCGGTGACCCCCTCCATCGTGCCCAGCGCGACCTCGATCTCGCCCAGCTCGATGCGGAACCCGTGGCGCTTGACCATCCGGTCGCGGCGGCCGAGGAAGGTGTAGACCCCGTCGCCCAGGTCGCGCACCAGGTCGCCGGTGCGGTACCACTCCCGGCCGTCGGCGTCGCGCCACCGCGCGGCCGCGGTGGCCTCCGGGCGGCCCCAGTAGCCCGCCATCAGCGTGCCGCCGCGGACCACCAGCTCCCCCTCGGCGCCGGCCCCCAGCTCGCGGCCGTCGGCGTCGATCACGCGGGCCTCGTCGCCGGCGCAGGCGGAGCCGATCGGGAACGGCTCGCTGCGCTCGGGGGGCCACGTGGCCGGGACCTCGTAGCAGGTGCAGACGTTGGTCTCGGTGGGGCCGTAGAGGTTGAAGTAGCGCGGGCGCGGCCAGCGCTCGCGCAGGGCCGCGAGCTGGTTGGCGGCGAACACCTCGCCGGCGTACAGCACCAGCCGCAGCGCCTGGTAGTCGAACCGCTCCATCCGGCCGTAGGTCAGCAGCATCCGCAGCGTCGAGGGGGTCGAGTACCACACCGAGATGCGCCGGGCGTCGATCGCCTCGGCCAGCGCCGTCGGTAGCCGCCCCAGGCCCTCGTCGAACAGCACCAGCGTCGCGCCGGCCGCCAGCGGCACGTACAGGTCGAAGATCGACAGGTCGAAGTGCAGCGGCGCGTGGGACGCGAAGCGGTCCTCGGGCCGCGGCGCGAAGCGCTCCACGGCCCAGTCGACGAAGCTGCGGGCGCTGGCGTGGGTGTGGACCACGCCCTTGGGCTCGCCGGTGGAGCCGCTGGTGAACAGCAGGTACGACAGCTCGGGGGCGCCGGCCTCGCCGCCGGGCCCGCCGGCGATCGCGGGGGCGCCGCCGCATGCCCCGGGCGTGACCACCGCCGCCGCGCCGGCCAGCGCCGCGATCCGCTCGTTGCGCGCCGCCGGGGCCGAGGCGTCCAGCGGCACGTAGGCCGCTCCGGCCCCCAGCGCGCCGAAGATCGCGGCCACGCTGTCGACCGACTTGGGCATCCGGATCGCGACCCGATCGCCGGGCCGCACGCCGTGGTCCCGCAGGCGCGCGGCCAGCGCCTCGGCGTCGGCCCACAGCGCGGCGTAGGTCCGCTCGCCGCCGCGGCCGGCGTCGCGCACGGCCACCGCGTCGGGCCACCGCTCGGCGCCCTGGCGCAGCAGCTCCTCGAGGCGCCCCGCGGCCATCACGCCCCGCGCTTGGACCGCACCGTCCGGACGATGGCGTCCACGCTGTCCAGCGGCCCGCCGATCACCTCGTGGGCCTCGATGGCGATCCCGTAGGTGTCCTCTAGGAACGCCACGAGCTTGATGTTGTCGATCGAGGTCAGGATCCCCCCGCTGGCCAGCGGCGTGTCGTCGGCCAGCGACGAGGGGTCCTCCCCGCGCAGGAACTCCTCGAGGATGAAGGTCCGGACCTGCTCGCGGATCGGGTCGGCGTCGGTCATCTCGCTCCTCCTGTCGGTCAGCGGGTCAGCCCCATGCCCAGCTCGGCGTCGGCGCGCAGCAGCTCCTCGTAGAGCTTGTCGGCCAGCAGCTGCATCGCGCTGGGCCGCGGGTGCTCGTCCCACGGCGCCACCGCCAGCTCCGCCTGCGAGCGCCCGCCGTAGGCGCCGTCGAGGCTGAGCACGACCATCCCCGCGTCGCGCGCCATCTCCTCCCGGATCGCCAGGATCTCCTCCCGGCGCCCGAGATCGTCGCGCGTCAGCGGCACGTACAGCCACGCCGGGATCGTGCCGTCGGCGCGGCAGTCGGCCACCAGGTGGTCCAGCAGCGCGATGGTCAGCGGGGCGCGGAACGGCTCCAGCTGGGCCTGCGCGGCCTGCTCGCCGATGCCCCGGTAGATCCCGGCCGTCTCGGCGATCTCGCGCACCGTGGGGTCTGGATAGGTCAGCATCATGAACGGGCGCTTGGCGAAGTGGTGCACCACCCGCGTGCCCTCGCTGGTGTGGTCGGCGAGCAGCACCGCGTCGGGCTCGAACGCGCGGACCTTCTGCTCGTAGAGCGCCACCTGGTGGGCGTGGGTGTAGCCCCCGACGGCGAAGTTGAGGATCTCGTAGCGGTCGTAGCGCCCGCCGGCGTGGTCGCGGTTGAGGCGCTCCTCGACGAGGACCTCGTAGACCTCGTCGTCGCCCACCCCGCTGCCCATCGAGTACGACGACCCGAGCAGCGCGATGCGGTAGGTCCGCGGCGGCTTGGACAGGCTGTACTCCTGGTCGCGCAGCCCGTGGGCGTTGGTCCGGAACGGCTGGTTCTTGAGCGTGCCGCGCATCGAGGGGTGGAGCGTGTAGCCGACCTGGCCGTCGATCTCCTCGTGGAACTCGGACTCGGCGATGTTGATCCAGTCGGGCGGCTCCTCGACCTGCGTCCGCCACAGCTCGCCGACCACGCTCTGGCGGGTCAGCAGCGTCTCGTAGTAGCCCCGCACCTGGGCGACCTGGTCCTGCTCGTTGAGCCGCTCGTGGGCCAGCACGTCCAGCGCGTCGGCCAGCCGCGCCGGGCCGGCGCCGGTCCGGGGCAGCAGGCCGAACCCGAACAGCGCCAGGGTCGCGCCCAGCGAGACGGCGTGGTTGCGCCCGGGGGCCAGCCGCCGGCGCCAGCGGAGCACGGCGTCCCGGGAGCCCAGGTACTGCACGGCGACCCCGCCCCCCACCGCCGCCACGGCGAACGCCAGCAGGAACAGCAGACCCGCGGGGGCGTGGCGCAGCTGCGCCATCGTCTCCCACCAGCGGCCCACCGTCTCGCTGCCCCACATCGACCACAGCAGGCTCAGCAGCACGAACATCGCCAGCGTGCGCAGCGACAGCCCCAGCGCCGCGCGCAGCTCGAAGTCGTCGGGGGCGCGCGGCGCGCGGCGGCGGCGCGACTCCCACACCGAGTTGGCCGCCACGGCCACCCCGAGGACGCCCCAGAACAGCACGTCGGGGAGCGCGACCGGGAAGCGCCCGCGCAGCCAGAACCACTGGTACGAGTGCAGCAGCCAGGTGGCAACGAAGGTCAGCAGCACCGCGACCACCAGCGGCTGGGGCACCCGTGCCCGCCGGACCCGCAGGAACACGGGGTAGAACACCACCTTCTCGATGAAGTCCTTCCAGTAGATGTTCACCCGCCGCCAGTAGTCGTTGAAGCTCGAGGCCAGGAAGTAGTTGCGGTGCGTCTCGGGCAGGTCGTGGCCGAACAGGCCGAGCAGCCCGACGATCAGGTGGAACTGCCCGCTGATCCGCAGGTACAGCGCGTACCCCGCGACGACGAAGCGCAGCACGCTCGCGGCGTCGGTGATCTCCCACGGCGCCGGCAGGACCCAGTGGTAGACCACGCGGTACAGCAGCAGGTGCAGCACGCCGCGCGCCATCCAGTGGATCCCCTGGTGGTAGATCTCGGCGGCGGGGCGGCGGAAGTAGCACTGCCGGTAGCGGGCGTGGTCGACGATCGGGTACAGCGGGAAGCAGACGTTGGGCAGCATGAAGAAGTACGACAGCCGCTGCCACCCCGTGTAGTCCGGGTCCTCGGCGCGGTCGTCCTGGAGGTAGAGGATCACCCGGAACATGAACATCGAGGCCAGCACCGGGATGACCCGCGCCGACCAGTCGGTCTGCCAGTGTCCCAGCCGCAGCAGCAGCAGCCCGATCCCGGCGACGAGCACCAGCAGCCCGCGCGCCGCGCGGTTCAGCGGCAGGTGGCACAGGCCGAACAGCCCCAGCCCGAGCCCGACCAGCCACAGCGCGTCGGTGCCGAGCACCAGGCCGATCGACCCCACCGAGAGCAACAGGAACCACGGCGCCTTGGCCCGGTGCGGCAGCAGGGCGTGGACCGCGAAGCCCCCCAGGGCCAGCAGCATCACCGCGGGGAGCCGTCCCCCCTGCTCGATCTCCAGCAGGTGGATCGCCGCGCTGAGCAGTGCCAGCTGGACCAGCACGACGACGTACGTCCGGAGATCGAGCTTCGACATCGTCCGCGCAGAATACCTATAATCCCGCCACGCTGCGCGACGGGGCCTCCGCCGTGCGCCGTCCAGCGGGATGAACGATCCAGGACCGGAACAGGGGACCGCCCGCGGCGCCCCCGTGGTGCGGCTCGAGATCGCGGCCTGGCTCGCGCTGGCGCTGTTCGTGGTGCTGTCCCGGGCGCTGGCCGCCCCCGACGTCCTCGCCGAGTGGGACTCGGCCAACTACGTGCACGGCTGGCGCCACTTCGACGTCTACGAGCACGCCCCGCACGCCCCCGGCTACCCCCTGTTCGTGCTCGCGCTGGGGGCGCTGTCGTGGCTCCCCGGCCCGGTCACCACGCCGTTCCTGGCGCTCAACATCGGGCTGTCGCTGGCGGTGCTGGCGATGCTCGGCTGGATCGCGCGCGTCGAGGCCGGCCGGGGGGTGGCGCTGGGGGTCGCGGCGGGCTTCGCGGTGTGCCCGGCATTCTGGTACCACGGCGCGATGTCGACCGCGTACGTCGCGGAGTGCTTCTGCTCGATGCTGGTCGGGTGGGGGGCGTGGTCGCTGGCCCGGCGGCGGATCGGCGTGCTGGCCGCCGCGGGGGTGCTGGCGCTGGCGGGCGGGCTGCGCCCCGCGGCGCTGGCGTACCTGACGCCGCTGATGCTGCTGGGGCTGCTGGTCTCGCGGCGGCGGGCGCGCGAGTGGGCGGCGTTCGGCGCCGCGACCGCGGTGGGCGTGGCGCTGTGGCTCGTGCCCACGGTGGCGCTCAGCGGCGGCTGGACGCGCTACAACACGTCGAGCAAGGCGCTGGCCTACTGGCAGGCCAGCACCCACAGCGTGCTGGGCGGGTCGTGGGCCGAGGCCGGCGAGAACGCCCGGCACCTGGTGCTGTACCTCGGAGACTCGCTCAACCTGGCGCTGGTGTTCCTCGTCTTCGGCGTGGTGCTGCTGGCGCTGCGGCGTCGCTGGGGCTGGTTCTGGACGGCGTTCGTCGTGACCTGGTGCGCTCCCGCCGCGGCGCTGTACGTGCTGCACCACCTGCCCAAGGCGGGCTACGCGCTGACCCTGCTCCCCGGGCTGTTCCTGGCCGCGGGGCTGGCGTTCCACGGGGCGCTGCGGACCACCGAGGGGCGCTGGCGGAGGGTCCTCGGCGGCGCCGCGCTCGGCTGGTTCGGGCTGGTCGTGGCGCTCAACGCCGCGGCGTTCGTGCTCGCCGTTCCGGCCGAGGCGCTGGACGAGGACGACGGGGTGGCCGCCGGCGCGCCGGTGGTGATCACCGGGGACTACGGCTGGCGGGGGATCCGGTGGCGCACCGAGCCCCAGCGCCGGACCCGGCAGCTCGTCGAGGAGCTCGGCGGCGACGACACGCTGGTGCTGTCCCTGTGGGGGACCCACGAGCTGCAGCGCATCGACTCGGTCTACCACCCCGAGCAGTGGACCGTGACGTCGGCCCTGGATCACGGCTGCCTGCGCGACAGCCGAGGCGGCGGGGACGACGGGGGCTGCGAGACCTTCGGCGACCTGCAGGTGCGGATCCTGTACCCCCCGCCGGGGGGGCTGACGTACCGCGCGACGACGCGAGTGTCGCTGGAGGGCTCCCGGCTGCGGCTGCGGCGCGCCGGGCGGGAGGTCGCGATCGACCTCGGCGAGCGGCCCGCGCGGCTGCTGGTGCTGGCGCCGTGCCCACCGTGCGAGGTGGAGCTCGGCGCCGGGCTGACCGAGCAGCGCCGGCTGCGCGTCAGCGCCCGGCACCGTATGATCGTCGCCGGCGTGCCGACCGGGGTGGGCCCGCCGGGTGCGCGCGGAGGACCGCCGTGAGCGACGAAAAGCCCTCGACCGCGGTGGTGGTCGCCTGCCTGCTGATCCTCGGCGGCCTGGCCGGCTGGTTCGGGCGCGAGGCGCTGATCCGGGACGGCGGGGAGCCGGGGCCGGCGGCCGCCGAGCCGGAGCCGTTCGACCGCGAGCGCCCCGACATCTTCCTCGTGGTCGTCGACACGATGCGGGCCGACCACCTGCCGGCGTACGGCTACTCGCGGATGACCGCGCCGTGGATCACCGGCCTGGGCCAGCGCGGCACCTGGTTCGACGCGACCTCGGCGACCTCGTCGTGGACCGTGCCGTCGGTGGCGTCGTACCTGACCGGGCTGCTGCCCGAGCAGCACGGGCTGTCGGGCGCGCCGTCCGCCACGGGGGGGAGCGACACCGTCGAGATCGAGGTGCTCTCCGACGACGCGGTGACCCTCGCCGAGCGGCTGCGCGACAACGGCTACAAGACCTACGCCGTGGTGGCCAACGCGCACATGCCGGTGGGCTCCGGGTTCGAGCAGGGGTTCGACGAGTACATCTGCGTCGGGTTCAAGCGCGCCCCCCGCGTCCAGCTCGCCCTGGAGCGGCTGTCCACCGAGATCCAGCGCCGCCGCCAGCCGGTGTTCGTCTACGTCCACTACTTCGATCCCCATGACCCGTTCCGCAAGAACGTCCCGGTGGTCTACGGCTGGCAGCAGGACATCGATCGCTACCAGGACCAGCGCAAGGAGGATCTGTCGCTGGCGGCGACGGACCGGCGGCCGCTGCAGGCGCTGCTGATGGAGGATCTGTGGCGCCGCACCGACCTGGGGGTCGGGGGGGCCGGGCTGCCGTACCTCGAGGCGCTGTACGACTCCGAGATCCACCTCGCCGACGACCACGTCCAGCTGCTGTGGGGCGATCTGGGGATCGACGACGGGGACGTGGTCGTGGTGACCGCCGATCACGGCGAGGAGTTCCGCGAGCACGGCGAGCTGGGACACCGGCTCAACCTCTACGAGGAGACCCTGCGGGTGCCGCTGCTGGTCTCGTGGCCGGCGGTCTGGCCGACCCCGCGGCGCGTCGCGGAGCGCATCTCGCAGGCCGATCTGGCACCCACGCTGGCCGAGCTCGGGGGTGTCCCGGTGGCCGACGGCGAGCTGCTCGCCCAGTCCCTCGTGCCGCTCCTCGACGGGGGCGAGTGGGAGCAGCGGTACCCCGTCACGGCGGAGCTGATCCGCACCGACGGGCAGCACACCCGGGCGATCTTCGACGGATCGATGAAGCTGATCGTCGAGGTCGACGGAGCCGGCCGCCGGGAGCTGTACGACCTGGCCGAGGACCCGGGCGAGGAGAACGACCTCGCTCCCCACCGGGCCGAGTACGCGGACCGGCTCGCCGCGGCGCTCGAGCAGCACCTCGCCGGCGCCCCGGCGCTGCAGGTCCGCCGCCTGGAGACCGAGGTCGCGCCGGGCGTGGTGCAGCAGCTCGAGGCGATGGGCTACCTCGAGGAGCGTGACAGCGACGAGGAGACCCAGTAGGGTGGGGTGGCCCGGCGGGGGTGGGGTGCGCGGTCCGGAGTTGTCCCCGAAACCGGCCGTGCCCCGTCTACACGATATGGGGAGAACGCGGGTCCGCGTCGGCGGGCGCGCGACCCACATGGAGGAATCGGACTCGTGATGCGACGAACGCCGAGCTCGTGGACCCTGCTGGTGGTGATCCCGCTGGTGGCGATGTTCTCGCTGAGCTGCCCAGACGAGCAGGACGACGACGACGACAGCTACGGGGAGGACGACGACGACGACGACGCGGACGACGACGGTGCCGACGACGACGTCGCGGACGACGACGGCGCGGACGACGACCTCGGCGACGACGACAACGCGGACGGCCCCGAGCCCGGCGAGATCGTGTTCGCCGAGGTGATGCAGAACCCCGCGGCGGCGGAGGACCTCGACGGCGAGTGGTTCGAGCTGCTCAACACCACCGGATCGAGCCGCGAGCTGCACGGCTGCGTGGTCCACGACGGCAACAACGACGCCCACACGATCTCGGGCTCGCTGGTGATCGGGGGCGACGATCGACTGGTGCTGGGGCGCAACACCAACACCACCGTCAACGGCAACGTCCCGGTGGACTACGACTACAACGGGATCTCGCTGAACAACGGGGCCGACGCGCTGATCCTGACCTGTGACGAGGTGGAGATCGACCGCATCGAGTGGGACGGCGGCCCGGTGTGGCCCCACCCGACCGGCGCCTCGATGATCGTCGACGAGGCCTTCCTCGACGACAACGACGACGGCGCGAACTGGTGCGAGTCCACCTCGGTGATCCCCGGTGGGACCGACCTGGCGACGCCCGGGATGCCCAACGACGAGTGCGACCCGGTGATGGACGACGACACCGGCGACGACGACGACTCCACGCCCTCCGCGGCGTTCACCGAGCCGGAGCGCGGCTGGCGGATCCGGATCAACCACGACGACGACGACGACGGCGAGCCGGTCCGCGGCTGGCGCCTCAGGCTGCGCCCGCAGCGCTGACCCCGCCCCTCCGCGCTCGCCTACTGGATGTAGCCCAGGGCGCGCAGGTGCGCCTCCTGGCTCTGGGTCAGCAGCGGCGTGCCGTCGTCCGCCGAGCGCCGCTCGCGGCGCCGCTCCTCGGCGCTGACGAGCTCCGCGAGCCGCCGCTGCATCGCGGCCAGCCGGACCGGATCGTCGGCGGCCAGGTTGCGGTGCTCGTCGGGATCGCCGTGCAGATCGAACAGGGCCACGTTCCCCGTGGAGAGCTCCACCACGAGCTTGAACGGGCCGTCCACCAGGGACCGGCGCCAGGGGCCGTTGAACTTGGTCTCGGCCAGGTGCGGGCGGCCCTCCCCCGGGTCCTCGACCCGGTCCAGCAGGTTGCGCCCGGAGAGCCCGTCCGGGGCCGGGACCCCGGCGAGCGCGCAGATCGTCGGCAGCAGGTCGACGTGCTGGACCGCGACGTCGACCGTCGCGGGGGCCGCGACGCCGGCACCGGTGATCAGCAGCGGCGCGCGGAGCTGCTCCTCGAACAGCGTCTTGCCGTGGCCCAGCTCGCCGTGGTCCTTGAACTCCTCGCCGTGATCGGAGGTGAACAGCAGCGTGGTGGTCCCGGCCAGGCCCATCCGCTCGAGCCCCTCCCACAGCGAGCGGATCGCGTCGTCGGTGTAGCGGATCTCGGCGTCGTACAGGCTGATCACGTGGGCCAGGTCGCGGGGCGGCATCGGCGCGGTGGGGAAGTCGAAGTGGCGCAGGTCGGCCCACGAGCCGGTCAGCGTGCCGCGGTACCCGGCGGCGAAGCGGGCCCGGTACTCCTCGGGCGGCGCGTAGTCCCAGTGGGGCGTGAACAGGTGCACGAACAGGAAGAACGGGCGCTCGTCGGCGGTCTCGAGCAGCGCCAGCGCGGCGTCGACGGCCTGCTCCGGGGGGGGGTCCTGGACGTACACCAGGCGGTCGAAGCCCCGGTCGACGCCGAACGCGGGGCTGACG
This sequence comes from uncultured Rickettsiales bacterium, assembly GCA_964584075.1. Lineage (GTDB taxonomy): Bacteria > Myxococcota_A > UBA796 > UBA9615 > CAYRNR01 > CAZOYV01. Next base: position 1,625 of record CAZOYV010000234.1, on the reverse strand, counting down.
AACACGTGCGTCGTCGAGGCCAGCGTCTGCACGCCGTGCCCGCGCAGCCGCGAGGCGACGGTCTCCATCTCGGGTCCCAGCGAGTCGCCGAAGTTGTCCACGCCGTGGTCCAGCGGGGACCGGCCGGTGAGCATCGAGACGTGGGACGGCAGGGTCCACGAGGCGTGGGTCCGGGCCTCGGTGAACCGCACGCCGCGGGCCGCCAGCGTGTCGATGAACGGCGAGGTCGGGCGGTCGTAGCCGTAGCACCCCAGGTGGTCGGCGCGCAGCGTGTCGACCGAGACCAGCACCACGCCGCGGCGCGGGCCCTCGGGGGCGGGCAGGAGGCGCGGACCGGCCCACAGGATCGGGCCGCCCTCGGCGCTCAGCGTCAGATCGATCGTCCCACCGGCGTGGGCCCCGAGGTCGACGGTGCCCTCCATCCAGGTCCGGTCCCGGGGGTTGCCGACCGCGCCGAGCTCCCAGCGCAGCGGCTCCTCGACCGGGCCGTCCTCCCCGGCGCGCACGGTCGCCGCGGCGACGGCGCTGCCGGTCCCGGTGGCGGTGGCGGCGACCCGCAACGACGTCGCCGGCCCGGGGCGCACGCGCCAGGTGATCGAGGAGCCCTCGGGGACCAGCACCCCGGAGCGCGTCTCGGTCGACGCCTCGGCGCGGGAGAGGTGCGGGAACGCCACCTCGGCGGGGGGGATCGTCGTGACCGCCAGGTCGTCGACGAAGACGGTCCCCGTGGCCTGGCCCCAGGCCGCCAGCGGCGCGTCGATCTGGATGTAGCGCGTGCTGGGCGCGGGCTCCAGGATCAGGTCGATGCTGCGCCAGTCGCCGGGGGTGTCGGGGTCCTCGGCGCCCAGCGGCCGCTTGACCGTCGGCCGCAGGCCGGCCCGGGGCTCCTCGGCGAACTCGCCCACCAGCAGGCCACAGGTGAAGCCGGCGTTGTAGACCTGCATCGAGCCGCAGTGGAGCTCGGCGCGGATGTGCAGCGATCCCTCGCCTCGTACCGGCACGACCGTCGTGACGTAGCCCTGGGCCATCCCGCCCAGCGACGCCACCGCGAGGGAGTGCCGGCCGGCGTGGGCGACGTCCGCGGAGCGCCAGAACTGGAGCCGGCCCTGGATCTCGGTGATCGTCCAGCCATCGAGGGCATCGGGGGACTCGAAGTCCTGCTCGTACAGCGGGATCTCCACCACGGGCGGCGGCGACTGCTCCTGGCCCGGCCACGCGGCGTCGCCGAGGTGCTCGTCGAGCCGCACCACTGCGTCCCCCGTGGCGTCCACCACGCCGGCGGGGGCGACCGCCGCGGGGACGGACGGCTCCTCCCCCGCGCCCCCGCCGCAAGACGTCGACGCGAGGCACAGCACGGACACGAGAACGGCGCGTGTCGAGCGGTGCATCGGGCTTGTTCGGTGCGGGGGGCTAGCGGCGTGCGCGGCGCAGGGCGAGCAGCCCGATCAGCGCCAGCAGGCCGACGCGCACGGGGGGCGGGCCCTGGTCCTGGGTGCAGGCGCACACGTCGCGGCCGGCGTCGTCGTCGTCGTCCGCGCCGGTGTCGTCGTCGCTGCTGGTGTCGTCGTCGCTCACGTCGTCGTCGCTGCCCATGTCGTCGTCGCCGCTGTCGTCGTCGCCGCCGT
>CAZOYV010000233.1:0-13512 GCA_964584075.1 uncultured Rickettsiales bacterium | reverse complement strand
GCTCGTTATTTCGCCAAACCACCTTCTCCAAGAGCCCACCCTCCCCCGTCGCCCACCAACCGAACGCCACGCCGGCCCGGGGAGGGTCAAGGGTGGCGGCGCCAGCCGCCACGAGCGGAGCGAGTTTACCCTTGAGGCTCCTCGGGCCGGCGTGGCACGTTCAACAGGCGACGGGCTCTACTCCCCCCGCCCGCTCCCGGTCGCCCCGGGTTCGACACCGACAAGTCTCCGCCATCGGACGATCTCGACCGGATTCCGTCCCCCGCGCGACGCTCCAGCGCTCACTCCTCCGGGACCACCCGGATCGTGACCTCGTAGGTCGCCCCCGCGCCGCGCGGCAGCGTCAGGGGCTTGCTGCGCGTGGTGGTGTCCGCGGCGGCGTCGCTGAGCAGCGCCTGCAGCGGGTCCGGCGGGGCGTCGCGGGTGCCGGCCGAGCCGGGCGGGGTCAGCAGCGGGTCGAGGCGGATCGGCTCGCGCGTGGCGATCAGCTTGAGCACCTCGGTGCCGTACGGCTCGGTGGCCTGGAAGCACGGGTCGCGGACCAGGAACGCGGCGCCGGGGTCCAGCTGGTTGTCGGACTGCACCGCGGCGGCGGGGGGGTAGAGCTGGCCGACGGCGCCGTCGGGGGCGATGTCCAGCACCGTGACCCACGCCGGCTCGCGGCCCTCGTGGTGCAGGCGCAGCAGGTAGACCTCGCCGGGGCGGAAGGTCCACTGGCCGCCGGCGTCGAGGTTGGCGCCCGCGGGCTTCTCGACGCAGCCCTGGAACGCCCCGTCACTCCCGAAGCGGGCCTCGGCGGGCACCACCTCGAGGCGCACCGCGACCGCGGGATCGGTCAGCTGCAGCTGGGTCAGGTAAGAGCCCCGGGCCAGCCGGCGCAGGCGGCGGACCAGCTCGTCGGCGGCGCCGTCCGCGCGGGGCGCCAGCGGCTCGCCCAGGGCGGTGCCGTCGGCGATCCGGGTGACCTCCACCTCGCCGCCCGCCCCCTTGGCCACCCGCACGTCCTCGCCCTGGTCCACCAGCGCGACCACGCGGCTGGCGCCCAGGTCGGCCTCGAGGGCCTCGCGCAGCGGCGCCGGCAGCGCCCCGTCGAGCCGCACCCGCAGCGCCAGGTCGCCGTAGGCCGCGGCGGTGACGAAGACCCAGCTCTGCTCTAGCTTCTCGGCCTTCGGGGCCACCCCGGCCAGCGCCACCCGCGCGGTGTCCTCGCCGGCCTCGACCACGGTGCCGGTCGCCCGCGGGCGCGCCGCGCCGGGGTCGCTCGTCCCCGGGGCGAACAGCGCCACCTCGGCCCCCTCGCCGAGCCCGGCCAGCGCCCCGCCGCGGACCACCACGGCGCCATCCTCGGCGACCTCGGCGACCTCCAGGTAGGGGGCCTGCTCGACCACCTCGCCGCGCAGCACCAGCCCGTCCACGTCACCCTCGATCTGCGGCGTCTGGCGCGGGCACGTCGCGGCCATCTCGGCGCGCACGCGGTCGAACAGCGCGCGATAGGTCGTCCCCCGCCCGCCGCGCCCCAGCGCGTGGCTCAGCGCCAGCGACAGCCCGCCGACCACCGGGCGGTCCCGCCTCCGCCGGTCGCGGGTCTCGTGGGCCGGCTCGTCGTGCGACGCCGCCGAGAACACCACGTAGGGGGCCAGCGCCGCCGGGTCGGGCGCCGCCGCGTCGCCCTCCTCGGGCGTGATCCCGCCTCCCTCGTCTGCGTCTCCGCGGGTGGTCGCCGGCGGCCCCAGCGGGGTCGCCACCCCCCGGGTGGGCAGCGCCTCGGCGAGGCGCGTCGCCGAGCCGGAGTAGCACGAGTCGAGCGACACCAGCAGGCTGCCCTCCGGCCCCAGCCGGGCGCGCAGCTCGGTCAGCAGCGCGCCGAGCTCGTCGTCGCGCAGGTGCAGCGATCCGTCGTAGCCCTCCTCGAACCGACCGGGCGCGCCATACGGCGCGAGCACCTCGTCGTAGCCGTCGGGCTCGTCGCCGTCGTCGTCGGTGATCCGGTGGCCGTGACCCGAGTAGTGGAAGAATGCGATGTCCCCCGGGCCGGCCCGCTCGATCAGGTGCTCGCGCAGCGCCGCGACGATCCCCTCGCGGGTCGCGTCCGCGTCGATCAGCACCGCGACGTCGTCCCCGCGGAACCCCTGGCGGCGCAGCGCGCCCTCGATCAGCGGCCGGTCGTTGTGGGCGTGCAGCGGGGCGTAGCCGCTGCCCTCGGGGTACTCCGAGACGAACACGATCAGCGCGAGCTTGTCCCGCGGCGCCGCGCTCGCCCCGCCGGCGACGCCCAGCGCCACCGCCGCGAGCAACACCAGCCCCGCCGTCCAGCCACCGACCTGCACGCTCGTCCTCGCCCGCGCGGCCCGGGTCGCGCGTTCCCCTTTGCCTCTCGACACGGTTCCGTAACAATAGCAGAGGGGTCACAGGAGCCGGAGCAGGGAGCAACCGATGATCGATCGCAGGCTGGGACCGTGGATCGCGCTGCTGGCGCTGCTGCTCGCCTGCGACGACGGCGCCGACAGCGGCGACGTCACGCTCGGCGCCGGCTGCAGCGGCGGGCAGATCGGCCCCGGCGACGACGACGCGGGGGACGACGACAGCGGCGACGACGACACCGCCGACGACGACACCGCCGACGACGACACCGCCGACGACGACAGCGGCGACGACGACACCGGCGACGACGACACCGGCGACGACGACACCATCGACTGCGACAACCTCCCCCAGGGGCCGTTCTCGTACACCGTGCTGTACGGCCCCAAGGCCACCGAGGACATGGCGTTCGACGACCAGGGCCACGTGATCGGGGCCGACAACGGCAACCTGTTCCAGTCGACCTACGACGGCCAGTTCACGATCTACCTGCCCAACGCCGGCGGGTTCATCGCCGGGCTGCGGGCGCTCCCCACCGGGGAGATCGTCTACGCCGACGTGTCCAGCGGGACGATGTTCCGCGTCGACAAGCAGGGGGTGAAGAACGCCGTGCTGTCGGGTCTGCAGTACGCCAACGGGCTCGAGGTCGACCTCGACGGCTACGTCTACGCCGCCGAGCAGGACGGCAGCCGCGTGCGGCGGATCGACCCGTGGACCGGCGACTACGACGTCGTCGCCGACGACCTGTACAACCCCAACGGGGTGAGCTTCAGCCCCGACTACCGGACGCTGTACATCGGCAGCTTCGGCGGCGGCACGATCCTGCAGCTGGAGTTCGACAAGGCCGGCAACCCGCTGGGGGTCTCGCCGCTGTACACCGACCTGGGCAACGGGATGCTGGACGGGATGGGCGTCGACGCCTGCGGCAACGTCTACGTCTGCGAGTACATCGAGGCCAAGGTGTGGCGCATCTCGCCCGACGGCAAGGAGCGCTCGCTGGTGGTCGACCTGGGGCCCGAGACCGACTGGATCCCCAACATGCAGTGGGGCTCCGGGGTCGGCGGCTGGCAGGCGGACCACCTGTACGTCCTCGATATCTCGGCGAACAAGATGTACGAGGTGCCCGTCGGGGTGCCCGGCAAGTACCGCGCCTATCCGTGAGCGGCAGGGGCACCGGAGGGACGACGATGGAACGACTCGCACCGTGGTGGCTGGCGCTGGCGCTGCTCGTGGGCGGCTGCCCGTCGGACGACGACGACGACGCCGACGACGACGCCACCGACGACGACGCCGGCGACGACGACCTCACCGACGACGACGCCGGCGACGACGACACCGAGGACCCCCAGTACCGCGGGGCGTGCGCCCTCGAGGACAAGATCGGGTTCTTCGTGGTGCAGCACGAGCCGGACTACACCGTGGTCAGCGGCGAGGTGGCCAGCGGCGTGGTCCCGGTCACGATCCTCGAGAACGTCGGAGAGGAGGGCGGCTGCCGGCTGATGCGGCGCAACAACCCGTTCTGCGATCCGCCCTGCGACCCGGGGGAGACCTGCGACTTCGACGGCAGCTGCATCCCCTACCCCGAGCCGCGCAGCGTGGGCAACGTCAGCATCGACGGCCTCGAGAAGGAGGTCTCGATGGACCCGCCGGTGTACTACGACACCCAGATGCCGCACCCCGGGTTCCTGCCCGGGTCGCAGGTGGTGCTGATCGCGTCGGGCGGGGACTACGACGGGTTCGCGATGTGGGGACGGGGCGTGACCCCGATCGCCACACCGGACCCCAACTGGGTGGTGCGCGAGAGCCAGCCGCTGGACGTGACCTGGACCCCGGCGGACAGCGACCCGGTCGCGATCCACCTGCGGCTCAACATCGACCAGCACGGCAACTCGCCGGTGACGCTGGTGTGCGACCTGCCGGACACCGGCAGCGCCCAGATCCCCGCGGCGCTGACCGACCAGCTGATGGGGTTCGGCGTCACCGGGTTCCCGTCGGGCAACCTCTACCGGCGCACCGTCGACCACGTCGACGTCGCCGACGGGTGCATCCAGTTCGAGGTGTTCTCGCACATCCAGGGGAACCTCCAGGTGGAGGGCCACATCCCCTGCGACGACCCGGGCGACTGCCCACCGGAGATGGACTGTGACCTGGAGATCGGGACCTGCGTGTAGCGGCCCGCCGGCCGCCGGCCGACCCGGCGCGCGAGCCCTGGTGGCCGCGCTGGCCGCGGCGCTGTGGCTGGTGCCCGCCTGCGAGACCGGGCCCGAGCCGCCGCCGAAGCACTGGGAGTGCGTGATCCCGGCGGGCAAGGTCCCCGACTACCGCCACCAGATCGGCTGCCTGGACGACTTCCACGTGCTGGCCTCGCGGCCGCTGGACGCCTCGATCCCCGGCGCGCGCTCGGCCAAGACGGTGATCGACCAGGCCGACGGCAACGCGCTGTACTTCCAGAACAGCGAGCGGTTCCAGATCCACTACGAGTTCGCGTCGACCCACCTCTCCGGCGACGGCCTGCCCCCGGTGGGCGACCTGGGGCTGTTCAACCAGACCGAGTACTACAGCCCGAGCCGCCGCTTCCTCCTCGGCGCGCTGACCCACTACGAGGGCCCCGACGCGTTCGTCTACGAGATCGCCCCCTACGACGCCGCCTCGCCGGAGATGGTCGAGACCGCGTTCGAGCTGATCCGCGACCACGCCTACGTCGGCGAGGAGCTGGCGTTCCACCCCACGTCGGCCAACATCGCCGCGATGGCCGCGGAGCTGCCCGACACGATCCCGGTGGTCACCACCGAGGAGCTGTTCGAGGGCATCACCTACCAGCCGCTCAACCTCGGCGAGAGCTTCGGCCAGCTGCGGTTCTTCACCGCCGACGAGCTGGGCAGCCAGGAGGTCTACGTCGGCCCCCGCGACGTGGCCGTGCTCGACCGCGTGCCGAACGACATCTCGGTCGTCGCCGGGCTGATCACGGCGGAGATGCAGACGCCGCTGTCCCACGTCAACGTGCTGAGCCAGAACCGCGGCACCCCCAACATGGCGCTGCGCGGTGCCTACGACGACGAGGACCTGCGGGCGCTCCAGGACCAGTGGGTTCGGTTCGCCGTCGACCCCTTCGAGTTCGTCGTCGAGCCGTGCACCAAGGAGCAGGCCGACGCCTGGTGGGAGGACCACAAGCCGCCCCCGGTGACCGTGCCCGAGCTGGACCTGACCGTCACCGAGCTGCGCGACATCGAGCTGCTCGGCGTCGACGACATCCCGGCGTTCGGCGGCAAGGCCAGCAACTACGGCGTGATGGCCAACATCGGCGACGTGGTCCCGCACCCCTCGGCGTTCGGGGTGCCGGTCCACTACTACAAGCAGTTCGAGCAGCAGAACGGCTTCGACGTGCGCATCGCCGAGATGCTCGACGACCCCGCGTTCCTCGACAGCCCCGCCGTGCGCGACGAGATGCTCGAGCAGCTCCGCGAGGACATGCTGCACGCCCCGGTGGACGCGGACTTCGAGGCGCTGCTGCTGGCCAAGCTGGACGAGCCGCCGTACCAGGGCCGGCGGATGCGGTTCCGCTCCAGCACCAACGCCGAGGACCTGGCCGGGTTCTCCGGCGCCGGGCTGTACACCTCCACCACCGGCGCGGTGGGCGATCCCGAGCGGCCGGTGCTCGACGCGGTGCGCACCACGTGGGCGGCGCTGTGGAACTTCCGCGCCTTCGAGGAGCGCAGCTACAACGGCATCGACCACCAGGGCGTGGCGATGGCGCTGCTGGTGCACCACTCGTTCCCCGACGAGGAGGCCAACGGCGTGGCGCTGACGGCCAACATGTTCGACGAGACCCAGCCCGGGTTCTACATCAACGCGCAGTACGGGGACGTCTCGGTGGTGCTGCCCGATCCGGGCGTCACGGTCGACTCGCTGCTGTACTACTACTACTACCCGGGCCAGCCGGCGGCGTACTTCTCGTACTCCAACCTGACCCCGCCCGGCGTGACGGTGATGAGCGCGGCGCAGACCTACGAGCTGGGCAAGGCGCTGGACGCGATCCACGTCGCGTTCCAGCCGATCTACGCCGTGCCCGGCGAGTTCTACGCGATGGACGTCGAGTTCAAGTTCGACGACGACTGCCACTACGAGCACCCCGACCACCCGGACTGCCCGCCGTACGAGACACCGCGGCTGTGGATCAAGCAGGCGCGCCCCCACTCCGGCTGGGCCGGTGGGGTGGAGTAGCGCGCCTAGCCCGCACTTCTCACCACTCCCGCCTACTGTGGCCGCCCAGCCAGCGGCCATGTGGTCATGGCCGCTTTCGACGCCGATGCACGCCGTCGTCGGCCTTGCGGTATACCCGATACAGCGGCGGCCGCCGCCAGCGCGCATCGACGCCGCCTGGACGGCCTCGCTACGGCGCGAGTGGCGAGAAGTACGGGCTAGCCCGCGTCCCCGCCCAGCTGCTGCGCCTTGTAGTAGACCTGGACCGCCATCTCCTGGGCCTCGGTCTCGATCGACCCGGGGCGCAGCGCGCGGACGTGGGCGATGGCCTCGTCGGCGGTCATCCCCTGATCGACGAACCACACCGCGAGGAAGGTCCCGGTGCGTCCCTTGCCCGCGGCGCAGTGCACCCCCACGGCGGCGCCGGCGTCGAGGGCCTCGTGGGTGCGCGCGACGAAGGTCTGCAGCTGGTCCTGGGTCGGCGCGGTGAAGTCCTCCACCGGGAGGTGCAGCACCTCGACGCCGTGGGCCGAGGCCGCCCCGGGGGAGGTCGGCTCGACGGTCAGCGAGACCAGCAGCCCCACGCCGCAGGCGGCGAGCGCGGCGAGCTCGTCGTCGAGCGCGGCGGTGCTGCCCGGCCGGGCCATGCCGGCGAGCTCGCCGTCGACGACCCACGAGAAGTTGTCCAGGTCGGCGCAGGACACGGCGGCGTCGCCGGTCTCCGTGCCACCGCAGCCGCCACAGGCCGGCAGGCCGGCCGCGCCGGCGAGGAGCACCGCCAGGAACACCGACCGGGGGAGGTGACGCGCGCTCATGGGACGGAGTCTAGCCGGGATTTCGCCCGACGTCGCCCGCGACGGTTTCGGATAGAGTGAGGGGGTCGGATCACGGGAGGACGGAAGGGCGGATGCGCAGCGGGATCCTGGCGGTGGCGGTCCTCACCTCGCTGGTGCTGGGCGTCCTGGGCCCGGGCTGCGAGACCGCCGAGCCGATCCCGGCGCTGCCCTGCGACGGGGTCTGCCTCAACGAGTTCATGGCCGCCAACAACTCGACCTACCCCGACACCGACCTCGACTACCCCGACTGGATCGAGCTGTACAACGCCACCGACGAGGAGGTCTACCTCGGCGGGTGGACCGTCTCCGACGATCCCGGCTTCGAGGAGAAGTACTCGCTCCCCGAGGACGAGGAGATCGACGGGACGGTCTACGAGGTCGGCGTGCGCATCGCCGCCGGCGGCTACCTGCTGCTGCTCGCCGACACCGATCTGGAGGACGACGACCCCGCCAAGCTGATGTGGCACCTGCCGTTCCGCCTCGACCGGGACGGGGAGGCGATCGGACTGTACGACCCCGACGGCGAGACCGCCGACGAGCTGGTCTTCCCCGCCCAGCTGACCGACGTCTCGATGTCCCGCGACGGCGACGGTGGCGAGGCGTGGCACTACGACGTGGAGCCCACCGCGGGGCTGGCCAACCACACCTTCGACGACGACGAGGGAGAGGAGCCCGCCGACGGCGAGCCGGGCCGCTGAGCGAGCGCCTACTCCGCCGGATCGCCGCGGTCCTCGTCGGCGTCGATCACCACCCGCTCGACCCCCTCGACGTCGGACAGCTCGCGCAGCAGCGGCTCCAGCGTGTGCCCCTTGCGCAGCACGATCCGGTAGCGGTACGACAGCGTCTCCCCGAAGCGCAGCGAGCGCGCCTCGACCAGCGACCGCCTGCGCGCGTGGCGCTCGATCACCTCGATCACCGCGCTCTCGGTGCCCTGGTACGCCGCCAGATCACAGCGCAACAGGTGGGTCGGCCCCGCGGAGCCTGCGGCCCGCAGCCCCTGCAGCCCGAGCACCGCCAGCGACACCACGGCGGTGCCGAGCACGGCGACCTTGTAGGCCAGCACCCCGCAGGCGATCCCCGCGGCCAGCGTGAAGAACACGAAGGTGATGTCCCACGGGCTGCGCAGCCGGGTCCGGAAGCGGACGATCGCCAGCGCGCCGACCAGCGAGAACGCCCGCGCGATGTTGTTGCCGATCACCATCATCACCATCGCGGCGATCACCGACAGCAACACCAGCGACGACATCATCGCCGGGGACAGCACGCGCTCGGGGATCGAGACGCGGTACACCACGGCGACCACGCCGCCGCACATCAGCGCCAGCATCAGCGCCCCGAAGATCGTCACCAGATCCAGGTTCAGCGCCTGTCCGAAGGCCAGCTCGAGGTCGATGCCGTTCACGCGCCCCACCCCATCTGTCGGATCGGACGCGGCAGCAGCCGGCCCGCCTCCCGCGGCGCGTCGGCGCGGAGCCCGCGCGCGACGCTGAGCCCGAACTTGGGCACCGGGATCGCCCGCAGCCCCAGCTCGCGGCACAGCGTCCGCATCCACCCCGGCCGGGTCCGGCTGTACTTCAGCTCGATCACCATCCAGTCCGCCGGCAGCAGCTCGACGTCGGGCGCGGCGTACAGCGCGCGGCCGTCGGGGCGCACCGTGGCGCAGACCTCGCGGTCCATCGTCAGCCGCACGCGGGCATGGTCGCCGCCCCGCGGGTCGACGTAGACCTCGCGGAAGTAGTGCACCGCGGAGACCGGGACGCGCCGGGGTCGCGCGCCGCCACCCTCCGTGAGCCGCAGGAAGTGATCGGCCGCGTAGCGCCCCCGGCCGCGGACCAGGGCCGCCGCCTCCCGCCACGGGCGGTCGTGCTCCCAGCGCGCCCAACCGTCGGCGTCGACCTCGGGGACGCGCACCCGCTGCTTGACCACCCAGCGCTCGACCTTGCGCTTGTTCTCGAGGAACACCGGTGCGCCGTCCCCGGGCTGGCCGTAGGTCCGGACCCGCAAGCGGTTGCGCAGCCGCCGCTCGTCCAGCCGCTGGTGGTAGTCGAGCAGCGCGGGGGTGTCCAGGTAGATCGAGTGGTTGGCGTAGCCCACCAGGCCGTCGCCCCTCGGCGCGGCGTGGGGATCGGGGATCACGTGCGCCCCGACCACCGCCAGCACCTGCTCCCGCGCCGCCAGCGGCAGGACGTACTTGAACTCGTGGCGCCCGTAGTCGTACGCGTCGGTCACGGCCCGCTCCCCACGACCTCGCGCCACAGCAGGCCGACCAGCCCGGGGCCGCGGCCCTCCGCGCCGATGGTGACCTCGCCGGTCATCCCGGAGCGCAGGCGGTGATCGGGGTTCTCGACGCGCCCGCTGGTCCAGAAGATCTGGCGGCCGTTGAGGTTGATCGCGTTCTCCCCCAGGTCGACGATGGTGCCCTCGAACGCCTCTCCCGGGCACGACGGCGTGCGGAACGAGACCGCGGCGCCCTCCGCGATGCGGTAGCGCGACTCCTGGGGGATCGGGATCCGCAGGTAGATCACGTCGAGGTCGTAGACCCGCAGGATGTTGGTCGAGCCGCCCATCTCGAGGACCCCGTCGAACGGGGATCGGATCACGTAGGCGTCCAGCAGCGCCTCGAGCTCGGCGAGCCCGGCGTCCAGCACCGCCATCTGCGCCTCGAGGGCCTGGAGCGCCTCGGGCCGGGCCGGGGCGCGGACCACCGCCAGCTGGGCCCGGGCCAGCTCGATCTCCAGGCGGCGGGCCTCGTCCTGCAGCTCGACGACCTCGAGCTCGGCCTCGGTCACGAGGTCCTGGGCGCGCAGGGTCCGCATGCGCTCCAGGTGGGGCAGCTCGCCCGCGCGGATCGCCTCGGCGAGCTGGAGCCGCCGGCGGGCCTCGGTGACCTCCTCGTCGCGGCCGCCGGCGCGCAGCAGCGCCAGCTCGGCCTCGAGCGCGTCGCGCTGGGCCCGCAGCTCCCCGACCTCGCGCTGCAGCCCCGGGGTGTGGATCCTGGCCAGCTCCTGGTCGGCGGACACCTCGGCGCCGGTCTGCAGCTCCGGGGCGAGCCGCAGCTCCACGAGCTCGCCACGGCCGAACTGCACGTAGCGGTGCACCACCGGCGTCTCGTTGCGCGCCGGCATCCCGTCCAGCAGGTTCCAGGTGTACTCGCCGGGGGCGATCGTGCTGAGCCGGAAGGTGCGCCCGGCCTCGACCACCGCGCGCTCCCGGACCCCGCCGCTACGCGGGAGGATCAGCGACATCAGCAGCAACGCCGCCACGGCCGCGACCCCGAGCCCGACCCTCCACCAGCGTCCGCCAGCCCTCATCGTCCATCCCACGCTTCGCCGCTCGATCGTGTCGATTGTCGCATAGTTGTAACCGTGCACGCCCGTCGAGGGGAATGGCGCGGGTGGTCGCCAGCGGTCCCGCGGGACCGCCGGGGGCGCCGGGGGTCCCGTTTCTGTAGTAGGAAGGATCGCGATCCGCGCGATGCGCACAGGAGGGACCGATGGTCATCCGCACCAAGGTCGTCGCCACGCTGGGGCCCGCCACCGACGAGCCCGCAACGCTGCGCCAGCTGATCGGCGCCGGCTGTGACGTGTTCCGCCTCAACTTCTCCCACGGCACGCTGGTGGACAAGGCCCGGCTGCTGGCCTCGATCCGGGCGGTGGAGGCCGAGCTCGGCGAGCCGGTGGCGGTGATCGCCGACCTGTGCGGCCCCAAGATCCGCGTCGGCCCGGTGCAGGACGACTGCGTCGAGCTCGCCGCCGGCGACGAGCTGGTGGTCCAGCGCGAGCCGCTGGTGGGCAGCGCCGCGCGGATCGCCACGACCCTGCCCGAGCTGATCGACGAGGTCCGGCGGGGCGAGCCGATCCTGCTCGACGACGGCAAGCTGCGGCTGGAGGTCACCGCCACGCGGCCCCCCGACGAGTTCACCTGCCGGGTGATCCACGGCGGCCCGCTGTGCAGCGGCAAGGGCGTCAACCTGCCGCGCACGGAGCTGGCGCTGTCGGCGCTGACCGAGAAGGACCGCGCCGACGCGGCGTGGATCGCCGCCCAGGACATCGACTACGTCGCCCTGTCGTTCGTCCGCTCCGAGGCCGACGTCCGCGAGCTGCGCGGCCTGCTCGAGGGCGAGGGCTCCGGGGCCCACGTGATCGCCAAGATCGAGAAGCCCCAGGCGGTGGACGACATCGAGGACATCGTCGACGCCGCCGACGGGATCATGGTCGCCCGCGGCGATCTGGGCGTGGAGATGGAGCTGCCGCTGGTGCCGGTGACCCAGAAGCGCATCGCGCGGCTGTGCCAGGCCCGGGGCAAGCCGTGCATCATCGCGACCCAGATGCTGGAGTCGATGACCCACGCGCCGCGCCCGACCCGGGCCGAGGTCTCCGACGTGGCCAACGCGATCCTCGACCACGCCGACGCCGTGATGCTCTCCGGCGAGACCGCGATCGGCGAGTACCCCGTCGAGGCGGTGGCGATGATGAACGCGATCGGCGAGGCGCTGCAGGCCGACCGCGAGGAGCGCGACGAGCCGATGCGCGTGCACTACGCCCCGGCGCGCACCACCGCCGCGCTGGCCGGCGCGGTGCAGGCGATCATCGACGAGGAGGAGATCGCCGCCGCCGCGGTGTTCACCGCCACCGGGACCACCGCCCGCGTGCTGGCCAAGAACCGCCTGCCGGTCCCGATCCTGGCGTTCTCGCCGAGCCCGGCCGCGGTGCGCCGGATGTGCCTGTACTACGGCGTGGTGCCCGTGCGCGCCAGCGCCCCCGAGCACACCCGCGACGTGCTGGCGCTGGCCGCGCACAGCGCCGCCGAACAGGGGCTGGCCCGCAGCGGCGACAGGATCGTGGTGCTCTCCGGCCGGCCGATCGGCCGGTCCGGCGCGACCAACACGCTGGTGGTCCACACCGTGCCGTGAGTCAGCCGTCGGACGGGAGGCATCGCATCGCGCGTCCGCATCGGCTCCACGGAACGGTTCTTCGGGAAACCCGGCTATCGTTCGCCCCGGGTCCACGCCAGGGCCCCGTCCACCTCCCGCGTTGCGAGCTGGACCGGTACCGAGGGCGGTCGGATCTCGGCGATCACCCGGCCGCGATCGGTCACCAGTAATCCGTCCCCATCTCGAACGCTGTCGAGGTGAGCTCGGAGCCGATCCTGGAGATCGCGGACGTCGACCGATCGAGTCGCCATACCGCCACTGTACCCCGTGACGAGGGAACGTCCTCAGGCATCTCCCACCGCCGCGCCGCCCACCGCGGGCGGGCACCCGCAGGGCGGCGCGAGGTGGTACTCCAGGACGTTGTCGAGCATCTCGACCTCATGGACCAGCGAAGCGGGTCCCACGAAGGCGTCGATGCCGGCGGCGGTGACCAGCGCCCGGCGCTCGTCGCGCATCCGCCGCAGCTCCTCGCGCGGCGTGTCCCGGTAGCGGTCGGTGAACAGCTTGCCGAAGACCATCCCGTGCACCCCGCAGGCGCTGATCTGCAGATCGACCTTCGGCAGGCGCGCGTCGTTGCGCTGTAGGTCCTCGAGGGTCAGCCAGCCCGTGAGGTCCTCGGGGATCTCCGGGCGCGGCGGCCGGCGTCGGCGCAGGGTGTTCCGGGCGCGGTCCATCGAGCGGCGGATGGAACGGATCATGGTGTCCTCCTCGTGGATTCGGGTTCGCCGGGAGGACGGAGCAACGGGCGTGCCAGCCGGGAGATCGCCGCGGGGCGGGGCGCGGAGGAGCGGGACCGTCCGGCGGGCGTCCGGAATCCGGACGGGGGAGACCGAGATCCGGACGATCTCCCGTTCGAGGCCAGGGTGTGCCTAGTCACCTGGGTCATTGAATACTGTCGAAAACCTCACCGTCGTGAACCGCGGGTGCGATCGTCGGGACGTCCCATGTCCCCGTTTCCGTTTCCGTTTCCGTCGCCGTAGTCGTCGCCGTTGCCGGACTCGTTGCCGTTGCCGTTGCCGACTGGAGCCCTAGCTTTCCATTCGGATCGGACGGGGAGGCCACGATGACCGACTATGACATCGCCCGTGGTTCAGCCCACGAGTGCGCTGCGGTTCTGGACGTCGCCCGAGAGCTTGTGAATCTATCCCCTCCCGTCGCCTGAGCACCGCATCATCCCCGCTG
>CAZOYV010000232.1:0-13598 GCA_964584075.1 uncultured Rickettsiales bacterium | reverse complement strand
GCTCGGGGGCCTTGGCGTGGGCCGGTGGGACCACCGGTGGCGTGACGACCTCGTCCGCTGCGGGCGGCTCGGGGGCCGGCGCGGCCTGCGGCGGCGGGACGGCCTCGGCTGGCGCGGGCGGCGGCGCCTGCGGCGCGGAAGCCCGGATCGTCGCGACCTCGTCGGGGGCCGGCGCGCTGTGCCGCTCGGTGGGCGCGGCCGGCGCCTCGGAGCGCACCGTCGGCGCCTCGATGCTCTCGGGCGCGACCGGCTCGTGCGCCGCGGGAATCCGTGGAGCTTCCGGGGCCTCCGGGACGGGCTCCTGGGCTGCAGCGGGCGGCGCCGCGGGCTCGGGTGCTGGTGGTCGGGGCGCCGCGGACCGGGTCGGGGCCGGCGTCGCGGGGCCGGCGGGGGCCTCGTCGCGACCCACCCCGGGGTCCTCGCCGGTGGTCTCCCCGGGGACCTCGCCGGTGGTCTCCCCGGCGGCGATCGCGTTCAGCTCCAGCCCGCGCCGGTCCAACTCGTCGCGGACGGCGTCGGGGTAGGTCACGACCAGGACGGTGCCGCAGGTGCAGCGGTACTTCTTGCCCTCCGGCGGAAGGGGCTCCTTCAGCCGGTAGACCTTCTTGCAGTTGGGACAGCCGATCTTGAGGACCATGTGCCTGCCGGGAGGCTCTGCGCCTTCCCCATCTTCCACTGGAACCGTCCGCGCGTACCTCTTATTCCGTGGCCATGGCGGGACCACCCGTAGATTAGGGCAACCGGCCCCAAAGTCAAGGACGATGCTGCGGCCCCGGGGAACGATCGGGACGACCCCGGTGTCGATCCGATCGAGAGCGCCCCGGCAGGACCCCGCGAGAGGCCGCCGAGGGCCCGGCCAGGGGGGCCGGAGTCGAATTGACACCCCCCTGGGCCGGTCCAATACTGTGTATTGATGGATTCGTTGGAATCACGCCACCTTTCGCGGGAGCGACGGTCTCCCTCGACCCCCCCCGCGGGGCCGGACCGAGGACCCTTGAGAGTTCGCATGAAGCACCTGATCTTCACCTTCCTGCTGGCCGCGGGGCTGGTGGTCGTGGTGGCCGTGGCGCTGGAGCCCGCCCAGTCCGAGACCGCCGACGCCGACGCCCTCGTTCGCCTCCGCCAGTCCTACGGCGACTTCCCGTTCCTGCGCTCCTCCTACCGCTTCGAGCGCCTCGATCTGTTCAAGCGCGTCGTCGAGAAGATCAGCAACGACTACGTCGACGACAGCCGCGTGGACCCTGCCGAGATGCTGGACTCGGCCCTCAACTACGCCGGCCGCGCCGTGCCCGAGGTGATGTTCGACTACGAGCCCGGCGACGCCGTGATCCACGGCATCGTCGGGGCCGTCGAGGAGGACATCAAGGTCGGCAAGCTGTCCGGGATCCGCGACCTGTCACGGGTGATGGAGGACGTGGCGGTGTTCCTCGCCGCCAACGTGCCCGAGGACACCGAGATGCCCGAGCTGGAGTACGCCCTGATCAACGGCGTGCTCTCGACGCTCGATCCCCACAGCGTGTTCATCGATCCCGAGTCGTTCGAGGAGATGAGCATCAACAACGAGGGCGAGTTCGGCGGGCTCGGGATCACCATCGGGATCCGCAAGAACCGCCTGACGATCCTCTACCCGCTGGCCGACACCCCCGCGGGCCGCGCGGGGCTGCGCAAGCAGGACCGGATCATCCGGATCGGCAAGGAGTCGACCGTCAACATGAGCCTCGAGGAGGCGGTCTCCAAGCTGCGCGGGGCGCCGGACACCGAGATCACGATCACCATCGAGCGCGACGACGACGAGGGCACGCGCGAGTTCGAGGTCACGCTGGTCCGCGAGATCATCCACATCGAGAGCGTCAAGTACGCCTACCTCGGCGAGGGGATCGGCGGGGTGCAGGTGGTGCACTTCTCGCAGAACACGTTCCAGGACCTGGAGACCGCGCTGATCAAGCTCGAGCAGCAGGCCAAGGCCGACGGCTACGACGGGGTCGAGGGGCTGGTGCTGGACCTGCGCGACAACCCCGGCGGGTACCTCAGCCAGGCGATCCACGTCAGCGACAAGTTCCTCGAGTCGGGCGTGGTGGTCTCGACGATGGGGCACGGCCGCCAGCGCGGCGAGCTGCACGAGGCGACCCGCTACGGCACCGAGGGCGACATCCGGCTGGCGGTGCTGGTCGACTCGGGCAGCGCCTCGGCCTCGGAGATCTTCGCCGGGGCGATCCGCAACCTCGACCGCGGGGTGATCATCGGCGTGACCACCTTCGGCAAGGGCTCGGTGCAGAACCTGTACCCGTTCCACGCCGACGGCTCGGCGCTGAAGCTGACGATCGACAAGTACTTCACCCCGGGCGGCTACTCGATCCAGTCGGTGGGCATCACGCCGGACATCGAGCTGCGCCCGGTGTGGGTCGAGGACGAGGGCGACCTGTACTTCTACTGGCAGGACGCGATGATGCGCGAGAAGGACCTGGACGATCACCTCGCCAGCGGGGACACCAGCGAGCCGAGCTCGTTGACCTGCCTGTACCTCGACCCCGACAACCCGCTGTGGTCCGAGGAGTACGACCGCGACCAGCCGGACGACATGGAGGCCTGGGGCGAGGAGTTCCAGGTGCAGTTCGCCAAGACGGTGCTGCGCAGCTCCACGAGCACCGATCGCAGGCGGATGCTGACCGAGGCGTACCCCGCGGTGCAGCAGATCGTCGCCGACGAGACGGCCAAGCTGATCGAGCGCTTCGCCGAGGTCGGCGTCGACTGGAGCGGGGGCGAGGCCCGGGGCACGCCGCGGGCCAAGGTCTCGATGGAGGTCGGCAACCCCGACGGCAAGCTCTCGGTGGGGGACCGCACCCCGGTGACGCTGACCGTCACCAACGTGGGCGACGGCCCCTTCGTGCGGCTCCGCGCGATGGCCGAGAGCGAGCTGATCGACGGGCGCGAGTTCCTGTTCGGCCGCATCGAGCCGGGGCAGAGCCGCTCG
The DNA here is from genome assembly GCA_964584075.1 of uncultured Rickettsiales bacterium. Taxonomy (GTDB): domain Bacteria; phylum Myxococcota_A; class UBA796; order UBA9615; family CAYRNR01; genus CAZOYV01. The sequence goes on along the minus strand of CAZOYV010000232.1, from coordinate 10,627 downwards.
TGGTCGATCCAGCTCGAGCCCGGCCTGGGCATGAACGCGCGCACCGACGAGGTCACGTTCCACTTCTACGCCGAGGGCTCGCGGGCCCCCGGGGACTACGTGGCGCAGCTGATGGTCGACGAGAAGCCGCGGCCGCGGTTCGCCTACAACTACCGGATCATCGACGACGGCTCGGGGAAGTCGAGGGGCAACGGCGACGGGCTGATCCAGCGGGGCGAGGAGATCGACCTGCTGGTCACGGTCAAGAACATCGGCGAGGGGCCCACGGGCGACGTCTACCTCGCCGGGCCGGAGGCCGCCGCCGACGCGCTCCCGGTGGCGCCCGGCGGCCCGGCAGGGGGCGATCGCGACGTGTTCCTCGACGTGCCCGGGGACCGCACCCCGGACGGGCTGGACGCGGGGGCGTCCCGGTCCCCCGGCCCGGGCGGCGACGGGGAGGCCGGCGAGCCGGACGAGGAGCCCCGCCCCGCGGGCCAGGTGCGGCTCAAGAACGAGGCCGGCGAGTCGGTCTACCTCACCGAGGGCAGCGCCAACTTCTCGCTGGGCCCCGGCGAGATCACCGACGTGCGCCTGCACTTCAACGTCGCCCCGGCGATCGCCGACGACGTGCTCGACCTCGAGATGCAGGTGATGGACGAGGAGTTCTGGGAGTTCTTCGTCGACGACCTGACGCTGCCCGTCTACCACGTGGTCGGCGACGGCCCGCCGGTGGACGAGGTCCCGGCGCTGGACAAGAGCTTCCGGACCCGCGGGGTGGTGCCGGTGCGCTCCGGGGCGCTGCCCGAGACCCACCGCGTCGCCACCGCCGACGGCGTCCTGCACGCCACGGGCAAGCTCGGCGAGATGGTGCGCGTGGCGATGCCCGCCGGCGGCACCGGCTGGGTCCACGCCGACGATCTCAAGCCCGCCCCGGCGGCCAGCCCCGACGAGGACCCGTTCCAGCCCTGGATCTCGCGTTCCCCGCCGGTGGTGGTGCTGACCAGCCGGGTCGGCGGCACCGCGGTGCAGGACCAGACCGTGCCGCTGCACGGCCTGGTGCGGGACGATCAGGCGGTCAAGGACCTGCTGATCTACGTCAACGGGACCAAGGTGTACTACGAGAACGTCGCCGGCGCGGACGGCGCCCCGGCGGTGTTCGAGTTCGACGTCTCGGTGGCGCTCGAGGAGGGGGTCAACTCCATCGAGATCCTGACCCGCGACAACGAGAACCTGCTGGGCTCGACCGCCATCGGCGTCTATCGCATCAAGTCGATCGAGACGGCGGCGGCGGAGAAGGGCTAGCCTTGGACTGCAGCGCCTGGAGCTCCTGGCGCAGGACGCGCACCTCCTCCTGGTACTCGTACCGCTGGTCGTCCCGGCAGCGGGACAGCTGGTGCTTGCGGAACGCGAGCTTGGTCGCCACCGCGACGAAGTGGCGGCGCGGGATCCCCGGCGGCAGCCAGCCCGCGAACATCCGGCGCCAGAAGCTGCGCAGCACCGGCACGTACTCGGCGGGCAGCACGCCGTGGCGCGCCTCGTCGCCCAGCTGGTGGCCGATGATCCGCCGCTCCTGGAACAGGCTCAGCTCGTACATCCCGTAGAACACCACGAACACCAGCGGCAGGCCCACCAGCCCGACCACCACGGGGCCCAGCTGGGCGATCCACGAGTCGCTCATCGTCGCCACCGTGAACAGCCCGTTCCACGCGAAGTGCAGCCCCATCGCGAGCAGCACGCCGGCCACCGGGATGGCCAGCCGCGGCAGCAGCGAGCGGCGCCACTTTGCCAGCCCCAGCGCGGCCCCGAACGTCCCGCTGGCCATCGCGTGGAGCGGGGCGCTGAACAGCGTCCGCATCACGATCAGGCCGAAGATCCCCCCCGGATTGCTCATCGCGGTCATCGAGAAGTACAGGAAGTTCTCGGTCATCGCGAAGCCGAGCCCGGTGGCGATGCCGTAGACGAACCCGTCGGTGGTGTTGTCGAAGAACCGCTGCCGCAGGATCAGCAGCAGCACGCAGCCCTTGGTCAGCTCCTCGACGAACGGCGCGACGATCACCGGCCCCGCCGCCTCGTGCAGGCGCTCCTCGAGCACGAGCCCCAGCGAGGTGTCGAGGACGATCGAGAACACGATCGCGAGCAGCGCGCCCCCCACGGCCCCCCACGCGAAGGTCGCGCCGACCATCCACAGCGGCTCGCGCTCGTAGCGGTCGAGCCACCAGAACACCAGCAGGTACAGCACCATCGGGACGATGGCGGCGATGGCGGCGACGGGGATCAGCAGGATACCGGCCACCTGTCGAGGATAGCAGAGCCGAGAGCCGCTAGAATGGCGAGCCTCGGGAGGTCTCCATGCAGGAACTGACCAAGAACCAGGCCATCACCCTCGCCAGCCCGCTGCCGTTCGTGCTGGTCTCCGCGCTGGACGAGGCGGGCAAGCCCAACGCCATCGGGGTCTCGTGGGTCACGTTCACCTCGTTCGACCCGTGGCTGATCGCGATCTCGATCGGACCGAAGCGCCACAGCCACGGCTGCATCGAGCAGGGCGGGGAGTTCGTCGTGAACTACCCCGGCGCCGAGCTCGCCGAGGCCGCGTGGCAATGCTCGACGAGGTCCGGGCGCGACCACGACAAGTTCGCCGAGTTCGGGCTCGAGGCGGTGCCCTCGGCGGAGGTCGCTCCGCCGAGGATCGCGGGGTCGACGGTGTGTCTCGAGTGCAGGGTCGTGGATCGCTTCACCACCGGCGACCACACGCTGTTCGTCGGCGAGATCGTCCACGTCGCGGGGGAGCCCGAGCCGCGCCAGCACCTGTACTGCGTGCACTACACGAAGCTGGTCAGCGCCGACAGCGAGGGCGCCACCGACTTCGACCTGGTGTTCCGGTAGGGAGGATGGAGGGACGGCGATGATCCGAGATCGCTGGTACGCCGCGCTGGACTCCCGCGAGGTCCGCCGCGGCCAGGTGGTGGGCGTCACGCGGTTCGGCGAGAAGCTCGCGGTGTGGCGCACCGGGCGGGGCGAGGTCGGCTGTGCGCGGGACCTGTGCGCGCACCGCGGCGCGGCGCTGAGCGCCGGGTGCGTGGTCGGCGACCACGTCGAGTGCCCGTTCCACGGCTTCCAGTACGACACGGCGGGGCGCTGCCAGGTGCTGCCGGCCAACGGCCGGGCGACACCGATCGAGGAGCGCTTCACCGTCCGCGCGTACCCGGCCCGGGACGCCCACGGGTTCATCTGGATCTACTGGGGCGAGGCCCCCGAGGAGCTGCCTCCGCTGCCGTGGTTCGATGACCTCGACGACTCGTTCTACTACTCGCAGTTCATCGATCCGTGGCCGATGCACTACTCCCGCTGCATCGAGAACCAGCTCGACGTGGTGCACCTGCCGTTCGTCCACCGCACGACCATCGGCCGCGGCGGCCGGGCGCTCGTCGAGGGGCCGATCGTCGAGCGGGACGGGGACACCCTGCGGTTCTACGTGTTCAACAAGGCGGACGACGGCAGCAAGCCACGCACGGCCGACCAGCTGGACAAGGCGGACAGCCCCGTCCACCTGGACTTCCGGTTCCCCAACGTGTGGCAGAACTGGATCAACGAGAAGGTGCGCGTGATGATCGCGTTCGTCCCCGTCGACGAGCACGACTCCCGCCTGTACATGCGCTACTACCACAAGGTCGTGCCGGTGCCGGGGATCGCCCACCTCGTGGCGTGGCTCGGCAAGCTGTTCAGCATCGTGATCCTGCGCCAGGACAAGCGGGTCGTGGTCACCCAGCGGCCGTACCGCAGCGACCTGAAGATGGGCGAGCAGCTGGTCCCCGGGGACCGGCCGATCGCCGAGTACCGGCGGTACCGTCAGGAGCTGCTGGAGGCGCAGCGGGTGCCCGACGAGACGCTGCAGGAGCGGCTGGTGCGTCAGGCCGAGGAGCGGGCCGAGACCGCCTCGCCGAGCTGAGCGATCGACTGCTCCAGCTGACCGTCCGAGAGGTACGGCGCGGGGCCGAGGCGCAGCACCTCGCCGCGGGCGTCGGTGTGGACGCCGCGCTCGCGCAGGGCGCGGGACAGGGCCCCGGCGGCCGGCGCGCGCAGCGCCAGGAAGCCCCCGAGCCGGGACAGCGGGACGGTGCGGTCGCGGTCGATCACCGCCGGGGGCAGGTCCAGGGCGTCGAAGCCCCGCGCCAGCCGCGCGATCTGGTGCTGGCTGACCTGGCGCAGCAGCGCCGGGGTCAGGCCCTGCCGCTCGAAGAACGCGAACACCTCGGCCGCGCGGTAGTGGCTCACCGGGTCGTAGGTCGAGCCGGCGAACCGCCCCGGCCCCGCGGGGTAGCGCACCGCCCCGGGGGAGGCCGGCGCCTGGAGCTCGCCGAACTCGGCGAACCAGCCGGTGACCACGGGGCGCAGCGAGCAGCCGGGGGGCACGCGCAGGAAGCCGTTGCCCTCGCCGAGCTGGCAGTACTTGTAGCCCCCGCCGACGACGAACGCGTCCCCGAGCCCCTGCTCGCGCAGCGAGTAGGGGACCACGTCCAGCGCGTGGTAGGCGTCCACCAGCAGCACCGCGCCGTGGCGCGCGCAGGCGTCGGCGGCGGGGCGCAGCGGGCCGGCGAGGTGGGCCGAGGCGAAGAACACGCACGACGCCATCACCGCGGCGGTGCGGTCGTCGACGGCCGCGGCCAGGCGCTCCCCGACGTCTGCGGCGGGGTGGGCCGGCACGCGGACCACCTCGACGCGCTCCTCCTCGAGCCGTGCGAGCTGTCGGCGCAGCGAGTGGAACTCGCCGTCGGTGGTCACGATCCGGGGGCGGGCGCGCAGCGGCAGCGCCGAGAGCAGGCGGACCACGAGGTCGTGGGTGCTGGCGCCGAGGGCGTAGTCGCCGTCGGGGTCGTCGAGCAGCCGGGCGAACCCGCGGCGGACCCGCTCGGCGCGCTCCTCGGCGCGGGCCCACTTGTCGTCGACGTGCTCGGCGGCGTCCGCGAAGCAGCGCTGCAGGCCGCGCTCGGCGACGTCGGGCCAGGCCTGGTGCGAGTGGCCGGTGAGCAGCAGCCGCTGGTCGACGCGGAACCGGCGGTAGTGGGGGGCCAGCGCGTTGCTCGGGCCGGTCAGGTCTTCCAGCTGCATCGGGTCACAGCTCGTTGCGCACCGCCCACAGGTCGGGGAACACCGGGCGGAACAGGGTGGTGCGCAGGTAGTCGACGCCCGAGCTGCCGCCCGTCCCGGTCTTGGCCCCGATCTGGCGCTCGACCAGCTTGACGTGCCGGTAGCGCCAGTCCTGCAGGGCCTCGTCGAGGTCGAGCAGCCCCTCGCAGACCGCGCGCGCCGCGGGGTCGTGGCGGTACACGCGGACCAGCACCTGCTGGATCCGGGGGTCCTCGTAGCCGGGGGTCGCGGCGGCGGCCTCGACGCTCTCGCGCGGGACGTCGTGGCCGGAGACCTCGAGGAACGTCAGGAACGCGGAGTTGAGCGGCGGCTCGGTCAGCCGGCGCATCAGCCGCTGGCGCTCCGCGCTCTGGGCGGGGTGCTGGTGCAGCGGCTCGTCGTCGCGGCGGCCGAGCACGAACTCGAGCTCGCGGAACTGCACCGACTGGAACCCGCTGGCGCCCTGCAGCGGACCGCGGAACGCGGCGAACGACTCGGGCGTCATCGTCTCCAGCACCTTCCACCCGTCGCCGAGCACGTCCCACACCGTCCGCAGCCGGCGCAGGGTGTCCACCGCGCCCTGGGCGTCGCCGTCCTCGAGCTGGTCGCGCAGCCGGTCGAGCTCGTGGAGCACGAGCTTGAACCACAGCTCCGAGACCTGGTGCACGACGATGAACAGCAGCTCGTCGTGGGCCGGGCCGTCGGAGATCGGCTGCTGCAGCGCCAGCAGGTCGCGGACCTTGAGGTACCCCGCGTAATCGGTCATCGGTGTCCTCCTCCCCGGGGGAATCTGCACGATAATAGCGAACATGCGCGCGCGCCAACTCTGGATCGTCCCCGTCGCGCTGGGGCTGCTCGTCTCGATCGGCTGCCCGGCGCACCGTCCCGATCTCGCCACCGGGCTGCAGCACCTGCAGCAGCAGCGCTACGACGAGGCCCACGACGCCCTGCTGGCCTTCGCCGAGGCCCAGCCGGCCCACGAGGACGCGGCCCTGGCGCTGTACACCGTGGCGCGGATCCGGATCCTCCACCGCGGCGCGGTCGAGGGCGGCGAGGCGCTGCTGGAGCAGGTCATCGCGCGCTACCCCGACGACCGCTGGGCGTTCCACGCCGCGCGCAAGCTGATCGAGGCGCGCACCACGCCGCCGCCCGCGGCCGCGGAGGCGGACGCGGACCCCGCGGCGGAGCCCCCCGCCGAGGCCTCGGACCCGCCGGGCCCGGCCCGGGCGGTGCCCTACTGCGACCACGCGGTCCGCATCGGCCAGCAGGCGTTCCCGCCGGTGACGCGGGTCTCCGAGCCGCTGTTCGCGGTGTACCGCGAGTGCGCCACGATCTACACCGCGGCGGGGCACCCCGAGCAGGCCGAGCCGCTGCTCGCCGAGCTGCTCGCGGCCGGGATCGTCGACCACCGCCAGATGCCGCCGATCCACGCCGCCCACGGGGACGCGCTGGCCGCTCTGCAGCGGCCCGAGGACGCGGCCCGCGCCTACGCCGAGCTGATCCGGACCTACCCGTACTCCAGGCCGGCGCTGGCGCTGATCGAGGCGCCGGACGCCGTCGTGGAGTACGAGGACCTGCCGTGGGACGCCTACCGGCGGTTCGCCGAGGGGGCCCAGGCGATGCGCACCTGGGCGCCGGACGCGCTGGCCGCGCTGACGACCCTCGACGAGCTCGGCGCGCCCGAGGACCTGCAGCGCCACGCGGCCTCGCTGCTGCCGTGGGTCCACCTCTTCGACCACGAGTTCGCGCGGGCCGACGAGGCCTACGCGGCATTCCGCGGCCGCTACCCGCAGCAGGCCGATCCACCCGTGCTGGGCTCGTTCCCGGCGTACAGCGCGGCGTACCGCACCGACTTCGAGTACGGCCGCTACCGGACCGGGCTGCTGGTGCTGTCCGACATCGGCTGGCCCGACGGCGAGGAGCCCAGCGACGAGGAGCACACCTGGGCGGTGGGGAACGAGCACTGGTACGCCGTCGATCTGGCGGACCGCTACGGCTACTACGACCACGCCCGGACCCTGAACCGCGAGCCCGTCGAGGGAGACCGGGTCTACCTGCGGTTCGACGTGGAGGCCGCCGGGGCCGGCGACGCGGTGCGGCTCGAGGTCGACAGCGACGACCCGTGGGCGGCGTGGCTCGGCGGCCGCTCGCTGGGCCGCCACGCCGGGGGGGACGATCCGGTCGAGCTGGCGCTGGCCGAGGGCTGGAACGAGGTGGTCGTGCGGGTGGAGCAGGTGGCGGGGCCGATGGTCTGCACGCTGCGGCTGGTGGACGCCGACGGGCGGCCCGCGGACCGCACGGTGCGCCCCGGCCCCGAGGGCGTGGGCCAGCCGCCGCCGACGAGCGAGGAAGGAGGCGCCGATGACGGCGCAGGGACCGAGCCGTAGGGACGTCACGCGGGGGCTGCTGTCCCTCGGGGCGGCCGCCGCGCTGGGGCGGACACCGCTGGCGATCGCGTCGGAGTGGCCCGACGTCGCCGTGGCGCACGCCGCCGAGCCGTACGCCGCGACGCTGCAGGCGATCCGGATGGTGGGGGGCATCGACCGCTTCGTGTGGCCCGGGGCCAGGGTGCTGGTCTACCCCAACATCATCGGCCCGCTGCCGGCGCCGTACGCGATCAACACCCACGCCGACGTGGTCCGCGCGGTGGCCGAGCTGGCGGTCAAGGCCGGCGGCACGGTGCAGGTCTACCATCACCACGATCCGTCCTACGCCCGGGAGATCGGCATCCAGCAAGGGGTCGAGGGCGTGGGCGCGGCGATGGTCCACATGCCGCCGGCGGAGGAGGCGCCCGAGCGCTACCGCGAGGTGCTCGTCCCGATGGGGCGGATCCTCGACCGGCTGGGGGTCGCCGACCTGGTGCTCGACGCCGACGTGGTGATCGACGTGCCGGTCGCCAAGCACCACGCCGGCGCCGAGACCTCGATGGCGATCAAGAACTTCATGGGCGTGATCGACGACCCGCGCTCGTTCCACTACCGGGGCCTGCACGAGTGCCTCGCCGATCTGGCCACCGCGATCCGGCCCGACCTGGTGGTGCTCGACGCCTCGACGGTGCTGCTGACCAACGGCCCGTCGGGGCCGGGGCAGACCCGCGCGGTGGGCGAGGTGGTGGTCTCCACCGACGCGGTCGCGGTGGACGCCTACGGCGCCACCCTGGTGGACCGCGAGCTGCGCGACGTCGACTACGTCGTGCAGGCCCACGAGCAGCGCGCCGGCGAGTGCCGGCTGCACCAGCTGCGCGTCGAGCGCTTCGATGTCACGGGGTAGCGCGGCCGGGATCGCGCTGCTGGGGGCGGTGGCGCTGATGGGGCCGGTGCGCGCCACCGAGCTCCCCGAGCAGGTCGGGGAGTGGACCCGGGCGGACCACGAGGAGTTCGTCGGCGGCGCGCTGTACGAGCACATCGACGGGGGCGCGGAGCTGTTCCATGAATATGGCTTCGCGGCGCTCCAGGTGGGTTACTACCGGCGTGGCGAGGAGGAGATCCTCGTCGAGGTCTACCGGATGGCGAGCCCGGCGGCGGCGCACGCGCTGTTCCGCTACGGGCGTGACCCGGCGGCCGAGGCGCTGCCCGCGCCGTACGTCGGCTCGCGGTACGAGCTGTACCTCGAGTGCCTGCACGGCGACGAGCTGGTCAAGCTCGCCGGGCCGGGCCCGGGCGCCGGGGAGGCGCGCCTGGCGTTGCTGCGGGGGCTGATCCCGGCCCCGGTCGAGCCGGGTGCGCTGGCCGGCGTCGGCGTGCTGCCGGAGGCCTGCGCCGCGGGCAGCGAGGTCCCGCTGCCGGGGCCGCTCGCGCTGCGCAACTTCGCCGCGGCGGCGGACGGCTTCCCGGTGGGTGGAGAGGGGGCACTCGGCGCCGCGGGCTGCCGCGTGGCGATCGGCGGCGAGGCGCGGCGCTGGGTGTCGATCGGCGGGGGCGAGGAGGCGCTGGCCACGGCGACGGCGCGCTGGCTCGAGATCCAGCGCCGCACCGGGCTGCAGGTCGACGAGGCCCGGGGCGCGACCGTGGTCACGGACCCGCTGACGGGGAGCGCCACGGTGGTGATCGCCGCGCCGGAGCGCGTCACGCTGGTCCCGGGGCTCCCGGCGGAGACCGCCAGCAAGACGGCGGCGCGGATCCGGGCGCTGGCCACCAAGGGCCGCGCCGCGTCACCCTGAGCCTCAGCGGCGGCGGATCAGCCAACCCAGCGCGAGGACCAGCAGCGCGGCCGCGGAGGCCGGCCGGGCCGTGGCGTGCTGGGAGCAGCTGCAGTCGTTCTCGGGGCCCACCAGGTACTGCCCGTCGTCGTCGTCGTCCCCGGCGTCGTCGTCCCCGGCGTCGTCGTCCGAGGCGTCGTCGTCCCCGGCGTCGTCGTCCCCGGGGTACGGGTCGAAGTAGTCGTCGAAGAAGTCGAGGTCGGCGTCGACCCGCATCTCGACCCCGATCCCGTGGCAGGCGTCCTGGTTGTTCTCGATCGCCTGGACGAACGAGTTGATCCCGGCGACGTACCAGTCGCCGCCGAGCTCGACCATGCTCGGCCCGCCGGAGTCGCCGCTGCAGGTGTTGGTCCCCTCGGTGTAGTGCACGTACTCCCAGCTGTAGTACTCGTACAGCTGGATGTCGGTCTCGCGCTTGATCCCGGCGTTGTTGCCGCCGTAGTAGTCGTCGACCCCGAAGCCGACGTAGTGGAACCAGTCCCCGACCCAGCTGTTCTCGAACGGCGTGGTGTTGGCCGGGATCGGGTCGACCCCGAACAGCGGCTGGTTGAGCAGCAGCACCGCCACGTCGTGGTACGGCGAGCCGTTCCAGTTGTAGCCCGGGTGGGCGATCGCCTGGTCGATGTCCCACAGGTCGTTCCACGTGGCGTTGTTGACGTCGTCGCCGACGTAGAACATGTCGTCGTTGCCCGAGTACTCGACGCAGTGGGCCGCGGTGAGCAGCACGTCGGGGGCCACCAGCGTGGCGGTGCACATCCCGCCGTAGCCGCCGTCGATCAGGTACGCCCCGACCGCCGGCCAGCCGCTGGTGGGCGTCCCGCCGATGATCCCGCCGACCTTCTCGTACAGCTCGTCGGGGGGCTCCCACGGCTCGTGGGGGCTGCAGCTGGTCGTGACCAGCAACCCCGCCGCGAGGATCAGCCCCGCTCCGCTCCGCCCGACCCTTCCACGACCGAACCGCATCGAAGACCTCCGATCCCTCCGACATCCAGGATCGCGCCTGTGGCGCATGAATGCCAGTGCTCCGGTGGTGAATCCTTCGTCAAGAGAGAACCCGTGAGGGGGACAACGGGGCAGGCTGGGGACGTTTTCGTCCGGTCAGGATCATGTCGGTTCGGGCTCGCCGGATCCTCGAGCAGGGAACCAGCGCCGTGTCTCCGACGGCGATGTGGCGGAGACGTGTGGGAATCGGACCCGGACTGGGGGGAGCCCGCCGCCGTTCGAGCGTGCCACGGTTGTTCAGGGCGCAACAAGGCTGAACTCGCTCCGCCCGCGGCGGCCAAGCCGCCGGCCTTGACCCGCCCTGAACAACCGTGACGTTCGATA